>JBNMOS010000018.1:0-35187 GCA_051275435.1 Ilumatobacter sp.
CCCTTGCCGTTGTTGGCAGTTGGGTCGGCGTCGAGGCGTGTCCATGCTGGCCCGCCGAATGCCGACTGCCAGTTGTTCGGCGGCTCGTTGCCGCTTTCGCCCGTGCCGTCGCGGAAGTAGAAGCGGGCTCGCTCTGCGCTGTTCGGCGCGGACGCGAGCGCGGCGATGAACCAGCGGTGTTCGATGCTGCAGTGGCTCGGCACGAGGTCCATCAGGATCTTGATGCCGAGGTCTCGTGCGTCGGCGAGGAGGGCGTCGAAGTCGTCGAGGGTGCCGTACTCGTCGTGGATGTCGAAGTAGTTGGCGACGTCGTAGCCGTGGTCGTGTTGTGGCGACGGATAGCACGGGTTCAGCCAGATGGCCTCCACACCGAGCGACGCGATGTGATCGAGTCGGGAGCGAATACCGGCGAGGTCGCCGACGCCATCGCCGTTGGAGTCCGCGAACGACCGGACGTAGACCTGATAGATCAGTGCGTCCTTCCACCAGGGACGGGAGCCGGGACGGGTGCTGTGGTCAGGATTGGCATCGGAAGACTCGCTCATACACAGCGCAATGTAAGCGCTTTCAGTCCCGTTGCAAACCCGTCCGCGGGCCTCTCAACAGCGACTTCAGGCGAGGGTCACCCGCAAACGCTGGCGAATGTCGGTCGCCGATGCCGCAATCACGAGTTCGTAGTCGCCGGCGTCGACGATCCAGCCGCCTATTGCTGTATCCCAGCGCCGGAATGCCGAACGAGGGAACGTGAGCTGAGCCGCATGTGACGCGCCGGGCTCGACGACGAACTTGTCCCAGGTCTTCAGTTCCTTGGGCGGTCGAATACAGGGCGCATCGATCGCTGCGATGTAGCCCTGCACGACAACGGTTGCGGCCCGGCTGCCGGTTGCTGCGACCGGGACCTCAACCGTGATGCCGTCAGCGGACTCGGACGTAATGACGGCGTCGCCCCAACTTGCCGAGCCATAACTGAGGCCGTGGCCGAAGGCGAAGCGTGGAGCGATGTCGCGTGCGTCGTAGCCGCGGTACCCGATGAAGAGCCCTTCGCCGTACGCCTGGGTGCCGTTGCCAGCGCTGTCGTGGTCGGGCCGATGGTGGAGGTAGGCCGGATGGTCGGCCAGCCGTACCGGAATCGTCGTCGGGAGGCGCCCGCCGGGGTCGGCTACGCCGAGGAGCACGTCGACCAAGCTCTCGGCCTGCTCTTGGCCAGCGAAGAACGAGGTGAGGACGGCTCGCGCCGAATTGGCGTCGGCCGCGTCGGCCCAGTCCATCGTGACCGGCGAGCCAGCGTTGACGATCACGGCCGTGCGCGGGTTGGCCGCAACGACTCGGCGTATCAACTCATTCTGGCGGCCGGGGAGATCCATGGTCGTCCGGTCGAAGCCTTCGGTTTCCCATTCGTCGTTGGTTCCGACCATGACAACAGCGACGTCGGCCGCGGCAGCCGCAGCGACTGCTCGGTCCATCAGGTCAGCAGGTTCGGGGGAACGGAACCCGACACGAAGCGCCGCGAACCCGTTCATTTCCGAGGTGGCCCAACGCAGGTTCAGTTCGATCGGTACACCGGCAGTGCACTCGATGGTCGCGGTGGCTTCGACGCTGCCGTACCCGAAAAACTCTTCGCTGCGTGGTAGTTCCATCTGGGTGTCGTCGATGATCGTGGTGCCGTCGAGGTCGATGATGAACGGTCCGGTGGACACGACACCGATGAGGTGGGGGCCGTCGCTGTCGGGCACGAACGACCCGGTGATTCGTGTGGCGAAGCCCCGTGGGTCGACGCCCTCTGGAGTCGAGCCGAAGAAGCGGACCATCGACGAGGGAGCGGTCTGCTCGACCACGGTGTCGCCGTTCCAGTCGCGTCCGTTGATGTATTCGATGCGCAGGCCGGGCTCGCCGTTGGGCTGGACGAGCTGGCGCCTTGGTGCGACTGGAGTGAGCCGGTCGATACGGACGCCGGCTTCGAAGGCGATTGCGGCGTCGGTCGATGTGCCCGGTCCGACGCGATCGGTGATGGCCTCGAGCAGGGTGCGATGGCCGAACGGAACGAGGCTCGCTGACCCGCCACCCATTGAACGATCGATTGTTGCGTTCGGGCCGATGACTGCAACTGACGTGAGCGTGGTGGCGTCGAAGGGCAAGACCGGGGTGCCGTCGATCGACTCGTTCCGCAACAGGACGGTGCCGCTGACCGCAGCCCGACGCGTCAGCGCCCGTTCGGCTGGATCGTCGACCGATTCTTCCGGATCGTGCGCGCTGCGCTCGTCGGCGCGCACACGTTGGGCGAGCACAAGGATGTCGCGAACCAACGAATCGACTTGCGCCTCGGTGACCTCGCCGCGCTCGACAGAAGCCACCAGCTTGTCGCCGTAGACCCGAACGGGTGCCGGCATCTCGATGTTCAACCCGGCGTTTGCTGCTGGCGTTGCTTCGTGCACGCCGAACCAGTCGGAGACGACGAAGCCGTCGAAACCCCACTCGGTCCGCAGAATGTCGGTCAGCAACCCACGATGTTGTGCGCAGAACTCGCCGTTCAACTTGTTGTAGGCGCTCATGATGCCCCATGCGCCAGCATCGCGAACGGTGGCTTCGAACGGTCGCAGGTACAACTCGCGCAGTGTGCGATCGTCGACCTGGACGTTGACGGACATTCGCTCGATCTCGGTGTCGTTGCACACGAAGTGCTTCACCGTGACCGCAACGTCGTGTGACTGCACGCCACGCACGTACTCGGTTGCGAGCGCAGCGGTCAGCTCGGGGTCTTCGCTGTAGCACTCGAAGGTTCGCCCGCCGACGGGCGTGCGATGCAGGTTGACGTTCGGGCCGAGTAGGACATGCGCGCTCTTGCGGCGCGCCTCCAAGCCGAGCAGCGAGCCGATCTCGCCGAGCAGCGCGGGGTCCCAGGTAGCTCCGAGCGTTATTCCAGCGGGCACCGCCACGCCGGGGGTGCCGCCGCCTCCATGGCCCTCGCCGCGGATACCGGTCGGGCCGTCGGACATCTTTATCGCAGGGATGCCGGCCTCGGGGAAGGCGCGTGTTTCCCAGGTGGTCCGGCCTGCGACCAGGAGGCATTTGTCGCTGAGTGAGAGAGAGGTGAGAGCTGCATCAATGTCGATCACGTCGAGATCCTGACAGATGTCACCGGCGTCGGACAGTGCTGCAGCGCAGCTTCTCGGTGTCTCGTGCAGACATCCGAAGCGAAATCGATGACTGACCACTCTCTAGTTCTCGCGCGGACCGCGCGTGTATCAACCACTCGGCGCGCGAGGGAATCTAGATTTGCGCTCGTGACTGATGTTGGGACGATGATCACGCGCGGCAACGTGCTGATCGAGCGCGAACCAGCCACGGTCGTTGCGGCGCAGATCCCGATCGAGCGGATGCCGCGAGCCAGCACACCGACCAACCCAACCGCGCTCGGCGCTGCCGCCGAATCCGAAGCGACCTGACAGCGAACGAAAGCAGAAATACCACAATGGGAACCTCCACGTCATCGTTCGGCGTCAGCAAACGCGAGTCGCATGACTCTTCTGATTTCTACAGTCGATTTGCACCGCCGCAGATCAGCGACGACGACACGCTCGGCGAAACCGGCGAGATCGATGTGATGTATGTCGGAGATGCCCGCGACATGTCGAAAGTACCCGACGGTTCGGTCGCACTCGTCGTCACCTCACCGCCCTACTTTGCGGGCAAAGAATACGAGACGGCGCTCGGCGAGGGCCACGTACCGGCCGACTACATCGAGTACCTCACGATGCTGCGCGACGTCCTGCGCGAAAGTGCCCGCACGCTCGAGCCCGGCGGTCGTTTGGCTGTCAACGTTGCCAACCTCGGCCGCAAGCCATATCGCAGCCTCGCGGCCGACGTCACCACGATCCTGCAGGACGACCTCCGCCTCTTACTTCGCGGCGAAGTCGTCTGGCAGAAGCAGCGCGGTGCCAGTGGGTCCTGCGCCTGGGGTTCTTACCAGTCGCCAGCTAACCCGGTCCTGAGAGACACAACCGAGCGCGTGATCATCGCCAGCAAAGGTCGTTTCGACCGCGTCGGCTTCGGCAACCGCGGCGGCCAGAGCACCGAGGGCACCGCCACCGTGCCCGGTGACGAGTTCATGGAAGCCACGTTGGACGTGTGGGAGATCCCCGCCGAAAGCGCAACTCGCGTCGGCCACCCCGCCCCGTTCCCGGTCGCATTGGTCGAACGCTGCTTGCACCTCTTCACCTACGAGGGCGACGTTGTGCTGGACCCGTTCATGGGATCGGGCACGACAGCAGTTGCGGCGAAGAACACCGGGCGACATTACGTTGGCTACGACACCGACCCGGGCTACGTGAAGCAGGCCGAGGAGCGCGTCAAGTCGCTCGCTCAGCGCGATCTCCCCGACCGTCGCACGCTCAAGGAGATGGCCCGCACGCTCCTCGACGAAGCCGGCTACACCGATGTGAACGAGCCAGCACGAGTGTCGCCTGGCGTTACGGTCAACTTCCGGGCGACGAGCCCTGAGGGCGTTGTCCGAATCTTCGAGCTCGGCGGGACCAACACGCCCGCCAGACCGGGCCTGAGCCGCGTCGAAAACGTGTGGAAGGCCATTGCCAAAGCGGCGATCTGCCGCGAAGTCGAACCCGATACCGATGTCATCATCCTCACCGTCGGCACGATCCGTGGCGGTCCGCTCGCCGCGGTCTCGGGCGACAACGGCCCGATTACCGCAGTGATCGATGCCAGCCAACCTGACGCCGTCGACCGCATCCACGCGCTCTAACCGCGTCGCACTCTGTCACGCTCTGGTCTGACCAAAGTGTGACGTTCGTGTCACGCTCTGGTCTGACCAAAGTGTGACGCGAAAGTGTGGCGCGGAGGGGCCGAGTGAGGGTCGCAGATAGTTTGCTGCGGTGACATCGGCTGGTGAGCGAGCGGAACTGAGCGCGACTGACTCGCGGGCGTTGGCTTCTGTTGCTGTGCAGTTCTTTGTGAACGGGGCGGTCTTTGCTTCGTTTGTTCCGCGACTTCCTGAGATTCGCGAGCGGCTCGGATTGAGCCTCGATGAGCTCGGGGTGATGTTGACGATTGGCGCAATTATCGGCCTCGTTGCCAGCATGGCCTCGCCAGCGATCATCCACCGGTTGGGAACGCGCCGAGCACTGATCGCGCTCGTGATGTTCATGCTTGTCGGACTCGTCATCGTTGGGCTCGCGTCGACTCCCGTCATTTTCCTCATCGGATTCTCAGCGATTCTGATGGCCGACGGCGTCGTCGACGTTGCAATGAACCTGCAGGGCTCGTGGTTGAGTGCACGCCGGCACGCGCCGGTAATGAATCGTCTCCACGGCCTCTGGAGCCTCGGCACTGTTGCCGGCGGCCTCGTCGCAGCGCAAGCAGCCGCGTCGGGTGTCTCGCTCAGAACACAGCTGATCATTGTCGCCGCCGTGCTCGCTGCTGCGCTGGTCTTTGTTGGTCGCGGGCTGCTGCAGGTCGACGAAGGTGGCGACGAACCAGACACTGTCGATGGTGTTGTTCCGAAGCGCACGCGTGCCCGCTGGATCATGCTCATCGTGTTGGCAGTGTCCGGCGGTTTCGCTCTGACGGTTGAATTGGTGTCGAGCGACTGGGCGGCGTTCCGCCTCAGCGAAGACTTCAACACCTCCCTCGGCTTTGCAGGCCTCGGGTTTGTCTCATTCACGGTCGGGATGACGATCGGGCGGCTCTTCGGTGACGCCATGCTGGTTCGCCTCGGCGACGTGTTGCTCTTCCGCGGTGCCATCGTGGTGTCGGGCATCGGCCTCGCCATGGCTGCATTTGCGCCGCACGAACTGCTCGTGCTCCTCGGTTACTCGGTTGCGGGTGTCGGCATCTCCGTGTTCTTTCCGAAGCTGTATGACGAGGCCGCCAAGTTCCCGGGGCGACGCGGTGTGGCCCTCACCTGGCTGCGCTCAGGTTCGAGCCTGATGTCGTTGGTGATCCCGACCGCTGTCGGTGTGCTCGCCGCCTCGCGGCTTTCGGTCGGCAGTGCGACCGCAATCGTCACGCTGCCCTGCATAGCTGGTTTCCTCCTGCTGACCTTCCGGCGACCGGCCGCCTGATGGCATACCGTCTGCGGCGATGCACATCGAACACAGCGCACTACTCGTCGACGACTACGACACAGCGATCGAGTTCTTTGTCGGAGCACTCGGGTTCGACCTCATCGAGGATTCGCCAGCGCTGACCAACGATGGTCGGCGCAAGCGGTGGGTCGTCGTTGGTCCACCCGGTGCACAGACGAGCCTGCTCCTTGCCCGCGCTGACGGTGTGGACCAGGCAGCAGTGGTTGGCAGGCAGTTCGCGAGTCGAGTTGGCCTGTTGCTCCGCGTCGATGATTTCGATGTGGCTTACCAGCGAATGCTCGATCACAACGTCGAGTTCGTGACCGCACCCCAGATCGAGCCGTATGGAACGGTCGCAGTGTTCCGCGACGTCGCCGGGAACAAATGGGATCTCCTCGGGCCAGATCCTCGAGCAGGTGCGACAGTGCGCTGACCGGCCGCTCCGCGCGTTGAATTCGGTCCGCTGTGACCGACGTTCGGGATGTCCTCGTCGGGCCGACCAATCCGCGTCGCACCTGATCAGGTTGGTTGTTGAGGGGTGGCGGTGCGCCGGAGCGGTCACACGCATTGGAACACTGTGCGAAAAAGATGGCTGGCAGCTGGATCCGCCGTAGTTCAGGGCCCTAAGGTCAAGCCATGCGCGTACATCTCGATGTCGAAAAATGCCAGGGCCACAACCGTTGCTATGCGTTGGCCCCCGAACTGTTCGACGTCGACGACTACGGCCAGGCAGTGTTGCTCGGCGACGGATCGGTCAGCCCTGATCTCGAAGACAAGGCTCGCCTTGCCGCGCTGAACTGCCCCGAATACGCCATCACGATCACCGATTCCTGAGAGGGCTGAAACACCATGACTGACACGATTGAACCAACCATTTCCGAGCCTCTCGCGCTGTCCGACAGCCCCGAGAACGCGATTGCCTGGGAACGCGTTCCTTACAACGCTGCCGACTACGGCCCGGTGAGTGATTTCGCTACCGACTTCGATCACGCCGACAAGTCGTACAACGCGAATGCACCCGAGGTCTGGCAAGAGCTCCGCGACAGCGGCTGCCCGGTTGCGCACTCCGACCGTTATGGCGGTATGTGGACGCCGATTACGCACGAGGCCGTTCACGACGTTGCGTACGACACCGAGAACTTCACCAGCCGCAGCGTCGTGGTCAGCCACGCTCGCCCCGGCGATGCAGCCATCCCGGCACCGATCGGAGTTGTTCCGCCGATCTCTAGCGATCCGCCGTTCCACAACCTGGCGCGCCGCCTGCTGCTGCCGCCGTTCGCTCCGAAGCAGATCGAGCCGTGGGAAGACGAGATCCGTGCGTTGTGTACCCGACTCCTCGACGAGATGGGTGACATCACGCCTGGCGACACGGTCGTCGACGCTGCCATCCAGTACGCCCAGCACATCCCGGTCAACGTGATCGGCCGAATGCTCGGCTTCCCTGAGGCCGACGAAGCCTTGTTCCGTGAGTTCGTCCACAACACGCTCGAGACGATCAATGCCCCGACGGCTGACCGTCAGGAAAACTTCCAGAAGCTTGACGCGTATCTCGACGCCCAGGTGCAGGATCACATCGACAACCCGCGAGAAGACCTCACCGACTATCTCTTGAACGTCGAACTCGGCGGCGAGAAGCTCAGCCAAGAGCACGTCCGCGGCTCCATAGTCCTGCTCCTCATCGCGGGCATCGACACCACGTGGTCGGCAATCGGATCGTCGCTCTGGCACCTCGCACAGACCCCGGCTGATCTTGAGCGTTTGCACGACGAGCCTGAGGTCATGACCTTTGCGCTGGAAGAGTTCCTCCGGGCGTATGCGCCGGTCACGATGGCCCGTATGGTCGCGAAGGACGTCGACTTCCACGGCTGTCCGATGAAAAAGGACGACTGGGTTCTGCTGCCATTCCCCGCGGCCAACCGCGACCCGCGTGTATTTGAAGACGCTGATCAGTTCATTATCGATCGCGAGTCCAATCGTCATGCTGCGTTCGGTCTTGGTATCCACCGCTGCTTGGGCTCGAACCTCGCTCGCCTCGAACTCAAGGTCGCAATCGAAGAGTTCGTGAAGCGCTTCCCGAAGTTCGAATTGGCCGGCGATGTTTCGTGGAGCGTCGGCCAGATCCGCGGTCCGCGCGTTCTGCCGGTCAGGATTCTCGAAACCGCCTGAGCAGCGAGCGGGTGCTTTAGGCGAAGGTCGAGCCGACCGAAGCCGCAGCGCACGCACAACCGATCGTCAGAGCTGCATAGAACGCGCCCCAGCGCCACCCGAGCGAACGTGCCTCGAGCGCGAACGACGAGTAGGTCGTGAGCGCACCACAGAACCCGACACCGATCACGGTGATCGTCGACGCCGAGAGATCGGCTGAGCTCACGTAGCCCAACACCGCCGCGCCCGTCGTGTTGGCAACGAGCAGGGCCTGCCAACTGCAGACGGTGAGGCCGACCAGCAAGCGCAGAACGGCACCGAGTGCAGCAGCCAGGATGAACATGACCGGCGTCACGACGGTCGTCGCAACATCAGCGTGACGATGCCCGCGCCCGCGACAACCGTTGTCGTGCCGTAGCCGAACGCCATGCCCGAACGGCCGGCGTCGACCAGGTCGTTCAACTCGACGGCGAACGACGACATCGTCGTGAATCCACCAAGCATGCCCGTGACAATGAAGTCCCACTGTTGCGAGCCGCGTTCGATGTGCCGTGCCGCGACACCGATCATCATGCAGCCAACGATGTTGACGCCGAGCGTCGCCCACGGCCAGGTTGCCGGCTCGGCTTTGAGTAGCGTTCCGACGAGCCAACGTGCTGTCGCCCCAATGGCCCCGCCCGCCGCGACCAGCGCCACCGCGATCGGAAGGAGCCGGCCAGAAACTTGGGCCGGCGACGGAAAGAGTTGCATTCGCACTTAGTAGCAGACGACTTTGGGTAGACGCGACTCGACTGACGGCGATCGCAGCACGCCGCATTCACACCTGACTCTCACCCAGACCGGCAAGACTGCACGCGTGGCCAGCGCACCGAACCAACACGTCCTCATCGCGGAGGACGATCGTGCCGTACGTGAAGCGCTCGTTCGAGCACTCGAACTCGAGGGGTATCGCGTCACTGCGACGACCAACGGTGCCGAGTGTCTTGATGCCGTTCGAACGAGCGAACCCGACATCTTGCTCCTCGATGTCTCGATGCCGATGGTCGACGGACTCACGGTGTGTCGCGTCGTGCGATCCGAAGAGAATCGGTTGCCAATTCTGATGCTCACCGCTCGGACCGAGACGTCTGACCGCGTGGCCGGCCTCGATGTCGGCGCTGACGACTACCTGCCGAAGCCGTACGACCTTGATGAACTGTTGGCTCGCCTCCGTGCGCTGGTTCGGCGTGCTGACTACAGCACCGCCGAGACTGCAGCGCCGCTGACACTCGGGGATCTGCGGCTCGACCCGGCGGCACGTCGCGTGTTTCGCGGCGACCGGGAACTGGTGATGTCCAAGACTGAGTTCGATCTGCTCGAACTGCTGGTGCAAAACCAGGGGATCGTGCTGGACCACACCACGATTTACGAACGCATCTGGCATTACGACTTCGGACCCGATTCGAAGAACCTCGCTGTCTACATCGGCTACCTCCGACGTAAGACCGAGGAGAACGGCGAACAACGACTGGTGCACACCGTGCGTGGCGTGGGGTACACGGCGCGGTCGAGCGGCGCCTTGTGATAGGCCAACCGCAATGAGGTCGCTGCGCGTCAAGATCGCCGTCGCGATGGCGGTCCTCGGGTTCGTAGCCACGGCGATGGTCGGCGCGGTGAGTTACCGCTCGACGAGTACGCGGCTGGTCGACGAGGTTGATCGATCGATGAAGGAGGCAACGTCGCTGCTGGTCAACATCCGTAGCGGCGACGACCTGGTCGGGCTTCCGAGCCGGGGCTTGCTCGGGGTGTACTCGGTGCGGCTGTTGAACCGCAGGGCCGAAGTCGTGAATTCGTCGTTCAAGGAGAACCTTGAATTGACTGCCAAAGCGAAGCTGACCATCGGAGACGACAAGGGCTTCGACGTCGCGACGATCACCTTCGAAGGTGAACGATTCAGGATGCACACCGTCGGCGCGGCGCGAGGTGGGATTCAGGTTGCTCGGTCGCTGGGTGAGACCGACCGGGTGCTTTCCGATTTGCGGGAGCGGACGACGTTCTTGGTGATCGTGGTGTCGCTGGTGGCAGCTGCGATCGGGTGGCTCCTCGCTTCGACTGTCGCCGCCCCGCTCCGCCGGTTGACGCGGGCCGCGGAAGAAGTCGAAGCTTCAGGCAATCTCGACCTGGCGGTGGCCGAGCAGCGCGCCGACGAGGTCGGGCGCCTCGGGGCAGCGTTTCAGTCGATGCTCAGTGCGCTTCGACGCTCGCAAACCGAACAGCAGCGCCTGGTGCAAGATGCCGGCCACGAGTTGCGTACCCCGCTGACCAGCCTGCGCACGAATCTCTCGGTGATCCGGCGACACCCGGACATGGGCTCTGAGATGCAGGAACGCATTCTTGATGACCTCGACAGTGAGGTGCGAGAACTCACTGATCTGGTCAACGAGCTCGTGTCGGTCGCGTCCGGCGAACTCGCCGATCAACCAGCTGAAATCATTGATCTCGGAGCGTTGGCAACATCGGTGGGAGCGCGGGTTGCGCGTCGTAAAGACCGCGTGGTCGATGTGGACGTTGCAGCCGCAGGCCTCGTGCTTGCGCCGCCCGCTGGCCTGGAACGGGCAATCACCAACCTGATCCAGAATGCCGCAAAGTTTGATACGTCCGGCGGTGCAATCGAAGTGGTCGTGCGTGGCGGCGATCTTCGTGTGCTCGATCGTGGCCCAGGCATTCCGCGTGAGGACCTTCCGCTGATCTTCGATCGATTCCACCGCGCGGTGACCGCTCGGACGATGCCGGGCTCAGGGCTCGGCCTCGCCATCGTTCGTGAGATCGTTGAGCGGAGCGGTGGCACGGTCAGCGCGCGGCATCGTGACGGCGGCGGTGCCGATGTCGGCTTCTCGTTGTCCGAAGCCTGACGAAGCGTTCTTACCCAATCTTTACAAGCCTCTGGACTCGGTCTCACCGGCAGTCGTCATCGTGGTGGACATCCCCCCAACAGACGTTCTCGAAAGGAACTCCCCAATGACGAACATGACTGACCCGACGACAGCCCAGCCCAACGGCGGCAACTCGAAGCAGGGTGGCAAATCGAAGATGGGCATCGGCCTCGCCGCCGGCCTCCTGGGTGGCACCGCAGCCGGCCTCGTACTCGGTGTTCCCGGCATGTCCAGCGCTGCTGCCGACACGGCCACCGTGGTTGCTCCGGCCGCAATCGTCCAGCAGGTTGATGACGCCCCGATCGACGACGCCCCGGCCGACGATGCAGTACAGCCCGGCGAGCGCCTCCGGACCGTGTTGCAGCCGCTCGTCGACGACGGGACCATCAATGAGGCGCAAGCGGACGCAGTGACGACACAGCTGATGGAGAACCGCGGTGATCGCGGTGATCGCGGTGGCCATGGTGATCGCGGTGGCCGTGGCGAAGGCAAGTTTGGCCGCTCCGAAGTCGTGACCGATCTGCTCGGCATTGACGCCGCCACCCTGCGTGCCGAGTTGCAGGCCGGCTCGACTCTGGCCGACGTCGCCACCGCCCAAGGCGTCTCGATAGACGTCCTGGTCGACGCCATTGTTGATCAGATGCAGGAGCGGGTTGACGCTGCTGTCGAGGCCGGCAAGATCACGGCCGACGAGGCCGCCGAGAAGCTTGCCGAGGCCGAAGCGCGGATCACCGCCAAGGTGAACGGTGAGACCCCCGCCGACAACTGAGTTTCAGCTTGGCTGATTTCTACGCCGACGAACATCCGTCACCGCGGTGTTCGTCGGCGCTTGCCGTTTTCGGGCGTAGCGTCGCTCCAGTGATTTGTGTCGACGTATCTGGGGTAGGCATGGCGCAGCCCGACAAGGTGCTTTTCAGCGATGTCGACGTGACCATCTCGGTCGGTGATCGTGTTGCGGTTGTCGGGGTGAATGGCTCGGGTAAAACAACGTTGCTCCGCATCATGACCGGAGCGCTCCAGCCCGACAGCGGTGTTGTCAGGTTCGGCCGAGGCTCACGGATCGTCTCGCTCGAACAAGATCCAAAGCTGCCCGAAGGCATCGTGCGCGATGTTCTTGGCGACGGCTGGGAAGTCCAGGCCGCTGCAACCTCGCTCGGTGTGCTGCCGCTTTTCGATCGGCGGACCGACGAGCTCTCCGGCGGGCAGGCCAAGCGTGTTGCTCTGGCCAAGGTCCTGGCTGACGACCAACAGGGCGCATTCGACATGGTCGTGCTCGACGAACCGACCAACCACCTCGACCTTGAAGCAATCGAGTGGCTTGAGGCGCGGCTTGTCGCGATGAAGGCGGCACTCGTCCTTGTTACGCACGACCGGCATGCGCTTGACCGGCTGACCAGCGCTGTCGGCCCGAGTCGTGTCGTCGAACTGGACAATGGGCGTTCGCACATCCACCAGGCCGCGGCCGGTACCAGCGCATACGCGACGTACCTCGATGCTCGTGCCGACCGGATCGACCGCGAGGCGTCCGAGGAATCGACTCGCAAGATCCTCGCTCGCAAGGAACTCGCCTGGCTGCGGCGTGGAGCTCCGGCCCGTTCGACTAAGCCGAAGGCCCGGCTCCGCAGCGCTCACGAGATCATTGCTGGTGGCCCTGCCGCTGCTGGGGTGCGAGGGAACGATCTCGAACTCGGTGCTGGAACGACCCGCCTCGGCAACCAAGTGATCGAACTCACTGGTGTCACCCAGCGGTTCGGTGATCACACGGTCTTCTCCGACGTCGACCTGCTGATCGAGCCTGGCGCACGGTTGGCCGTTGTCGGGCCGAACGGCTCGGGAAAAACGACGCTGCTCGACATCATTGCGGGCCGCAAAGATCCGGTGGCTGGCGTGGTCGACCGCGGTCAAACCGTGGTGGTCGGTTATGCCGATCAGCACTCCAGCGCACTCGATCCCGATGCCATCGTGCGGAAGGTCGTCGCAGGCCCGTATCGAGAGCCGGATCACGAAGACAAGGCGCTACTCGAGAAATTTTGGTTCGACTCGACTGCCCAGTTCGCTCCCATCCGGATGCTGTCAGGCGGGGAGCGCCGACGACTGCAGCTCGTCATGGTGCTCGCCACCAAGCCGAACTTGTTGATCCTCGACGAGCCGACCAACGACCTCGATCTCGACACGCTTCGCTCGCTCGAAGCGTTCCTCGATGACTGGCCTGGCGCGCTCGTCACGTCGAGCCACGATCGTGCGTTCCTCGATCGCGTCGCCGACCATGTGCTGGCGATCGACGAGTCCGGCGCCATGCAACGCGTTCCCGGCGGTGTCAGTGGCTGGCTTGCTGAACGAGCAGCATTGACTGGCAAGAAGTCCGGCAAGAAGTCGGCCGGCAAGAAGTCGGATGGCAAGAAGTCGGATGGCATGAACTCGACCGGATCAGCCAAGCCAAAGCCTGCCGGTCCAAGTTCGGGTGGGGGCAAGCCGAAGGCCGCGCGTACCGGACCGAGCGCATCGACGATTGGCCGTCAACTTCGAGAAGCCGAGCAGGCAATGGTCAAGACTCAGAAGCGGGTCGACACGTTGGCCGGCAAGCTCAGCGGCCTGGCCGCCGTCGACGAACTGTTGGCGGTCGGCAACCAACTCAGCGCCGCTCAGATCGAACTCGACGAACTCGAAGCAACTTGGCTTGAACTCGCCGAACAATCAGAAGGCTGACCGTCCCGCCGCGACGTGTCACACTTTGGTCTGACCAAACTGTGACGTTTTTGTGCTCGGTCAGGAGCGCAGCTTGAGATAGTCGCGGGCGATTTCGCGGAGCCGATCGCGGCCAAAACTCGGATCGTGTCCACCGTGCACCACGTCGACGGGCAGTTCGAGTAGGCGCTGCATCGTGGCGCAGTAGTCGCCGACGTTGGAACCGTCGAGCTGGTCAAGGAGCGGGCCGTCATAGACCGCGTCGCCGGAGAAGAGCGTCCCCGTCGTCGCTTCCCACAGGCCGATGGAACCAGGGGAATGCCCGGGGAGGTGAAGCACTTCAAAGGAGCGGTCGCCGAGATCGATGACATCACCCTCGTCGACGGTTCTCGATACGTGTGCCGATTGCTGCCGGAAGCTGTCGAGCGTGACGCCAGCGGGCAGTGCCGTGACGAAGTACTCGCTGTCGAACTTGTATCCCGCTGCGGTGAGGGCGTCGATGCCGCCCTGGCCCCACGCTTCGATCGGGTCGAGTGAGTCAAGGTCGGGGTGTTCGAGGTCGGCAGCTTCGGCGGCGTGCGCCACGGTGTCATCGAACTCGTGGTGGCCGCCAATGTGGTCGCCGTGGCCATGTGTGGCGACTGCGGTGACGGGCTTGTCGAGCAGGTCTTCCATTTCGTCGACGAGGCTGGCGACGCCCATACCCGTGTCGATCACGAGGTCGCGATCGCGGCCTGCAACATGCCAGATGTTGCACCGCATGAGCTCGATCACATGCGGTTCCCAGAGCAGCGTGACGCCGTCCGAGATCGTGCGTCGGTCGAACCATCGGTCGGCGATCGGCAACGTCATGACGCCACGCTAGTCAGACGATCAATCGGGCGATGCCAACCACAGAGATGGTGCACAGCAAACGCAGAGTGTTCCGCCGGAACGATGCGTCCGTGGCTGACCGGAAGGCACGTGACCCGACAAGCACTCCTGCAGCGAGGAGCGGCAGCCCGAGGGTCACTCGCCAGAACAGTTCGTCCGGGAGTGCTCCGCGCACGCTGAGTACCACGAGGACGACGAGATCTGAGGCAAAGAAGTACGCAACGAGCGTTGCCCGCATCTCGGCGGCAGAAATCACGATGAACGACATCGCCAGCACCAGTACGAGCCCAGACATCGCCGTGGCGCCGTTGACCACGCCGGCGACCACACCAACGCCGAACACCAATGCGGTCGTTGGTTCGAGGCGTGCCGTTCGCTTGAACAGCAGCATCAGGCTGAGGGCGAAGAGCACCCCGAATGTTGCACCGCGCAGCACGTCGCCGTCGACCGTCGTGAGGATCAGCACACCAACCGGGTTGCCAATCACTGCGGCGATCAACAGTGTCCAGAAGTCCTTCCACCGAATCTCGTGGCGGACCGATCGGCTCTGCAAGATGCTTGCAGCGACTTCGAAGGTGATCGCCAACGGCACTGCGGCGACCGGTTCGACGACAAACGCGAGGCCAGCGACCAACACCGCCGAGAACCCGAAACCCGAGTACCCGCGGATGAACGAGGCGATGCCGAGCACGCAGGCGGCAAAGATGGCCTCAGCGGCGCTGAGCTCGAGCCACGTCAGCATCGCCGCACTGTAGGTGCCACCCCGCTTGCGTCGAAGTTTCCGTGCGCATGCCAACTGAAACTTCGACGCAAACGCTGTGGGAGCGTGGGATCGGTGTATGCGAGGCTCCGATGGTGCCGATTGAGCAGGATCTCAGCGCCTGCTACGACCGAGAGGCAGCAGCCGGGGAGCGTGTTGCGATGGGTTCACGTGGCCGCCGCGACGATCTGCGGGCGGACTTCATCAAGCTGCTGCTCGCCGAGGACCGACGCACGGTTATCGATGTCGGATCGGGGCCCGGCGGCGACATTGCAGCTTTCAGCGCTGCCGGCGTGGACTGCGTTGGCCTTGACCTGTCGATGGGCAATGCGCAGGCCGCTCGGACCGCCGGTCCGACGGTGGTGCCTGCATCGCTGTTTCTGCCGCCCTTCCGGCCGGCGAGCTTCGACGCAGGGTGGACGATGAGCACCTTGTTGCACGTGCCCGACCAACGATTCGACGAAGCCATACGGGCAATCACGAGCCTGCTCGCGCCAGGGTCGCCGCTTGCGATCGGGCTGTGGGGCGGCCTCGATCGCGAGAACGGCAAGCTCGATGATCACTTTGGACCGCCTCGCTTCTTCAGCTCACGGACTGATCACCGCATCCAGCGGATGCTCGGTGGCCACGGCCTGATCGAGTCGTTCGACTCATGGCCGCACGCGGGCGGGGAAGGCAGATACCAGTTCGCGATCCTGCGCCTTTGAGGCCTCAGCCCGTTTGCGTCGAAGTTTTGGCGCTCATACCAACTGAAACGTCGACGCAAACGCTGTGGGGCGGGGCGCATCTCTAGAGTGATCAGCTGATGAGTGACGAAGAGCTGTTCGCCGACATTCCGCATCCGGCCGATGTCGCCGCGACCGACTCTGTTGCTGCCTCGCTGCAGGCCGGCGAGGGCCGCCCGAAGGGCCCATCGCCCTTCGCTCAGGGCCTCAACCCCGATCAACTCGATGCTGTTGTGCATAACGAGGGCCCGTTGCTGGTCGTTGCCGGCGCGGGCTCCGGCAAGACACGGGTGCTCACGCATCGGATCGCACACCTTATTCACGAGGGTGTCCACCCGTCGAAAATTTTGGCGATCACGTTCACCAACAAGGCTGCTGCCGAGATGCGCGAGCGTGTTGCCGAGCTCGTTGGTCCGGTCGTCAAGACGATGTGGGTGTCGACATTTCACTCGGCGTGCGTACGCATTTTGCGAGCGAACGCCGACGTGCTCGGCTACCCGCGCCAATTTTCGATCTACGACTCGGCTGACGCGAACCGCCTGACCGGCTACGTCATCCGCGACCTCGGCCTTGATGCCAAGCGGTTCACGCCGCGTGGGGTTCACCAGATCATCAGCAACTGGAAGAACGAGTTGGTGGCGCCAGCCGAAGCTGCCGCGGGGGCTGAGAACATCTTCGATCGCAAGCACGCCGAGGTCTATGCCGAGTACCAGGCCCGCCTCTTGAAGGCCGGGGCCATGGACTTCGACGATCTACTCGCCAAGACTGTCGAACTGTTCCGCAATCACGGCGAGGTGCTCGAGCACTATCGCGAGCGGTTCGCCCACATCCTGGTCGACGAGTACCAGGACACGAACAACGCCCAAAATCAGATGGTGTTGATGCTGGCGCGCGGCCACAACAATGTGTGCGTCGTGGGTGATACCGACCAGAGTGTCTATCGATTCCGCGGTGCCGACTTCAGGAACATCCTGCAGTTCGAAGCGGCATTCCCCGACGTCACGACGGTGGTGCTCGACCAGAACTACCGCAGCACGCAGACGATCCTCGACGCGGCCAACGCGGTCATCGAGAACAACACCGAGCGACGGCCGAAAAATCTCTGGACCGACAGCGGGAGCGGCGCCAAAATCCAGCGTTACCACGGTGAAGACGAAGGTGATGAGGCCAACTGGGTTGCTGGCATCGCGAAGCAACTCCAGGGCGACGCCGAGGCGAACTTCCGCGAGATGGCGGTCCTGTATCGCACCAATGCGCAGAGCCGTGTGATCGAAGAGGCGTTCATGCGCCAGGGCGTCCCGTACAAGGTCGTCGGCGGCACGCGCTTCTACGACCGGCGCGAGGTTAAAGACGCAATGGCGTACCTGCGCGCCGTTGTGAACCCGGCCGACGAGGTCAGCCTGAAGCGAGTACTCAACGTCCCCAAGCGCGGTGTCGGCGATGCAAGCGTCGCAAAGCTCGATGCGTTCGCGGCCTCCGAAGGAATTGGTTTCGCCGAGGCGTTGCGTCGTAACGACGAGGCCGGCGTGACCGGCCCAGCAGTGCGTGGCATTGCCTCGTTCGTCGAGCTGCTCGATGGCATGTCGGGTATGGCCGTCGACGACCAGTACGGCCCCGCCGACTTGCTGCAACTAGCGCTCGACGGGTCGGGCTACCTCGGAGAACTGGAAGCCTCCGATTCGATCGAAGATCACACTCGGCTCGAGAACCTTGGTGAGCTGATCGGCTCGGCACGAGAGTTCACGGTGATCGCTGAATTTATGGAACAGGTCGCACTCGTTGCCGACACTGACGACCTGCCCGAGGGGGAAGTTGAAGACCTCGTCATCTTGATGACACTGCACTCGGCCAAGGGTCTCGAATTCCCCGTCGTCTTCATCGTCGGCGTCGAGGAAGGGATCTTCCCGCACATTCGATCACTCAACGAGCCGGTGGAGATGGAAGAGGAACGCCGCCTCGCCTACGTGGGCATCACTCGCGCGATGCAGCGGCTCTACATGAGTCATGCGTGGAGCCGTCAGCTGTTTGGCTCGACGCAGTACAACCCTCCGTCACGGTTTTTCGACGAGATTCCGGTCGACCTGATCGAATCGACGGGCAACGTGAGCGGTCGATCGAGCTACGGGCGGCAGAGCTATCGCTCGAAGTACGGCTCCGACTACTCCAACAGCAAGAAAAGCGAGCGCAGCGACGACTCGTCGTATCAGCCACCTGCGTACCGGCGAGCCAACGCCGACGATGAACTTCCCGGTCGCGATATCAACGCCGATGTCCAGAGCGATGCGAAGGAACAGCAGGATGCGCACCGCGATCGCGTCGTCGAAGCAGCAATGCAGTTCGCTAAGAAGCACACACCGGAACCGTCGAACAGTCAGGAACTCGGGCTGAACATCGGCGATGGCGTCGAACACCCAAGTTTCGGGGCTGGCGTCATCATTGACGTGAAGGGCCAGGGTGAGAAGGCCGAAGCCACCATCAATTTCAGCGGCGTCGGCACGAAACATCTGAGCTTGGCCTGGGCGCCACTCAAGAAGATCAGCTGACCGTCCACAAGATCAGCTGACTGGCCCCACCCCGTGCCAGACTGTCGGATATGAAGGCAGCAATTCTGGTCGAGAGTCTGACGGGTAATACATGGAAGGCCGCCGAAGGCGTGGCCGACCTTTTGCAGCAGGAGCGATGGACCATCACCGGCCTCTCCAAGGTCAAACAGCCCGACCATCAGTCGATTCATGAAGCTGACATTGTGCTGGTCGGTACATGGGTGCATGGCGCCTTCGTGTTCGGCCAGGCGCCTTGGAATGTGAACGGCATCGCCAACCTCCCGTCGATGCGCGGCAAGAAGGCTGCGGCGTTCTGCACGTTTGCACTGCACCCGGGCAACAGCCTCGACAAGCTGACCAGCTCCCTTGGTGACAC
Source organism: Ilumatobacter sp. (assembly GCA_051275435.1). Lineage (GTDB taxonomy): Bacteria > Actinomycetota > Acidimicrobiia > Acidimicrobiales > Ilumatobacteraceae > Ilumatobacter_A. Next base: position 19,097 of record JBNMOS010000018.1, read on the forward strand.
CGGCGCCTACGTGATCGGCGGCCTCGCGATGAGCCGTAGCAAGCTCCCAGAGCACACCGAAGAGTTCGCCAGCCGTTTGCTGAGCGCAGCCAACAGCCTGCCCGTCGACGCTTGATTCTGCGGCGGTCGGGTCTTTGGGGCCGGGCCGCCGAGTTGATCAGTCTTCGGTGACGCCGCTGAGGTCGATCGAGAGCAAGCGGCTGTTTTCGACAACCGGGTTGACCCCCGGCGGTGGCGGTGCCAACTCGCTGACGTCGAGTGTCTTGCCGTCGCAGTCGATGAACTCACGTGTGCCGATGACTTGCTCGACGATGCAGTCTTCGTCGCCGTCGGCCGGGTAGCCGAAGTAGACGACCCAGCCAAGAGCAGGGTCGTCGCCGGTGTGGTCGAGCACGATGGTGCGCGCTCCACGGTTGGTCGCAAGGTCGGCGAAGAGAATCGGGCCATCTTCGTTGACAATGTCGGCGGCGTTTTGCACGCTCCCGACTCGGAGGTTCGATGGCGCCAGGCGCTCTGACGTGGCCGTTCCGTCACGCGAGATGAAGGCAGCGAAGCCCCACAGCATCAGGCCGATCAGCCCGAGAATGACGATGCCGCCGACATTGGGCAGCAACGCGCGAACGAGCGGCGAGCGATTCTTGACCGGAGGAGCGGATTCCTTTGGCACGTCCCTAGTCTGCCGCCGCTGGGCCCACCTTCATCAGCTGCTTCCGTTCAGGAATCGACGGGTTGGGGGATCGGCTTGTCAGCCGCATAAGGTCTTTGTTCTGTGAAGCGCACCTATCGCATCGTCGTCGCGAAGCCCGGCCTGGATGGCCACGACCGAGGCGCCAAAACCATCACCCGAGCCCTTCGAGACCACGGTTTCGAGGTCATCTACACCGGTCTGCACCAGACGCCAGAACAGATCGCTGAAACGGTGCTGCAAGAAGACGCCGATGGCGTTGGCCTGTCGCTCCTTTCTGGCGCACACCTCACGCTCTTCCCGCGTGTCATGGAAGAGCTTCGCAATCGTGATCTCGGTGACGTGCTCGTCTTCGGCGGTGGCGTCATTCCGAATGCCGATGCACGTGTCCTTCGAGAGCAGGGCGTTGCCGAGATCTTCGGCCCGGGCTCATCGCTCAAGGCCATCGGCGAGTGGCTCGAAGGCGCCCTCGACGAAACCGAATCCTGACCGGCTCGCCGGTCGAACACGCCATTCTCAACATCCGTCGCAACATCCGCAAACAAGAAAGAGAGGGCTCCCAACGTGGATCTCTTCGAGTATCAGGGCAAGCAGTACTTCGCCCGCTATGACATTCCGGTCAGCCCGGGCGGGCCGGCCGACACCGTCGACGAGGCGGTGAAGGAAGCCGCATCTGCTGGCTACCCCGTCGTCGTCAAGGCGCAGGTGCAAGTCGGTGGCCGCGGTAAGGCTGGCGGCATCAAGCTTGCTGACAACGAAGCCGAAGTGCGTGAGCACGCCGGCAACATCTTGGGCATGGACATCAAAGGCCACGTCGTACGTCGCCTCTGGGTCGAAGCTGCTTCGGATATCGATGAGGAGTACTACGTCTCCTTTACCCTCGATCGCAGCGAGAAGAAGCACCTGATGATGCTCTCCCGCGAAGGTGGCGTCGAGATCGAAGTCGTCGCTGAATCGAACCCCGACGCGATCGTCAAGTTGCACATTGACCCCGTCGATGGGCTCTCTGAAGCAGTAGCTCGTCAGGCATGCCTCGACGCGAAGCTTCCCGAGCGTGCGATCGACGGCGCGACCGACATCCTCGTCAAGCTGTACCGCTGCTACGACGAAGGTGACTGCGACCTTGCCGAGATCAACCCGTTGATCCTCAAGCCGACCGGCGAAGTGCACGCACTCGATGCCAAGGTCACGCTCGACGACAACGCCGAGTTCCGCCACCCCGAGTGGGACGCATTCCGCGGCCTCACCGAGATGGACGAACGCGAGAAGATGGCTGCCGAGAAGAATCTCCAGTACATCGGCCTCGACGGCACCGTCGGCATCATCGCCAACGGCGCTGGTCTCGCTATGTCGACGCTTGACGTCGTCAATCAGGTCGGTGGCTCAGCTGCCAACTTCCTCGATATCGGTGGCGGCGCCAACGCCGACGTGATGGCGGGGGCACTTGAAGTCATTAACTTCGACGAGAACGTCAAGTCGATCTTCATCAACATTTTCGGCGGCATTACCCGTGGTGAAGAAGTTGCCAAGGGCATCGTCGAGGCCATGGGTCGCGTCGACCTGAAGGCGCCGATTGTGATCCGTCTCGACGGTACGAACGCAGAAGAAGGGCGTCAGATCCTGCTCGACGCCGGTATCCCGCAAGACAAGCTCCGCTCGGAGCCGACCATGCTTGACGCTGCCCGTGTGGCCGTCGAGCTCGCGAAGTAAGAGGACCTGACATGGCAATTTTTGTAGACGAGAACACCAAGGTCATCGTTCAGGGCCTCACCGGTGGCCAGGGCAAATACCACGGCCTTCGCAACCGCGACTACGGCACGCAGGTCGTCGCTGGCGTCACACCCGGCAAGGGCGGCCAGGATGTCGATGGCATCCCGATCTTTAACACGGTGGCCGAGGCTGTCGAGGCAACAGGAGCAACGGCGTCGTTTGCCACCGTGCCGCCGAAGTTCGCTCCTGGCGCCATCATGGAAGCAGCTGAAGCCGGCATCGGTTTCATTGTCTGCATCACCGAGGGCATCCCGGCGCAAGACGAAGCAAAGGTCTTCAACCGCCTGAAGCGTGACTTCCCCGGCACCCGCCTGCTCGGCCCGAACTGCCCCGGCATCATCAGCCCCGGCAAGTGCAACATCGGCATCACCGCCGGTGAAATCGCCCAGCTCCCCACCGCTGATGGCCCGAACGTCGGCATCGTGAGCCGCTCTGGCACGCTCACCTACCAGGCGCTCTACGAGCTCAAGCAGCGTGGCATCGGCGTCTCGACCTGTGTCGGCATCGGTGGCGACCCCGTTCCCGGTACCAACTTCATCGACTGCCTCGAGGAGTTCCAGAATGACCCCGAGACGCACGCGATTATGATGCTCGGCGAGATCGGCGGCTCAGCCGAAGAAGAAGCAGCCGAGTACATCGCAGCCAACGTCACGAAGCCGATGAGCGCCTACATCGCTGGCGTGACCGCACCGGCCGGCAAGAAGATGGGCCACGCTGGCGCCATCGTCTCTGGCAACAAGGGTACGGCTCAGGGCAAGATGGACGCCCTCGCAGCCGCTGGCGTGAAGGTCGGCCTCAACCCGACCGAAGCCGGCGAACTGATGGCCGAAATCGTCGCCGCCCTCTGAACACCCAGCTTTCGTGCGAAGGCGTGAGGTAGGTGCGCACTCAGTGCGCATCAACCTCACGCCTTTTCCGATTTTCTGAGCTGGTACATCTCGACGATGCCACTGATCGTTCCTGAGAAGTCCTCGCGCAGTTCTTGGTCCGTCACCCGCTCGACCTGCCAGCCGATCTTGCGCAGGAGCCGATCGCGTCCTTTGTCGTACTGCGCGTCGAAGCGGCCCCCATGCCAGGTGACGTGATCGACCTCGACAGCCCACCGCAGGTCCGGAAGCGCTCCATCCGGATGGATGATTGATCCGTCTGGCAAGCGAATCGGATGTTGGCGAATCAATTCCGGCATGCCCGATCGTTCGAGCGCACGGAGGACGCGCAGCTCGAGGCCTGACCCGGCAGGCTTCTGCCACACTGACCGCTGCGAATACACCCGTCGGACTCGGGCGAGCCCGGGGCGCCCTTGCTGCCCGAGCTGTTGAACAACGCTCCAGAGCGTCGGCGGCGACGCGTGTTTGTCGAGGACCCATTCGGTGAGTCGTTCGAAATGCGGATCGTCGAGATCGCGGGCACAGTCGAACCAAGTTCTCGGCGGAGTGGCGACCCGAATGCCGTCGGGTCGAATCACGAAATCCTGCTCAGTCATTCGGTTTGATCGTCGGACGAGCACGCCGCGCTCCAGTGCGTTTCGTCCGTGTTCGATGAGAACGATCGGATGGTCGGTGCCGCGAACATGCCGAAACCGCCAGAGCCTCGCCGCTGCTGGCCCCGTGACGATCGCTGATCGCTCAGCAAGGCAGGCCGCAGCGCATCGGAACTCAAACGTCTCAGGAGATGTCGCGATTCGATACGTCTGGTGATGGTGGACGATGAGTTCGCGCGCTGTGATGCAGCGTCGGATTGCGCTCGGTGCGCACCCGTCACAGATCAGTTCGGTGTGGTGCACCGCGCCGTGGCGGGTTGCGATTCGTGCAGCGAGTTCGGGTGACAGACGGATCATCAGGGCCTCCAAGTTCGAGAGTGAACGTGGGACGTGAGTCCGAAGTGGGGCGAGGGCCCGAGTGGCCGACGCTATCGACCGAGTTCCGATTGGCCCCGAAAACGTCAAAGGCGTGAGGTAGGTGCGCATCTGGTGCGCATCTACCTCACGCCTTCGGTGAAGAAGTGGGTGGGGTGGTTATTGGGCGGGCGGCGGCGGGGGCGGGGGTGTGCCACTGGATGGCGGGGGCGGCGGGGGCATGTCGCCACCGTCGTCGTTGCCGCCACCCGAGAAGCTCGCCTTGAGCTTGTTCATGTCGGTCAGGTCGGAGAGCTCGCCGCCTGATGCCTGGAAGTTGAGAAACGCGCCTGCGGTCGCGATCAGCGCAGCGACGAACGTGACGAGCATCCCAGTGCCACGGCTGATGCCGTCGGGTACACCCGGGTTGAAGACCACCCGGATGAGCAGAAGCAGAGCTGCAATGGCGGTGCCGCCGAGCAGAATCAGCGGCCATGGCTGCGCCTTGGGGTCGAGTTTCTCGAGAACGAGCAGCACAGCGATGACGGTGGCGGCGATGAGGAGCAGCCATGGGAGCGCTCCGGTCAGCGTGAAGTCGAACGCATTGCCGTCGGAGAATGACACACCGAAGCTCTCGACCTTGATCCAGTCAAGGAACAACCCGCCGATGAGCGTTAAGACGCCTCCACCAATGATGAGCCAATCGGATGTCTTGAATTTACTGAAGTCCATGTCGGACCCCTTCCTGAGTACTTGTTGCCGAGATTCAGGCGGCAGAAGCCACCTTGTGTTGTCGGTCACACCGACCACAAACAAAACGTAGTCGCTCGGGCTGACGTGGCGCGAGGTATTACGACCTGTCTTGCAGACATTTGTGGGCGCGCGGTCAGTCGCCTGTCTACGCTCGATGCCGTGCCCACCGCATTGCTGTCCGTGTACGACAAGTCCGGAGTCGTCGACTTCGCCCGCGCCCTCAGCGAATTGGGGTGGTCAATCGTCTCGAGCGGCGGCACCGCCAAGGCAGTTGCGGCGGCGGGAATCGACGTCACCGACGTCGCAGACCTGACCGGCGTGCCGGCGATTCTGAGCCATCGGGTGGTGACGCTGCACCCGAAGGTGCACGGCGGCATCCTTGCTGACCCAACCGACCCGGGGCACATCGCTGACATGGCCGAGTACGGCATTGAGCCGATCAGCCTCGTCGTTGGCAACCTGTACCCGTTTGGCCAGAACCTCGAAGACTTCGAGCACGGCAGTGGCTCGGCAGTCGAGATGATCGACATCGGTGGCCCCGCAATGGTCCGTGCCGCGGCCAAGAACCACGCCCATGTCGCGGTGATCGTCGACCCAAAGAGCTACGACCCGGTGATCGCCGAACTGCGTGCCGATGGCGCCCTGTCGGGCGACACGAAGCGGCGGCTCGCGCGAGCAGCGTTTGCTCACACCGCGGCCTACGACGCAGCGATCGTCACATGGTTTGACGACAACGATCCCGACGTCGCCGACGAAACGATCGAGGTTGACGAAGTCGACACTGCAGGCGCTCTGCCGGCGTCGATCCACCTCGCTCTCTCGAACGTGCAGTCGCTGCGCTACGGCGAGAATCCGCACCAGGAAGGTGCGCGGTACCGCCAAGCTGGCGCAACGAGCTGGTGGGATTCGATGACCCAGCACGGCGGCAAGGCGTTGAGCTACCTCAACCTGTACGACACCGAGGCTGCGTGGCGTCTGGTGCAACGCTTCGACGACCCGGCGTGTGTGGTCGTCAAGCATGCCAACCCGTGCGGCGTTGCTATCGCTGACGACATCACCACCGCCTATATCAGGGCCAACGCCTGCGATCCGGTCAGCGCCTTCGGCGGGATCGTGGCCGTCAACCGCACGGTCACCAACGAGATGGCAATTGCGCTTGGTGATGTCTTCACCGAAGTCGTCGTCGCTCCAGGGTTTGACGACGACGCACTTGCGACGTTCGCCAAGAAGAAAAATCTGCGCGTCATTGCGGCCAACGCGCCGTCGCCGCTGCCGTTCGATGTCCGTCCGATCGACGGTGGCTTGCTTGTCCAGCAGCCCGATCCGGTAGAGGGTCGGAGTGATGCCTGGCGCATCGTCACTCAGTTGCAGCCCACCGATGCGCAGTGGGTCGACATGGAATTTGCCTGGACGGTGTGCGCCGCAGTCACCAGTAATGCGATCGTGTACACCAAGGACCGCCAAGCCTTCGGCATTGGTGCAGGGCAACAGAACCGGCTCGATTCGGCCCGGATCGCGACGGGCCGCGCCGACGGCCGCGCGAGTGGTGGGGCATGCGCGAGCGATGCGTTCTTCCCGTTCCGCGATGGCCTCGATGCTGCAGTTGAGGCGGGCGTTTCTTGTGTGATCCAACCGGGCGGATCGATGCGTGATGACGAAGTAATCGCGGCAGCCGACGAGCACGGCCTCGCAATGGTTTTCACCGGCCAACGCCACTTCCGTCACTGACTTCATCGCCAGCGAACGCTGACGGGACACGGCACAGAGCGTTCCATATTGTGGAATCGTTCCGGTAGGCGGGAAGTTCGCGATCTGGCGACCGAGCTCGGTGGCAGGATCGTTACGTTCTCAGTTCTATGGCTCGTATCTCCGACAAGCTGGCTGCAGGGCGGACCCTTTCGTTCGAGTTTTTTCCGCCGAAATCAGCCAGTGCACAAATGACGCTCGGCCGGACTGTGGCCGAACTCGCACCGCTGGGGCCTGACTTCGTCAGCATCACCTATGGCGCAGGTGGATCTGATCGTCATCGCACGGCCGACGTTGTCGGGTGGATGCGCAAAGAGACCGATGTGGAGCCCATGGCACACCTGACGTGTGTCGGCCACACTCGGACCGACGTCGCCGGGCTGCTCGTCGGCTACCGCCGGATGGGCGTTGAGAACATTCTTGCCCTCGGCGGCGACATACCTGCCGACGGTTCTACTCCGGCAGGTGACTATCGATACGCCCTCGACCTGCTGGCCGACGTCGCAGCTACCGGTTGCTTCTCGGTCGGTGTCGCAGCGCATCCCGAGGTGCATCCGCGTTCTCCCGATCGAGCCGCTGACCGCAAGCACCTCGCCGACAAGCTGAGCGTCGCCGACTTCGCAATCACCCAGTTCTTTTTCGATGTCGAGCACTACACCCGGCTCGTCGACGAGTTGGCAGCGCTCGGTGTCGACAAGCCGATTGTGCCGGGGATCATGCCGGTCACGAACCTGGCTCAGATCCACAGGATGGCCGAGATGAGCGGTTCCGAGGTGCCGGGCTGGCTCGTCGATCGTCTCGAATCGGCCCGTACCGATGCCGAGGCCAAGCGGATCGGCATCGAACTCGCTTCCGCCCTGTGTATCGATTTGATCGACGCAGGCGCTCCGGGCCTGCACCTGTACACGTTGAACCGTTCCGAGGTCGCGAAACAAATCAGGGTGAACCTTGGATCGGTGCTCGTCTGAGCGATACTTGACGGTGATGTCCGCTATCTCCGCGCCCGACGCCGCGACGGCACCTCGCCGCGCTGACGCGAACATCAGCAAGGTTCCGTACCTGCCGGGCCTCGATGGCATGCGGGCCGTGGCTGTCGTGGCCGTGATGATTTATCACGCCAACAGCACCTGGTTGAAGGGTGGGTTCATCGGCGTCGAGGTGTTCTTCGTCATCTCTGGCTACTTGATCACGCTGCTCCTCATCGCCGAGCACGAAAAGACCGGCGAAGTGAATATGAAGAACTTTTGGGTTCGCCGGTTCCGTCGGCTCCTCCCCGCGCTGTTCATGATGCTGGTCCTGCTGTCGATCTGGACCGCCGTGTTCGAACGCGACGCGCTGGGCCAACTCCGAGGCGACCTGCTGGGCGGGGTGGCCTATATCTCGAACTGGTACCAAATTTTCATTGGTGCTGGCTACAGCGCGAGCAACGACTTCGCTCCATTGCGCCACCTGTGGAGCCTCGCTGTCGAGGAACAGTTCTATTTCGTCTGGCCGATCGTGATGGTCGCGCTGCTGCGCAAAGGCAGTCGTAGGATCGCCGATCTCAGTGTGTGGCTGTTCGGCGCTGCCGTGTTCGTGACCGTCGTCGTCGCTGTGCTGTATCACCCTGGTCCGATCGACGCTGACCCGTCGAACACGCCAGCCGCCTACTGGGAGATCGGCGGCCGATTCATCTCGAAGGGCGATGCTCTCTACCTCTCGACGCTGTCGCGCTCCAGCGGCCTACTCCTCGGCGCCGCATTCGCGATGGTCTGGCGCCCCGTCGCGATGATGCGCGGTCCGCTGCAAAATAAGGCGCATGCGCTCGACGGGCTTGCCGTCGTCGGGTTTGGCATCCTCGCCCTGATGTCGTGGAAGGTCGGCTTCATCGACACCTTCGGCGATAACAGCGCCGATCCGTGGCTGTTCCGTGGTGGCTTCTTCGTCGCAGGCATCGCAACGCTGTTGATTATCGCCGCCGTGACACACCGTGATTCGCTGACGGCCAAAGCGCTCAGCGGCCCCACCATGCTGTGGATCGGTACTCGCTCATATGGGCTGTATCTCTACCACTGGCCGATCTACCAGATCGTCCGGAACACTGCCGGAACCAAGCTGAAGTTCCATGAATGGGTGCTGTGTATGGTCGCCACGGCGATCATTACTGAGATCTCCTACCGATACATCGAGACGCCGATCCGTAAAGGCCAACTCGCTGCTGCGTGGCGTCGGCGTGGCGAACGATCGCGTCGGAACGACAACCGTGGAGCGGTGCTCGGTGGCGCATTCGTCGGTACGGCGTTGGCGATCTTCGCCGGTGCCAGCTTGGTGACCGCCGAGTTGAAGCAGAACGAAGTCGACGAGTCACTGAAGCAGAGTGCGGCAGCAACCTGCAGCGTTCTCCTCGGGACATGCGACGATGCGCCCGGAGCCGAACCAGCGGTCGAACCGGGCCCTGAACCCGATCCTGCTCTGTCTGATGACCCTGGTGCCACTAACGCCGCTGGCGAACCGGCAGTCGATGTCGTCCCAGTGACGGTCGCCACCACCGTGCCGCTGCCCGCAGCGCCGGAGAAGTTCGCTCTCGGCGATTCGGTGATGTTGGGCGCCGCTGACGAGTTGAAAGCAGCGGGTTTCACCGTCGACGCGGCAGAGAGCCGGGCGTTCGTGCGCGGTCTTGATGTCGTCCAGGCGCTGTCGGACCGGAGCCAATTGCCTCGGGAGCTGGTTATCCATCTCGGGACGAACGGCCCGATCAGTGCCGACCAGATGGACGCGATGATGAGCCTCGTCACCAATGTCCCGAAGGTGCTGCTCATCCAGAATGTGGTGCCGGACGGCAGTTACGACGAGGAGAACAACCTCCTGATGATCAACGTCGCCAGCGGCCTCCCGAACGTCGAGGTGCTGTACTGGGATGGCCTCGCGCAGCAATGCCAGGGCGACTGTATTTATCAGGATGGGATCCACCTCAAGTCGACGGGCGCGATCTATTACACGACGCTTATCGAGACGGTCCTGGCTGACAGCTCCCTTTTCACCTGACGCATTCGCCATTCACTGATCTTGAGAATTGCGTGACATGAATTGCAGCGTGCCCCCAGCGATACTTGACGTGTCATGGCCGTGACCAACGTGTTCCCCCCGCCGACAGCTGTCGACCATTCCGGTGGGTTCGTGCGCGCCCATATCAGTCGGGTCCCGTACCTCCCGGGCCTCGACGGAATGCGTGCGATTGCCGTAGTCGCCGTCATGATTTACCACGCCAACAGCTCGTGGCTGCCGGGCGGTTTTCTCGGCGTCGAGATGTTTTTCGTGATCTCGGGCTACCTCATCACCCTGCTACTGATCGCCGAGCGAGAGCGGACCTACCGGATTTCGCTGGTCGACTTCTGGCTCCGCCGCGCGAGGCGCCTGCTCCCTGCGATGTTCCTGCTGATGGGGCTACTCACCATCTGGACGGCGCTGTTCGAACGCGATGCGCTGGGCCAACTTCGCGGCGACGTCTTTGCCGGATTTTTCTACGTGTCGAATTGGTACCAGGTGTGGGTGGGCCTCGGCTACACCGCAGCTGGCGATTTCGCACCGCTCCGGCACCTGTGGAGCCTTGCGGTCGAAGAGCAGTTCTATTTGGTCTGGCCCCTGGTGATGGTGGCGTTCCTCGGCCGCACCGGCACACGTCGGGTCGCCAACTTCAGTCGCTGGCTGTTTGTTGGCGCGATCGGGATCACGATCCTCGTCGGCCTTGCGTACCACCCAGGTGTGGTCGGCGAACCCGAGGTCACGCCCGAGGCGTATTGGAACATCGCTGGCCGGCCGATCTCCAAACTCGACACGCTGTACCTGAGCACCGTTGCCCGAGCCGGTGGGCTCCTTCTCGGGGCAGGCTTTGCAATGGTGTGGCGACCATTCGCCATCGTCCGTGGGCCGCTCCGCGATCGTGGCCGGACATTCGACGTCGTAGCGGTTCTGGCGTTTGCTGGGTTGGGATGGATGTTCTGGAACATCCATCTCGTCGATCCGAGCGGTGCCGATGGCCGACTTTTTCGCGGCGGCCTCTTCGTTGCAGGCGTGCTCACGCTCCTGATCATTGCTGCGGTCACGCACCAGGGGGCTGCGGCCAATCGGCTGCTCGGTGGCAGGGTCCTCATCTGGATTGGGACCCGCTCCTACGGGCTCTATCTGTTTCACTGGCCGATCTACCAGATCATCCGCAATGTGGCAGGCAACTCGCTCCGCCTCCACGAGTTCTTACTCGCCATGATCCCGACCGTGATCATCACCGAACTGTCCTACCGGTTCGTCGAGACGCCGATCCGCATCGGCGGGGTCAAGGCGCTCACGCAACGGGTGCGCAATCGTGAAATCCGTCGACCGACCGGCCTGTTGGTCGGAATAGCCGCACTCACCGCGTTCGCGGCGACGTTCGCCGGCGCGGCGCTCGCGACTGCCGACCTCAAGCAGAACGACATCACCGAGTCGCTCGCTGACGGTGAAGACTTCACCGTCAGTCTCACGGATGCAGTCGATAGCGAGATCCCGGTGTCCGTCACAGCGCCGATCACTGTTGCTCCTGCCACGGTGGCGGTTCCCACCACCGATGCAGCACTGACACCGACCCCGACAACGATGCCCGACGGAGCCCCGGGCACGACTGTGGTCACCTCCGTCGAGCCTGCGTCGACGGCCCCGCCGACAACTGGCGTTCCGGTGGTCGTACCCGCTTCGACGGTCGCGCCGCCGGCAACCACGCCGCCGCCGGCTCCCGTCACCCAACTCGGTGTGGTTGACGACGTCAACGCCATCACCCCGCTGACACTCACACCAGCAACCACCGGGATTCCATTGGTTGCCGTCGGCGACTCCGTAATGCTCGGTGCCGCCGAAGAGCTCACGGCGAGCGGCTTCGTCGTTGATGCGGTCAAGAGCCGCCAGCTCATCTCCTACGTGCCTGAGCTTGAGGCTGTCAAGCTCTCAGGTGCGCTCACGTCCGTCGTGGTGGTGCACCTTGGGACGAATGGGCCCTTCAGCGACGCGTCACTGGGTTCGCTCATGGACCTCCTCATTGACGTGCCGACGGTCGTGATGCTGACCGGCAAGGGCGACCGTGACTGGATGACTGGTAATAACAACAGAATTCGTGCATTGCCCGGAGTTTTTCCGAACGTGACGGTCCTCGACTGGGAAGTGTTGGCGGCGAGTTGCGAGGGCCGCTGCTTCTACGATGACGGTATCCACCTCACGCAGTCAGGGCAGAACTTTTACTCGATGCTCGTCGATCGCGTCCTGGGCCTGGCGTAGGGACAGGCTTGACGTCAGGGTGACCTCAGCCTGACAACTCGGGGTCCGAGCCGCTGGGCTTGGCCCTGCCACCGCATCGGCGTAGCCTCAGTTGCCATGACCACTCCAGTACGCGTTGCCGTCACCGGGGCTGCAGGCCAGATCGGCTACAGCCTCCTCTTCCGCATTGCATCGGGCACGATGCTCGGCCCAGATACCCCGGTTGCGCTGCAGCTGCTCGAGATCACCCCGGCGCTCGGCGCGCTCGAAGGGGTTCGCATGGAACTCGACGACGGCGCATTCCCGCTGCTCGACTCGATCACCTGCACCGACGACGCCGATGTGGCGTTCGGCGACGCCGATGTGGCGATCCTCGTGGGCTCGATGCCGCGCAAGGCCGGCATGGAACGAGCCGACCTCCTGTCGGCCAACGGTGGCATTTTCAAGCCGCAGGGTGAAGCGCTCAGCCGCTCGGCGAAGAAGGATGTCAAGATTCTCGTCGTCGGCAACCCGGCCAACACCAACGCGGTCATTGCGATGAACAACGCTGCTGATCTCGACCCGAGCCGCTTCACCGCAATGACTCGCCTCGACCACAACCGTGCAATCAGCCAGCTCGCGACGCGCCTGAATGCGTCCGTCAATGACATCAAGAAGATGACGGTGTGGGGCAACCACTCGGTTACGCAGTACCCCGACCTGTCGAACTGCGAAGTCGGCGGCAAGAACGCACTCGAACTGGTCGGTGACCAAGCCTGGTACGCCGACAGTTACATCCCCACGGTTGCCAAGCGTGGCGCAGCGATCATCGACGCACGTGGGTCCTCGTCGGCAGCGTCGGCAGCGTCGGCCGCGGTTGATCACATTCGTGACTGGACGCTCGGTACGCCCGACGGCGACTGGGTCTCGATGTCGGTGCCGAGCGACGGCAGCTATGGCGTACCCGAGGGCATCATCAGCTCGTTCCCGTGCGTCTGTAAGGACGGCAACTACGAAATCGTGCAGGGGCTCGACATCGGCGAGTTCAGCCGCTCGAAGATCGACGCATCGGCAGCAGAACTGGTCGCCGAGCGCGACGCGGTTGCCGAACTCGGCTTGATCTGACCGGACCAGAGTTGCGAATGGGGTCAGGCCCCTTTCGCAACTCTGTGCCCGCCGGGTGCAATTCAGCGCCCGGTCGGCAACGTCACGAAACGGCGACGGGGTCCAGAGTCTGTAGATGATCTGTGGCCAACTCAGGCGAACGTCGACGTACGAGCAGCACGGTGATCCAGGAACCGATGCAGAGCAACGCGATCCCGATCGAGAACGGGGTCGTCGAGTCGCTCACGAATGCGCTCACGATCGTGCCGAGCACGGCGCCTCCTGCCATCCGGATCGCACCGCCGTATGCCGACGCGGTGCCAGCCAAGTGGCCGACCGGCCCGAGCGCGGCGGTATTCAGGTTCGGCATGAGGAACATGAACGACGACAACGTGAGGGCGAGTACCGGCATGTACACCCAGATGCTCGGCCGGCCGCCAGCCGTGATGGAGATGACGCACAGCAGCAGGGTGGTCGGGATCAGCAGCGCGTAGGCCGTGTTGATGAGCCGGTGGACGCCGACGCGCACGACAATGCGGCCGTTGATGATTGCTCCGGCGGCGAAGAGCACGGCGACCAGGCCGAAGATCAGCGGGAACTGGGCCTTGCGGTCGAATACCTCGCTGATGATGAGCTCACTGCTTGCCAGGTACGTCGTGAAAACGCCCTGCAAGAAGATTGTCGCGTTGGTGTAGCCCGAGGTGACCGGGGTGCGCGCCACTTCGACGTAGCCCTTGGTTGTCGAGCGGAATTGCAGCGGTCGCCGGTTCGCGGGGTTGAGTGACTCGCGCATCCGGATGCTCCACAGCATGATCACCACGGCGAAGATCGCGCAGAACCAGAAGATGGCACGCCAGGGGAGAATGGCAATGATGCCGGCGCCGATGGTCGGAGCGAGGATCGGCACGAGCATGAAGACGGCCATCACCTGCGACATCGCCTTGGCCATTTGGCTGCCCTCGAAGCGGTCGCGGATGATCGCAGTCGCAACCACCCGTGCGCCCGCAGCGCCAATGCCCCAGATGAAGCGACTGAGGAGCAGTAGTTCGAAGGTCGGGGCCAAAGCCGAGCCGGCGGCACCTGCGATGTAGATGGCGCTGCCTGCGTACAGGACCGGCTTGCGGCCGAAACGGTCAGCGATTGGTCCCCAGGCGAGCTGAGCGATGGCGAGTCCCATGAAGAAGACCGTGATGACCTGGCCGGCGCGCGGCGAAGCGTCGCCGAGGTCGAATGTCTCACGGATCTCGTCGAAGGCGGGCAGCATGGTGTCGATGCCGAGCGCCATCAGCGCCATAATCGCTGACATCAGCGTCAGCAGTTCCCGCTGGCCCATGCGGTACTCCTGCCCGGCCGGAGGCGCGGCAGCACTGTGGGGAGCGAGTTGGGTCACCTTGCGACGTTAACGACTCACTTGGGGTGGGTTGCGGGTGAGCGACGAGGGTCACGCGCTGTTGACGCGCCCGTCAGAGGCCCTACTTGAGGAACTTGCTGGTGGTGTTGTCGGCGAGCACCTTGCCGCCGGTCTGACAGGTTGGGCAGTAGTTGACCGTGTAGCTCGAATACTCGACTTCTCGGACGGTGTCGGAGCAGACGGGGCAGGCCTCGCCGGCACGGTTGTGGACGGCACTTGGGCGGTCCTTCGATGAGCTCATGTCTTCGCGGGTTCGTTCGTAGGCCAGCCCGTCGGCGACGCAGCGGTCGATGGCTGTTGCCACCTTGGCGGCACCGTCGGCGCCCAGCTGCTTCGTTGTGGCGAACGGCGAGATCTGCGCGGTGTGGCAGATCTCGTTCGAGAGTCGACGGCCGATCCCGGCGACCATCCCCTGATGCCGCAGGAAGCCATGTACGCGCATCGACTTCGAGGCGAACAACTCAGCCAAGCTGGCCGGATCGATCCCGGCGGCTTCGGGGCCGAGTTTGGCGAGCGGGAGCGTCGCTTCGAGGTCGGCCGACGGCACACACCACACCCCGGCGCGCCGCTCCTTGCCCTGTTCGGTCAGCAGCAGCGCTGTTTCGTCGATACCGCCGTCGCCGCGTTCAATGGGTTCGAAGATGAAGCGGGCCTGGCCGCCGCGTGGCTTCGCCGAGAGCTTGGTGTCAGCGAGGAGGCGTCCGCCCTGCATGAGGTGGATCACGAAGCTGATCGGCGCGAAACGCAGAATCAAGTATTTGCCGCGGCGGCCAACGCTAAGTAGGGGCAGGCCGTATGCCTCATCAGGCGCAGGAACAGCGGTCTTTAACGCGGTGAAGTTGAACGGCGTGAACTTCGTGAGCACGCGGCCGGCGAACTGGCGATCGAGTCGTTCGGCATGTGCCTCAACTTCGGGCATCTCGGGCATGGACTGAGACTAAACGAGCCACCGAGCCAGCCGGACTGTCACTCGTAGGTCGTGCGTTCTTTCACGCGGGCGAACACTGCGTCGAGTGCGCCGAACACGGCCTGGTTGTCGATCAGCTTCTGCTGGTCGCCCCACAGGCGGATATGGCCGCTGATGAAGGCTTCCTGCGCGTTGAGCTCGCCGGTCGCCACGGCGACTGCGGTATCCCAACCCTGTTCCATCTTGATGTCTTCGGGGTCGGCGACACCGGCGCCGAACGAGGCCGTGCCGTCGCCCACCTGCAGGTGATACGTGACGTCGCCCTCGGGGCCGTCGGACACGACCTGGGTGACGCCGATCGTATGCGTCGATGAAATGTCCCGGAGGTGTTCGCTCGCTGCCACTTCGGCGGTGAGGGCGTTGATCCAGTCGAGGCTCAGGTATCGCAACACCCCCGTAGTCTGCCTGATGATGTCGGACTTCGCAGCGAACTCGGGTACCGGAGGCCTGCACGATGGCCGCCACCCTGGCAGTGTCGAAGAGTGGGTGTTTGCTGCATGGACCGCAGACGCCAGCCTCGGTGTGGTCTCCGGGCATCGCATTGTCGGTCGGACGGCCTGGTATTGGGCGGCGCTGGCGCGGG
>JBNMOS010000019.1:0-35076 GCA_051275435.1 Ilumatobacter sp.
CGCCACCGCCGCCGAAGGGCACCCAGTTGATTTCAGCGCCAACAGCAGCGTCGAACGAGCCGTCATTGAACCCGAGAAGGTTCGGCGTCGGCCACTGCTCGAAGTACGCCACATTGATTGTGTCGACTGAGAGACCAGAGGCTGCCGCAGCCTCTTCCTCGACTGCAGGTGCTGGTTCGTCAGCGGGCTCTGCGGCCGGCTCGGCTGCAGCTTCCGTCACTGCTGGTTCGTTGGCGGGCTGTGCGGCCGGATCGTCACTACCGCCACAGGCAGCAAAGATGAGTCCGGCGGCAGCCGCAACTGCAAACGCTCGTTTCATGGATATTTCCCCTTTGAGTTTGATGTTGAGAAGCCAGGCCACGTCATTCGCGTTTCCGCATGGCAGCAATATTGCGCCGCTCGGCCTGCCTTCTGTGTGTCCACCACCCGGAGGTGGCGAGTTTCGGGAGCACTCTAGACGAGTGTTCCCGACCCCTTGTGACGACGAATTTTCGTCGCTTGATCTTTGTCAGCCGGCGCTACCTATGAGGTACTGATCGGTCATGGCGAGCGCCTTACTGACTCGTTCGGCGAGATCGTCGAGCACGGCGGTGCCCGCAACCAGCGGAGGCGAGATGGTGAGCATTGTGGCGCCGCGGTCGTCTGGGCGGATCAACACGCGTGCGTCCCGGACGAACTTGCCGAGCAAGCCGCCCTGCAGGGCCGCAACCTGAGCATCGTCGAGTTCGCGACCGTTCGCACGGCTGGCCATCAATTCGATTGCATAGAAGTAGCCCGTGCCGCGCACTTCCTTGACGCAGTCGTGGGCAGCGGTCAGGCCATCGAGCCGGGCTCGGAACCCATCTTCGTGAGCGAGCACGTGCCCATTGATGTCTTCGTCGGTCATCGCCTGCATGTTGGCGCAAGCAACAGCTGTGGCAACCGGGTGCCCACCGAATGTCGAGCCGTGCATGTAGACACCCATTTCGGACTCCCACAGCGCATCGACGAGTGGTTTGCGAATGGCCACGCCGCCGAGTGGCAAGTAGGCGCTGGTGACACCCTTGGCGAAGGTGATCATGTCGGGAACCACGCCGAAGCGCTCGCTGCCGGTCCAGTGGCCGAGGCGTCCGAAGGCGTTGATGACCTCGTCGGCGTGCAGCAGGATGCCGTACTTGTCAGCGAGCTTGCGGAGCTCCTGCCAGTAGCCCAGGGGTGGCACGACAGCGCCGCGACCGTTTTGCACGGGCTCGGCGCTGATCATGGCAACCGTTTCGGGTCCTTCAGCGAGGATCATTGCCTCGATGGCCTTGACCGACTCGAGTTCGCTGGCCGGCGTGCCCTCGGGAACCGAGTCGCCGTAGGTGTTGCGGACGTGGCGGACACCATCCCACATCATCGGGCCAAAGTGCTTGCGGAACTTGGGGATGCCCGTCACGCTCAGAGCACCGAGCGTCGTGCCGTGGTACGCCCAGTTGCGAGAGATGACTTTGTAACGCTCGGTGTCGCCTTGGGAGACGTGGTACGAGCGGGCGAACTTCAGGGCGGCCTCGACGGCTTCTGAACCCGAGCTGACGAAGAACACCTCATCGATGTCACCGGGGAAGCGTTCGGCGATCATCGTGGCTGCCTGAATGGCCGGCGGGTTGGCCGTTCCCCATGTGGGGTAGAAGGCGAGGCGGTCCATTTGCTTCATCGCCGCAGCGGTCAGGTCGGAGCGTCCATGGCCGAGGTTCGTGCAGAAGAGACCGGCGAGCCCGTCGAGGTACTCGACGCCGTCAGTGTCCCAGACGTAGCAGCCTTCGCCGCGGTCGATGACCGCCAGGTTCTCTGCCTGCCATGCAGCGCCCTTGGTGAAGTGGGGCATCAAGTGGGACTGCGCGGCTGCTTTTTGATCATGTCGGTGATCGAGGAGGAGCTGGTCGGTCATGGGGATTCACCTTCTCTCAGGTTGGCGACGGCAGGTGTGCCGTGTGTCATGCATAAGGTAGCACGAATGAGTTAGATGCTCTAGCGTGCCCGTGAGAGCATCTAACACACGCGCTGATTTGAGAACGTGTCTGCTCTGTGACAAACCGATGATTTCCACCGCCTTACCGTCTGTGAAAGCCACGATCTCCTCATGCCTGCTGTTCCCGCCCGTGCCCAGGTCGTCATTGTCGGAGGCGGCATTGTCGGCTGTTCGATTGCGTATCACTTAACGCTGCGCGGCGTCACCGACGTCGTGCTGCTGGAACGCCACGAGCTCACCAGCGGTACGACCTGGCACGCTGCGGGCCTCGTCGGACAACTGCGAGCCACGCACAACATGACTCGGCTGGCGGCGTACTCGGGCGACCTGTACGAGCAGCTGGATGCCGACGGCTACCCGACGGGTATGAAGCGGACCGGCTCGATTGCGGTCGCGAACAACGAAGAGCGGCTCGAAGAGCTGATCCGTGGCGCCGACATGGCTGAGTGCTTCGGCGTCGAGGTCAACCAGGTGTCGGTCGACGAGCTGGCGGCGCATTGGCCGCTGATGCACATCAACGATCTGATTGGTGGCGTGCATGTGCCGCGTGACGCGCAGACCAGCCCGGTCGACACGACCATTGCGCTGTCGAAGGCTGCCAAGGCCAATGGGGCACAGATCATTCAGGGCATCGACGTGTCCGACATCGTGACAAGGAACGGCGTGGCGACCGGTGTGGCGTACCGGGAGCAGGGAAGATCGGGCGAGCGGCAGACGATCGAAGCTGAGTACGTCGTTACTGCCGCCGGGTTGTGGTCACGCCATTTGGCGCAGCGCGCCGGTGCCTCAATCCCGCTGCACGGATGCGAACACTTCTATCTCGTCACCGAACACATCGAAGGGCTCGGGCGCGACCTGCCGACGCTGCGCGACCCCGGTGGCTCCACATATATCAAAGAAGAGTCGGGCCGATTACTCGTCGGATTCTTCGAGCCAGTTGCAAAACCGATCGACGCAACCGAGCTGCCCGATACGCCGTTCGTCCACCTGCCCGACGATTGGGACCACCTCGCTCCCGTCATTGAGAAGGCGATTCACCGAATGCCGGTGATCGGCGAGACCGGCATCAGGCTGTTCTTTAACGGTCCTGAGTCGTTCACGCCCGACGACGCATACATCCTCGGCGAGACACCTGAGCTGCGAAACCACTTCACCGCGTCGGGCTTCAACTCGGTGGGTATCCAGTCGGCAGGTGGCGCTGGCCGAGTGCTTGCCGACTGGATCGTCGATGGGCGCCCACCGATGGACCTCGCCGATGTGGACGTTCGTCGGTTTCACCCGTTCCAGGGAACACGCCGCTACGTCCGTGACCGCGCCGAAGAGACACTGGGCCTGCTGTACGAGATGCACTGGCCGTTTCGCCAGAAAGACACAGCGCGCGGTGCGCGCCGTTCGCCGCTCCACGATCGCCTCGTCGGGGCCGGCGCCGCGATGGGTGAGGCTTCGGGCTGGGAGCGGCCGAACTGGTACGCCAACGAGGGCCAGAAAGCCGAGTACGAATACACCTACAAGCGTCAGAACTGGTTCGCGAACTCCGCTGCCGAGCATGCTGGCTGTCGTGAACGGGTCGCCTTGTTCGACCAGACGTCGTTCTCGAAGTACATGGTCCAGGGGCGCGACGCGACTGCAGTGCTCAACCGAATCTGCGCGAACGAGGTCGACGTCGATCCCGGCACATCGGTCTACGGCGCCTGGCTCAACGACAAGGGCGGTATCGAAGCTGACCTCACCGTCAACCGGATGACCGAGAACGAGTACATGGTGATCACCGCCGTGGCGACGCAAGTCCGTGACATGAATTGGTTGCAGAAGAACACTCCTTCCGACGCAAACGTCACCTACACCGACGTCACCTCTGGCCTGTCGTGTCTCGCCATCCAGGGCCCGAACTCGCGTGCGCTGCTCCAAGGGCTGACCGACGCTGACCTCTCCAACGAAGCGTTCCCGTTTGGCGCCGTCCGCGAGATCGACCTGGGCTACGCCAAGGTCATCGCACTTCGGATGACGTATGTCGGCGAGCTTGGCTGGGAGCTCTACATTCCGACCGAGTTCACGACGCATGTGTACGATCTGATCGTTGCCGCTGGTGCCAACCACGGGCTCGTGCACGCTGGCTATCATGCGACCAATTCGCTGCGGCTTGAAAAGGCGTTCCGCCACTGGGGCCACGACATCACCGACGAAGACACGCCGTACGAAGCGGGGCTGTCGTTCGCGGTGGCCTTCGATAAGCCCGGAGGCTTCATCGGCCGTGAGGCCTTGTTGGCCCAGAAATCAGCCGGCTTCGGTAAGCGCCTGGTGCAGTTCAAGCTCGACGATCCGGAGCCGCTGCTCTACCACGACCATCCGATCTACCGCGATGGGGAGTTCGTTGGCCACACCACGTCGGGCATGTACGGCCACACCGTCGGTGCCGCCATTGGGATGGGCTATGTCACGACGCCGGTCGACACGCCACGCGGCGAGGTGCTTGAAGCCAAGTTCGAGCTGAAGGTGAACGGCGTCAAGTTCGACGCCACCTCTTCCTTCCGGCCCTTCTATGACCCAAAATCTGAACGCCCGAAGATGTGAGCGAGCCCTCGGAAATTAGCTGACGTATTCGCCCTGCACGTTCACGGCGACCGAGATACTCCGCTCGCTCCAGATCGGTGTCGTCGCCGATGTCAGGCCGAGCCAGTCGACGAGCTGATCCTGGTTCGCGGTGCGCAGGCGGGCGCAGCCCTTGCTCTGAGGAGTGGTCGGCACGTTGTTCGCGCCGTGGATTGCCTGCCCGAGGTCGAAGTAGAGCGGGCGGTACATGTTGCCGTTCAGCGGATTGTCTGCGGCGACCGGGAAGTCAGTGCTGTCGTGCCAGCCGCCGTTGTCGACTGCCGGATCAAACCGGAAGGCGCGTGCCTGGTCTTGGTCGCGTGTCTCGAACCCCTCGGAGCCGGTCGACGTCGGGAAGCCGAAGACCAACTGTTCGGCAGCCTCGCCGACGAACATGAACTGACAGGTTCGGTCGATCAGGATCCACTTCGGCTGGTTGAGTGCCGAGGTGAACGGCATGGGAAGTTCGTCGGCGGCCAGCAACATTCGCTCTTCCACGCTGCCGGCAGCCATATCGGTCGTGTTGATTTCGAGCCCCATGGCCAAGCGTGCGGCGCAGAGTCGCTGGCGTGTCACTGGCCCTGAAACACCGTCGACGAGGAGTGGCGGCGTGCCGATTTCCTCGAACAGCTTGTTGAGCTTGAGCTGCTGGATCTCGACGTTCTGCCGCACGGCTGCTGCCACGACTGCTTCATCGGGGTCGGTGCGTTGCTCGCCAGTGATGTCGTCGAGGCCGTTCCCGGTGCAGACGTCGAGCAGCTGACCGACTTCGATGTCGGCCGTCGGCAAATTGTTCTCGGCGCGTAGGGCAACCACGTTCACGGTCTCGTCATCGAATGCGTTGGCGATCAATCCAAGGGAGTCCAGTTCCTCGACTTCGACGACGCACGCCGGGTCGTAGATCTCTGGCTCGGGTTCGGTTGTCGTCGGCGCAACGGTGGTATCGGGCAACGTAGCGACCGGCAACGTTGTGGCCGGCGCCTCGACGGTGATCGCAGTCTCAGAAGGTTCAGGAATGGCGAGGCCCGACTCGATGGCCGGTGCCTCGACCGCGCCAGCACTGTCGGCAGCGCTCTGAACCGAGGCACTGCACGCGCTGGTGACGAGCAGGGCTCCGCCCAGAAATATGGTAATTCCTCGTCCGCGCATCCTCAGAAAGTACCGGCCACGGTCAGCGAGGTCTTGTCAAGGTGCACGATGGCAACCGATTGTTTCGCAGTTGCGATCAGGCGCGCAGGGCAACGAGGTACTGTCCGCCGCCCTCTTGGATGTCGCTGGTCAAGGTAAGCCCGGGCTCGAGGCGGCTGATGCGGTCGATCAGCCACGCCGCCGTTGTGTCGGCGTCGGCAGCGGTCGGGCAGCGGCAGAAGATCTCGCGCCCGCCCTTCGCAGCGAGCCGGTCGACGGTCGGAATGATGGCGACCGGGTCGATCGTGAAGAGCTGATCGTTCCAGCCAACGACCGCCTCGATGTTGCCCTTGCCGGTGTTGCACCCGCGATGGGCAAGGCGTTCGTGGAGGTCGGTCGAGCCTTTCGACTTGCCCTTGCCCTTCTTCTTCGCCTTCCGGTCGGTCATCCGGGCATCGACGCTCGGCCCGCGATCGTCATTGACCGACATGCCCGGATCGACCGAGTCGTCGCAGAGCCAGCAACGCCAATTGTCTTGCTCACCAATATCTTCGACGCGTGCCATGCTTGGAATGTAGGCGGTCACACTGTGTCAGGCACAGTGTGACTGGTCACTTGCGCAGAGGAGCGAGGGCGCCCAGGCCGCGGTATGCAGCGGCTTCGCCCAAGTCGGCTTCGATGCGGAGGAGCTGGTTGTACTTCGCGACCCGGTCGGAGCGGCACGGTGCGCCGGTCTTGATCTGCCCGCAGTTGGTGGCGACGGCAAGGTCAGCGATTGTGGCGTCTTCGGTTTCACCGGAGCGATGGCTCATCACCGAGGTGTAGCCGTGGCGGGTAGCGAGCTGCACGGTGTCGAGGGTCTCAGTGAGTGAGCCGATTTGGTTCACCTTGATGAGGATCGAATTCGCGACGTCGGTATCAATGCCCTGCTGCAGCCGAACAGAATTTGTGACGAACAGATCGTCGCCAACGAGTTGAGTTTTGTGGCCGACGGAGGCGGTGAGCTTTGCCCAGCCGGCCCAATCGTTCTCGTCCATGGCGTCTTCGAGCGAGACGATCGGGTACTTGTTGACCATTTCGGTCCAGTAACCGGCCATCTCGTCTGGGGAAAGAACCTTGCCCTCGTGGGTGAGGTGGTACGCACCGTCTTTGAAGATCTCCGACACGGCCGGGTCAAGTGCGATTGCGATGTCAACCCCGGGCGTGAAGCCGGCCTTCTCGATGGCTTCCATCAGCGTGGTGATTGCTTCTTCGTTCGACGAAAGGTTGGGAGCAAACCCACCTTCGTCGCCGACGGCCGTCGACAGACCGCGGTCCGACAAAACCTTCTTCAGGACGTGATATGTCTCGGTGCCCCAACGCAGCGCCTCGGAGAACGATGGAGCGCCCACGGGCATCACCATGAACTCCTGGAAGTCGATTGAGTTGTCGGCGTGGCTGCCGCCGTTGATGACGTTCATCATCGGGACCGGGAGAACGTGGGCGTTCGGTCCGCCGATGTACTTGTAGAGCGGCACATCGAGTTCGATCGCCGCAGCCTTCGCAACAGCGAGGCTCACACCGAGGATTGCGTTGGCCCCGAAGTTGGCCTTGTTGTCGGTGCCGTCGAGGTCAAGCATGACACGGTCGAGGAGGCGCTGATCGATCGCGTCCATACCGACGAGTGCATCGGCAATTTCGCGGTTGACATGGCCGACGGCCTGCTGAACTCCCTTGCCCATGTAGCGGTCGCCGCCGTCACGGAGCTCGACCGCCTCGTGCTCGCCAGTCGATGCACCGGAGGGAACCGCAGCGCGGCCCACCGAGCCCGAGTCCAACTCGACTTCAACCTCGACCGTGGGGTTGCCACGCGAATCGAGGATCTCGCGGCCGACGATATTCAGGATTTCGCTCATACTTCGCCCACCTTAGAGGTCGCTGATCGGTGCCGCTGCTGGTGTTCGGAGTTGTTTGGACTCGCGAACGCGTGACAGCGCAGGCGTTGTCAGTCGTCGTCGTTGTTGACGGCGACGATTTCGTCCGGAGCATCGACCAGCACGTTGTCGATATAGGAGGCGAGTGCCTGGTCGAGCGGGACGTCGGTGGCACCGGCCTCTGAGAGGAACCAACGGTGCTCGAGGAGTTGGTGGTAGATCTCAGCGGCCTCCAGCTTGTTGAACATCGACTCGGGGACCTGCGCGATCAATGGTTCGAATTGCTGATCAAGCCATCGCACCGCAATGACATT
This sequence comes from Ilumatobacter sp., assembly GCA_051275435.1. GTDB lineage: Bacteria > Actinomycetota > Acidimicrobiia > Acidimicrobiales > Ilumatobacteraceae > Ilumatobacter_A. The sequence goes on from JBNMOS010000019.1 coordinate 7,935, forward strand.
CTCTGGGAGTTGTCGGAACTTGGCACCGGTGGAAGCCGATGTGGCTGCGCGTTGCTGGTGCAGTTCGGCGCCGAATGCTCGGATGTCGCTGAGGAGCCGTCGGGCCTGATTTTCGGTGGTCTCAAGACCGGTGAGGTTCCTCAGGCGCAGTCGGTGGTACCCGTGCTCGACGACCCGTGGGGTGTATCGCATGTGTCCACTGCCAGGGTCGCCGACGATGTCCATCTCTTCGACATCAAACCCGAGTTCGTGTAGCCGGTCCAGTCGTTGCTCGATCCGGAAGGTCTCACCGGGAACGAAGTCCGCTGGCTCGGTCAATTCGGCCCACAACCCGTTGTAGCGGTCCTCGATCTGGAGCGAGACTTCCCACGGGTCGATGTCTGCAGCGAGCCGGTTGCCTGCCTGCAGATCGAGTAGCCCACCGGCAACGTGTTCCGTGGCGATCTGCAGGTCGTAGCGACGCTGGCCTTCGCTGAGCTGCGGATAGCGCTCGCCGGTTTCCATGTCGATCACATAGGCGGACAGCGCACCTGCGTCGCGCCGAAACAAGGTGTTCGAGAGCGAACAGTCGCCCCAGAAGAAGCCAGCGAGATGGAGCCGGACCAGCAGACCGACGAGGGCGTCAAGCACGCGTTCGCCCAGGTACGGAATCGTGAGACCGCGCCCTGAAAGTAGCGTGCGGTACGGAATGGAGTAGTCGAGGTGCTTCGTGACGAGCATGCCGTCGGCTGAGTCGGGCTTGCCGGTGACGGCGGCGACGACCTCGGCAGTCGGGAGGCCGGCGTCGTCAAGTTCTCGAAGTAGGCGATACTCCCGCTCCACCAAGTGGTTTGGAAGTTCCTTGATGACGTAGCTGACGTCACCGAGTTCGATCAGCCGCACCACGTGGCGGTGCAAGCCGAGAACGCCGTGCATCCGCGGGAGATCCCAATCGGTGAGCGCCCTGTCGAATGGCAGGGTGGCAATCAGGGGGTGGTCAGAAGGGCTGGCGAGTTGGAGACGCACCTGACAAGTTTGGCCGGTCTGGCCGCCGCTCACCGGTTCAGCGTGGCTTTCGGAAAGAAATCCTCATGGTCGCGCCGAAATCCGTCGATGAACGCACATGGAACCGGTGGGCACTCGCACGCAAGACACCGATGGGCCGCGGGCGAGTGAAGAAATCGTCTTTGAAATGGTGCCCGTGTCCGTACCGAGCGCGCCGCTGACGGCGCGTTCGGCTCAGCCTCCCGTTCCGCCGCCAGATGCGGCCCCCGCAGCTCCCGTTCCGCCGCCGCCGGCTCCGACCCCGCCGCCGCCTCCCCCTGCTCCGGCGGTGGTCGCGACGCCTGCTCCGCCGATCGCTGTTGCCACGGTGCGTCCTCAGCCAGCGACCGCCGCAGCACCCCCGACGCCCCCAGTTGCTGTCGAACCGGACACGAGTGTGTCGACTCCTGGGCACCGAAAGTCCGTTGTTGAGGCTGGACCGCTTCTTCCGATGCTGCCTGTCCGCGTGGTTGCGCTGACCGGTGTCGCGTTGTCGTTTGTCCTGTACGGCTGGCAGACAGGCCGGGTGCTCGACGACCAACCACGGCTTGATGGCCTCGCACTGGGATCGCTGGCCGCTGGAGTAGTTGGCGTGTTCGCCGTTGTCCTCTGGACGTTTATGGTCGTCGAGAACGCCCGACGGGTCATGGACCCAGCTCGTACCCAGGAGCCACCACGACCTGGCTACGCGGTCAGGACATGGATCGTGCCGGTGGTCTTCATCATGCTTGCCACCGGTGCAATCAGGTATCTGTCGCGCGAGCTCAACTCGCCGATCGAAGGCACAGAATCGTCGATCCCGCTTGCCCTTGCGATCGTCTCGATTCTTGCGCTCTTCCCGCTGATGTACTCACCGATCACCTATCTCTCATCGGTCGTTCGACGGATCGGTGGTCACGGCGTCAAGCTCGCTGAATGGCTGTTTGTCCCCGTGATCCTCGCTGGCGTCAGTGGCGCGATGGTGCTGGGGTTGCGTGCCGGAGGCGCATTCGGGGAAGACCCCGACACTCTGGCTCCTACTTGGGTTGTCGCGGTTGTGGCGATCGTGCCAGCCGTTGTCGTCGTCCTCCTCGGCTGGCGCGCTGCTGCAGCGGTCGAAACCGATGTGATCCGGGCGCACAAACTTCGGTATTCACTGGCCCACAAGACCACAACCACCTCTCGCCGGTTCCGCTCGATGTTCGTTCAAGACGGCCCGAACCACTCGGTGCTTCGAGACCGCGGACACATTCGACAAATTCCTGCTGCGCGCGTTTTGGGTCTCGTCATCACCGCTGGCCTCGCCGGCTTGTCGCTGATCAGCGTGGTTGGTGCTCTCGTCACGTTCCTGTTCTGGCAAGAGATGCGTGACGGTGCACTCCTTGCAACAGAGAACGAACGTGCGTGGGATATTCTCGCCCTCCTGCAGGACGTCGAACGGTCGGTTGCCTTTGGCGTCGTCGTCGTTGTGACTCTGTGGACAGTTGTTGCGATTTCGAATGTCCGAATGGCATCAGGTCGCCGGCGCAATCCGATTCTTGCCGCGTTGATGTGGCCGGCGACGGCTGCTGCGATCTGGTTCGTGGGCGACCGCCTGGTCGCCGAAGGCGATGCCGTCCGGGTCATTGCCGGCTTCGCTGCTCAGGCGTTTGTGCTGTATCTGCCGTTTGCCTTGCTGCAACGTTCGGCCAAAGCGGTTGACGCCAGACGGAACCCGATCTTGCTGACCTATGGCATCGGCGTACTGCTGCTCGTCCACATTCAGGGCCTGGGAGGATTGTCGACGCTGTCCGAGACATCCGAGCCAACGCAGATTGCGCGACTCGTCGGCTATCTCGCGATTGGTGCCCTGCTCCAATTGGTCGCCACCTTCTCTGCAGCGGAGTCGGCACGTTCGATCGGTGATGCGGCTGAGATCCTCGCAGGGCATCACAACGCCCAGGTCGAGGAACATCAGCGCGTCGAGGCGCCGCTCGGCGTTGCCGAGCGGGCAGTCGGACCCTCCGTTGGAGCGTCGTCGCAGTCATGAACCGCGACGCCGAATTCACCGACGGCGATCCTTCAACCGGCGCCACACAACGGGCTTCGCCGTCACCTTTCTCGCCGCCACCATCATCTGTGCCGTCGTCGCTTCCGTCTCCGCAGCCTCCGCCGGCACCTCGGCTCCCTGACGGCATGGACAACGGCCCGCCGATCGTTGGACGTCCGACCGGTCAGCCGGTCATCCCGCCACTCGAAGCCACAACGCCCACCGACTCCGTCGCCGCGGGTTCGAACGAATCGGTCCGGGCGCGACAGGTCAACTACGGCAGCGGTGCCCGCTTCTCGCCGCTGCGGTCCGACCCGCCCCCGTCGCTCGTCTCCACGTGGTGGCTGAGAACCGCGATTCTGTTGCTGATGCTGGGCGCCCTGGTGTTGACCGTTTGGGTCGAATACACGGGTGAGGCGGACGACATTGCCTCGAACCTCTTGGTGATCGGACTCCACATCGTCATCGCTGGCTCGATTGTGCTCTGGAGTTTTGCGGCGATGCACAACGCCAACAAGCTGGTACCGCCGTCGCTGTACCAACGTCGATCGAACCCATTGCTGGCAGCAGTGCTCTGGCTTGGGGCCTTGTCTGCGCCCTTCGCCGCGGTCAAGGCCTTCACGTTGGTCGACGAGCGGTCAGCTGCGTCGGCCGGCCCCGTCGCCGAACCGTCGACTGAGGCAGCGACCATGTTGGCGCTGGCAGCCATGGTGCTCGTTGCTTTTGTCGTGGTGTGGCTGCCGTTCCGCTACCACGCCCGTCAGGCGTTACGAATCGGGGCGCCTCGCGGGGCAATGCTCGGTTGGTTCTTTGCACCGTTACTGGCCCTGGTCGGCGGTATCGCGATACTCTCCCTCGGGCTCCATGACCAGCTTGCCCTCGATGGCCTGACGGCGCCGGAACGAACGATTCAGGTCGTCGTGGCGTATGGGCTGCCGATGTTGATGTTCACGTTGACAACGTGGCGTGCGCTCACCGTCTTCGACGAAGTGATCGATATGAAGTGGCGACGCTGGAAGGTCGAATGGGAGCAGACGCTCGAAGACCTTGTCCGTCAGCCGGCACCTGGGCCGGAAGGCTCACCGGACACTCGACTTCTCAGGAACTGATTTCAGCTCGCGTTGCTCTTGACTTCGTCCCAGAGCGCGTCGAGCGTCACGAGGTCTGCGGCTTTCAGGTCGATGGATCTCGAAGCTGCCAAGGCCTCAACGCCTTCGAACCGTGCGCGGAACTTGTCGCTTGCGGCACGGAGAGCCAGCTCGGCGTCGATCTTGAGGTGCCGCGCCACGTTGACGACGGCGAACAGCAGATCTCCCAGCTCGAGTTCGGTGGCAGCGGCGTCGGCTTCGGTCATTGCCTCGGCGAGTTCGGCGGTCTCTTCGATGATCTTCGGGAACGCGCCGGTGACGTCAGGCCAGTCGAACCCGACCTTGGAGGCTTTCCGGCCGACCTTCTGTGCGTAGGCGAGCGACGGTAGCGATCGTGGAATGCCTTCGAAGATCGACGTCCGGCCCTTTTCGGCTTTCTTGATCTCGTCCCAGTTCTCAAGCACGGTGCCGGTGTCGTCGGCGATGATGTCACCGAACACGTGCGGGTGGCGTCGGACCAGCTTGTCGTGGATCCCCTGCGTCACGTCGGCGATCGTGAAGCGGCCCTCCTGCTCGGCAATTGTGGCGTGGAACTCGATCTGGAACAGCAGATCGCCGAGTTCTTCGATCAGGTCATCGTCGCTTGATGGCTCGTCGGGGTCGAGCGCCTGGAGTGCATCGACGACCTCGTAGGTTTCCTCAAGCAGGAACGGAATGAGCGTCTCGTGCGTCTGTTCAATGTCCCACGGGCACTGCTCGCGCAACATGCGGGTGAGCTCGTGGAACCGGACGTAGCCCTGGCCGACGGGCGCGGCCAACTGAGGTATGTAGATCGACGTCAGATGGTCGGCTTCGATCGTTTGATCAAGTTGGGCCCAGGTCGTCTCCACGATGAGTTCGGCATCGGTGCCCAGTGCATGCAGCATCGTGACGGGTTCGTCGCCCTGCGCTCCCTCGACGGCGAGCTTGATCTCGTTGAGGACCCAGTTGGCGTGTGTGTGGGCAACGAGCATCGGCCCACGCTCGCCGGCCGCTGCAGTGGTGAACTCGTGGCCGTCAACAAGGCGTACGCCGGCTTCGACCGGGTCGATACCAAGCCGGGCCCACGCCACGTCAAGGAACGACATGGCGGGAAGAACGACGAGTTCGATCGTTCCAGCGGCGGCCCGCTCGCGTAGGTACCGGACAGTGCGTTCGAGGACGAGCGGCGAACCCGGCACGGCGTAGAGCACCTCGCCGTGCTCGCTCGCCGCTGCTGTGAGCCGGTTGGCGATCTCGATATAGACGTCGTCAAACGTGTCGGCGCTCTCGTACAGGTCGTCGTGGGTGACGGCATCGGGCACAAGATGCGCTGACGGATGGATCGATGTGCGGAGGTGGCGGTGCTCGATTCGCTCGATGGCGGCGAGCGTCTCGGTGGTGACGTGGTCGACGCCTCCTGGCCCAAGACCGACGACGACGATGCGACCGGGCATGTGCAGATTTCGATTCGCCGGCTCAGCCGAGCGCGACGACGGCGCTGGTTGCGCTGTCGAAGGTGCCGATCCGAGGGTCGATGTACACGTCGGCGACATTGATGGCATCGAGCTGGGCCTGCGCGCCGTTCGGCAGGGCGCTGGCGACCGTCAGGTGAGCCTGTGCGTCGACGAGTAGGTCGCGGACATTGTCAGACGCCTCGAGGAATGTCGGCAAGCTGCCGGCAAGGCCCTGCGTGGCTGCGTCGCGGTCGGCATCGGTAATTTCAATGCCCTGCTCACCGAAGTAGTCGTTGAGTGCCGCCGCGAGGACCAACGTGCTCGTTACGGATCGGATCGTGCCGAGGTCGCTGGTCGATTCTTCGGGGATGCCGATGGCATCGATGATGCCGCTCAGGTCTTCGTGCGAGTACTCGACGTCGTTGATGCGAGCGGCAACGTTGTTGTCGGTGAACGTGGTGCAGCCTGTGGCGAGCGAGGCAGCAGCCAGCGGGAGCAGGATCGTCAACAGTCGGCGCTTCACCGGCATGACGATAGCGAGGACGACCTGGTGCCAGGCACCATGTCGTCCGTTTCGCGGCGGTAGTGAGGACGACGGGCGAGGACGACCTGGTGCCAGGCACCACGTCGTCTGTGTCGCTACGGGTTCGGTTAGGTGTTGTCGGACGACGTGGTGCCTGGCACCATGTCGTCCTCCACGAGGTCGCGAAGGAATTTGACGAGGTAGGCCGAGGGTTCGGCTTTGGTGCCGTCGGGGTTCCGCCGGGGGAGTGGCACCACGAGTTGACCGAGATCTTCCTTGTACTTGGCGCCCTTCGAAAGTCGACGGAGCCGCATTGTTTCGCTCAGCTTGAGTTCGAGTGGAGCGAGCTTGGCATCGCTCGTGGAGATCTGAATGTCGCGCAGACCGAGGCGATGGCACTGTGCGCGCAGATAGCCAACCTGGAGCAGCGCTTCGGCCGGCTCGGGCAGTGGACCGTAGCGGTCTTCCCATTCGGCGCGGATGTCATCGACCTGCGCGTCGGTCTGGACGCCAGCGAGCCGACGGTAGGCCTCGAGCCGGAGCTCTTCTTTGGCGACGTAGTCGGTTGGTAGGAACGAGTCGGTCGGCACGTCGAGCTTGATTTCGGCTGGCGCCTTCTTCGCTGGCTCGCCCTTCATCTCGCTGACCGCTTCGGTCACCATCTGGCAGTACAGGTCGTAGCCGACGGCTGCGATATGGCCCGACTGGGACTCGCCGAGCAGGCTGCCGGCGCCGCGGATTTCGAGGTCGCGCATCGCGATCTTGAAGCCAGATCCAAGTTCGGTCGACTCGCCGATCGTACGCAACCGCTCGTATGCCTCTTCGGTCAGCACCTTGTCGGGCGGATAGAAGAGGTAGGCGTAGGCCCGTTGGCCGGAGCGGCCAACGCGGCCGCGGAGCTGATGCATTTGGCCGAGGCCGAGCAGATCGGACCGCTCGACGACGAGCGTGTTGACGGACGGCATGTCGATGCCCGACTCAATGATGGTGGTGCACACGAGGACGTCATAGTGGCCGTCCCAGAAGTCTTGGACGACCGTTTCGAGCGTGCTCTCGTCCATCTGGCCATGAGCCACGGCGATGCGCGCATCCGGAACGAGTTGGCGCAGCCGGGCCGCGGCCGTATCGATCGAGCGCACCCGATTGTGGACCCAGAAGACTTGGCCTTCGCGGAGGAGTTCACGGCGGATTGCCTCGACTGCGACACGCTCCTCGTATTCGCCGACGAAGGTCAGGATCGGCTGGCGTTCGGCCGGTGGGGTCTGTAGCAGCGAAAGGTCACGGATGCCGACGAGGGACATCTCGAGCGTGCGCGGGATCGGCGTTGCCGAAAGCGTGAGGACGTCGACATTCGTCTTCATCCTCTTCATCTTCTCTTTGTGCTGCACGCCGAAACGTTGCTCTTCATCGACCACGAGGAGGCCGAGATCCTTGAAAGTGATGTCCGCCGCCAGTAGCCGGTGGGTGCCGATGATGCAGTCGACCTCGCCGGACTTGACCTGAGCAATGACCTTCTTGGCCTGAGCAGCGGTCAAGAATCTCGACAGCACTTCAACCCGGATCGGGTAGCCGGCGAAGCGGTCGGCGAACGTGTTGCCATGTTGTGTGGCAAGCAGGGTGGTCGGTGCGAGCACCGCGACCTGTTTGCCGTCTTGGATTGCCTTGAACGCAGCGCGGATCGCGACTTCCGTCTTGCCGAAACCGACGTCGCCACACACCAGGCGATCCATCGGGTGAGTGCGCTCCATGTCGGCCTTGATCTCGGCGATTGCGGTGCGCTGATCAGGCGTCTCGACGAACGGAAACGCCTCTTCCATCTCGCGTTGCCAAGGCGTGTCCTGCGCGAACGCGTGGCCCACTGCAGTGATCCGCTGCTGGTACAGCAGGACGAGTTCTTGCGCGATCTGACGAACCTCTGACTTGACTCGGCTCTTGGCCTTAGCAAAGTCTGACCCGCCGAGCTTGTGCATCGCCGGGGCTTCGCCACCGACGTACTGGCGAAGTGTGTCGATCTGGTCAGACGGCACATAGAGCTTGTCGCCGCCCTTGTACGAGATCAGGAGGTAGTCGCGCTCGACGCCACCGATGGCCCGCTTGACCATGCCGTCGTACTGCCCGACGCCGTGCTGGTGGTGCACCACGTAGTTGCCGGCTTTGAGATCTTGGAAGGTGGTGGTGCCTTCGCGTTTCGGCTGGCGACGTGCCTTGCGGTGAGCGCGGCGGCGTCCGGTGAGGTCACTTTCGGCAACGATGCTGACCTTCGCGTTAGGCAAGGTGGCGCCGCGATGAATGGGCGCGACCACGATGTGGCCGCCCGGGCCCAGGTTGAGCACGTCGCCGCTCTGTGCCATCGCGGCAGTGACCTTGCGGATTGGGAAGTCGAGCCCCTGGTCGAGAAGGAGTGAGTGCAGGCGGTCAGCTGACCCAGAGCCGTCGGCAGCAACCACAACGCGGAACCCGTTGCCGATGAGCTGCGTGAGTCGGTCGGTGAGTCCGGAGCCGTCGCCGGCAACCGGCCCCCAACCTGAGGCTTCGACGATTGGAGTGTCGGGTGATTCAGCGGTCGAATCGATTGACCAGAACGAGTTGGTGCCGCTGGCTGGATCGGCAGCAAGCAGTGCATCGGGATCGGCGTGGAGCCGCGGGAACGACTTGTCGGGATCGCGAGCCCATGTGCTGGCGAGGGTCCGTGCGAGGTCGTCTTCCTCTGCGATCAAGTCGAGTGCACGGTCGCGCATCCGGCGCGGCTCGACGAGCAACACCTTGGCATTAGCCGGCAACACGTCGGTGATCAAACGGTCGTCCTCGATCAGCCAGGGGAGCCAACTCTCCATGCCGTCGAAGTGCGCACCCTCGGCGAGGCGTTCCCACTGCTCGCGGCCCCATGGCTCCTTCGCCACGAGGTCGGCGGCACGGGCGCGGACGTCGACGGTCGGCATCAGCTCGCGAGCCGGGAAAATCGTGACGCTTTCCAGATCGTCGGTCGAGCGCTGATCGTTCACGCCGAATCGCGTGAGCCGATCGACTTCGTCGCCCCACAGATCAATGCGAATCGGGGCGTCGGCGGTGGCTGGGTAGACGTCGAAAATTGCCCCGCGCCGGGCGAACTCGCCGCGATGCTCGACCAGTTCTTCTCGGCGGTAACCGAACTCGACGAGTTGAGCAGCGAGGCGATCGGGGTCGACGTCGATCCCGGGTCGAATGATGATCGGTTCGACCGTCGTTGATCCCGGGCCGAGCTTCTGTAACAGGGCGCGCACGCCAGCGACGATGATCTTCGGCGCGCGGTCTTCGTTGCCGAGGCGCCACAGCACTTTGAGGCGTTGCCCCATCGTCTCCACGCTCGGGCTGACGCGTTCGAACGGGAGTGTCTCCCAGCCGGGGAAAAGCGCAACGTCGTCCTCGGGGACAAACTGAATGAGGTCGTCGGCCAGTTGGGCGGCCATTGTGCCGGTCGGGCAGGCGACGACGAGGGGTCGGCGGTTCGACAGGTTGGCGAGCGCCGCAATGGCGATGGGCCGAGCGACTTCGACGACCGCGAGTCGCGCATCGGGCTCGCCGAGTGCTCGGGTGAGGCCGGGTTCGCTCCGCAGCAGGCCGGGCAGTGATTCGAGGGGGGCGCTCGTCATTGCTTGATGTTGTATCGGCGCATGGCGGCTTCGACGCCGTCGGAGATGATCAATTCGACGGCGTCGGCCGCGTCGACAACGGCAATGTCGAGTCGTTCCCGCTCAGACTTCGGAACCTTCGAAAGCACGTAGTTCTTGCCAGCTCCCGACGGGGGCTTCCCGACGCCGATCCGGACCCGCAGATAGTCCTGCGACTTGGTGTGGGCCGTGATGGAACGCAGGCCGTTGTGGCCGGCCAGCCCGCCGCCTTCTTTCACCCGCAGGACACCTGGGTCGAGGTCGAGCTCGTCGTGGATGACAATGATTCGATCGACTGACGGGATGCGGTAGCGCCGTACTTGGGCACCGACCGCTTGGCCCGACTCGTTCATATACGTGATCGGAAAGCTCAACACGACTCGTTGGTCATTGCCAGGTGCCCCGAAGCGTGTTTCTGCAGTAAGCGCATTGTCTCGCCCGCCCTTGAGTTGTTCCCTGTGGCGTTCAGCGAGCAGCTTCACGACATCTTCGCCGACGTTGTGGCGCGTGCCGATGTATTTTGGGCCGGGGTTGCCTAAGCCGACGACGAGCCAGTCGAACGGAGCGCCTTTGCCAGTGCGGCCGAACAAACTCATACCGTCAGATGGTCGAGTAGCCGATTTGGGGTGTCATGCGGGCCGGGTGGGCCCGGACGTTCACTCGGCGGTGTCGCCTGCAGCGGCAGGCGCGTCGCCTGCAGCGGCTTCGGCTGCAGCGGCTTCGATCGCTTCGGCCTCGGCGTCGAGCACCGGGGTCCGCATCGTGAGGACGGTGACGACGGGGTACTCGGGGTCGGCTGTAGCGGTGACGCCGGCAGGCAGGACGATGTCGGAGACGCGGATCGTGGTGTCCATGTCCATCTCGGAGATGTCGATAACGACCGCGGAGGGGATGTTGCGTGGCGTTGTCGTGACTTCGATGACGTTCATCGTGACGTCGACGAGGCCGCCGTCGGCCTCAACGGCCTTGGCCTCTCCCACGAGCCGGACCGGCACGTTCACGGTGACTTCTTCGTTCAGGTCGACCTGAATGAAGTCGATGTGCTGGACGTTGCGCTTGACGGGGTGGCGCTGGATGGCTTTGACCAGGGATGGGTACACCTCGCCGTTGACCGAGAGGTCAAGGATGGTGTTCATGCCAGACTCGCCGGACAGGGCAACGCGCAGGTCGCGACGAGCGACAGAGACGCTCAGTGGCGCCATGCCGTGGCCGTAAACGACGCCTGGAATACGATCAGCCGTGCGAAGTCGGCGAGACTCGCTGCTTCCAGTTGTGCGGCCAGCTTCGGCAATGAGAACGGTCTCAGACATGGGATTCGATCCTAGAAATCAAGTGTTTGGCCCCGCAACCACGGCGGAACCTTCGTCAATACAGCAGGCTTCAACGCTACCGCCCGCGCGCTGTATCCCCTCCCGCTCCTGTCACACTCGCTTCAACCGGACTCGCCCCGACCCCTTCCCCGCCCCGCCCGAAATGGCGACCGCTTCGAGTCGTGGAGGCTGCGTGACGGTCCCAATTTGATCCCGACGGGGCCCCTGGCCCGAAACTGAGACCGTTCTGCGTCATGACTGGGCCGCGATGGTCTCCATTTCAGGAGATGGGTTCAGGAGATGGGGCCTCGACGGTTCAGCGGGATGTCTCGGAGGCGTTGGAGGTAGACCCTCCGAATCTGCTGAGCAAAGAACGGCAGGTCGTGTTTGATCTGCTGCGTGAGGCGGATGATGTCCCAGCCGAGTTCGCCACATGCAAGATCTCGGAGCGTGTCCTGCTCCGAAGCATCGACTCCTCGGTGGAAACGATTGTGCCCCGGCTCGAGTGCAAGGCGAATGTCCGGCCAGGCGATGTCCAGGTGCACCGTGATCGCATCAGGAGACAGCCGCAGCGGAAATTGGCGGATCGGCTCTGGGAGTCCGGCATCGCACAAGGCGTTGATCAGGTCGCGCTCCAACATGCTCTGCGCCGGGCGTTCCATCTCGAAGGCCTTCTCCAGCCAGCGCTCAAGCCGGGCGACGCCGTCCTTGCCGCGGCACCGATGACGATCCAGATAGATGTCAACCTCGCCAGGAATGATCAGGCCGATGTTCCAGGCGTCGTCGGCAGCGTTCTCGAAGGCCCGATCTTTGAGGTCAGCGGCGAGTCCGAAGAGCATGCGGGCCGGCGTCGCCAATGTGATGTTGTTGTGCTTCTGGCGGTCCTCGTTGCCGTCGTACCAAGCTGTCTGTCGGACCTCGACCCAAGGCACTCGACTGACTCTCTTATGCCGACGAGACAGGGTGACTTCGATCGGCCGTTTGCGCATCCGGGCCAGACCGAGCAGTCGACCGGCACTCCGACCGCTGATGAACCCGGCTCCATCGAGCCAGATGTTGATCGCAGCGCAGCGCATTTCGTACGTGTCTGGCGAGGGCGCCATCAGGTACGCGCCAGGCAAGACGCGGACAAGCCAGCCGGTCGAAACAGATCGCGTCAACTTGGTTGGAGAGCAGCCTGCATCATGGAGTTGCTGACGCGACACGACACCGTGCTGGCGTCGGGCGAGGCGAAAGAGTTGTTTGTCGAACACACCCGTTCAGTGGGCGGCGACCTGCCCAAAGCGGAAATTGGGATCGCTGCAACGCGCCGGTGCGGCCTAACGGTCTCAGTTTCGGGCGATCACCAGCGCGTAGTCGAAATTGGGAAGGTCGCAAGGCGCCAGTGCGGCGTAATGGTCTCAGTTTTGGGAAGGGCGGGAGTCAGCTGAGGTTTTCGCCGTCGAAAATGTCGCTGACGCTCGTGTCGTCGAACACAGCGCCGAGGGCTTCGGCGATCAGGGGAGCGACAGAGAGCACCACGATATTTGGCAGTTGCTTCTCGACTGGGAGCGGCAGCGTGTTGGTGAGCACGATCTTCTCGAGCGGGCTGTTCTTCAGGCGCTCGATCGCCGGGCCCGAGAGCACGCCGTGCGTGGCCATGGCCCAAACGTTTTTGGCGCCGCGCTTCATCAGCAGCTCGGCAGCCGAGACGATCGTGCCGCCGGTGTCGATCATGTCGTCGGTCAGCACACAGGTACGCCCCTCGACGTCGCCCATGACTTCAGCGGCCTCGGCCACGTTGGTGGTGCCCTTCGGGCGGCGCTTGTAGATGAACGCGAGGTCAGCGCCGATGTCGCCGAGGTGCTGCGCCATCCGCTCAGCGACCTTGATGCGTCCGGCGTCGGGCGAAACAATGACCGGCCTTGATGCGTTCTCGCGGACATAGGCCTCGAGCACTGGCATGGCGGTCAGGTGATCGACCGGGCCATCAAAGAAGCCCTGGATTTGTCCGGAGTGGAGATCGATTGAGATCATCCGTTTTGCACCGGCAGCCTTGAACATGTCGGCGACGAGGCGAGCAGTGATGGGTTCGCGGCCTGCGGCCTTGCGGTCTTGGCGGGCGTAACCGTAGAACGGAACGACAGCAGTGATTCGTTTGGCCGACGCACGCGACGCGGCATCGATCATGATGAGGTGTTCCATGATTGAGTCGTTGACCGAACGACCGTCGACGCCGTAGTGGGTCTGCATGATGAACACGTCGGTGCCTCGGACCGATTCGCCGAAACTGCATCTGACTTCACCGTTGGCGAACTCGACGAGGTTGTCATGGCCGACTTCGATGCCGAGATGGGAGGCCACCTCCTGAGCAAGTGCAGGATGAGTGCGCCCGGTGTAGATGGCGAGGCGCTTGGTGGTGACCTTTTCCATGGGGGAGTTCCTGTGTGGTGTGCGTTGGTGGAGCGGCGGTGGAGCGGAAATCAGCGAACCGGGGCAGTGTAGAACGCACCGGTCGTCGCGTTCGAAAGAACCTCGGACCCGGCAGGCAGGTGGGCGTACGGGCCGACCGTCGCGCCGGCTCCGACGATTGCCTGATGGCCGACGCTGTGCTCGACGCGGGCTCCTTCAGCAACCGTGCAGTCGGCGAGGCGGGTGTCAGGTCCGATCTCGCAACCGTCACCAATTGTTGTGGTCCCCTGCAGAATGGTGCCCGGATAGAGCGTGACATCGCGACCGATCGTGACGTTGACGTCGACGAAGGTCTGGCGAGGATCGAGCATCGTGACGCCGTTGAGAAGCCAATGCCGGTTGGTGCGATTGCGGAGCTCGCGTTCGGCCATTGCGAGCTGCCACCGGTCGTTGACACCCTGAGTTTCTTCGGGTGGTGCCTGCACCGCACCGATGCGGTGCCCCATTGAAGCAAGCGCTGCGATGACGTCGGTGAGGTAGTACTCACCCTGGGCATTGTCGGTGGTGAGATTGCGCAGCGCTGGGCCGAGTAGGTCTCGACGGAAACACAGGATGCCGGTGTTCCACTCTTTGATATCGAGTTCGTCAGGCGATGCATCGCGCTGCTCGACGATCCGGAGGACCTGGCCGTCTTTCTTGCGAACCACGCGGCCGTAGCCGGTCGGATCGTCGAGCACGCTGGTGAGGAGCGTGGCGGCGTTCTGGTTCGCGACATGGGTTGTGACCAATTCGTCAAGCGTCTCGGCGCGAAGGAGCGGCGTGTCGCCAGGCAAGATGACGATCGTGGCCTCGTCGTCGTAGTCGTCGCCATCGAATGCTGTCATGCCGATGGCGGCAGCATCGCCGGTGCCGTTCTGTTCGATCTGCTCGGCGAACGCAACGTTGGCCCAGCTCGGAGCCCGCTCCTGCACCTTGGCGCGAACCTGTTCGGCCATGTGGCCAATGACGACGGCGGTGCGGTCGGGCTGGAGCTTCTCGAGTGCGTGAATCACGTGCACGACCATTGCTCGACCGCAAATCAGATGCAGTGGCTTCGGTCGGCTCGATCGCATGCGAGAGCCCTCGCCGGCCGCGAGAACGATGGCAAAAACGCTCATGGTTCCGGGGGGAGGAATCGAACCCCCATTCTCGGCACCAAAAACCGCTGTCTTGCCGTTAGACGACCCCGGATCGAATCGGCCTTCAAGCTACCGGGCGCGAGGACCGTGCCAACTGCTTGATTGCCGGACGACCAGAAGTCCGAGGTCGGTCGACGCACATGTCGCCTTCTGAAGCGAGGGGAATCAGACATGTGACCGAGACCGGGCGTGGCGCGGGGACGCCTCGCCGATAGTGTGGCCCGCCTTATGGGTTCGTTGATCAAGAAGCGTCGCAAGCGGATGCGCAAGAAGAAGCACAAAAAGATGCTTCGTCGTACGCGTCACCAGCGTCGCAAATAGTCCAATTCGTCCGGCGTCGCCGAGCTGTTTTCAGCTCGTGCGGTTCGCCGCAAAATCTGACGGCACTGCATGTGCCAACGCCACGTGTGCGCCCTCATCGACCAAGTCGGTGAGGGCGTTGTGGTGTTCCCCCTCGACAAACCAGGTGGCACCGCTGCCTGCAAGCGTTGGGGCACGACCGCATCGGTCGCCGATGCGGTCTCTCCATTGTGCGAGCCGTGGTTCGACCGCGATTGCTGCTGGCTCCAGGTCGTTCGGTCCATCGATTGTGGGGCCACCGAGGTCATCCCAGGCGCGGTAAACGGCCGGTGTGCTGACACGCAGCGGTGGGACAATCAGTGTGACCGTGCGATCGACGTACGGGAGTGGTTCCAGAATTTCGCCGATTCCTGTCACGCGTGAGCGGCCGCCAATAAGACAAAACGCGATGTCAGCGCCGAGTTCGGCGGCTCGTGCGAGGCTGGCAGCGTCGGTCGCCCAACCCGCCCAGGCGAGTGCGGTAGCGGCGTCAGTTGAGCCGCCACCGAGGCCGCCGCCATGCGGAATCTGCTTGTCGATGATCACGTGGGCCGAGGCGCCCGCAAGTTTGAGAGCCCGATCGACCAGGTTTGATCCGTCCGTGGGCACTCCGTCGGCGAACTTCCCGGCCACCGCGATGCCGATGCGATTGGGGTCGAAAATGAGGACGTCGTGCAGATCGAGACTGATCATCTCGGCATCGATGAGGTGGAATCCGTCGGGGCGGACGCCGGTCATCTTCAGCGACAGTGTGAGCTTGGCATGAGCGCGAAGGGTGATCGGCTCAGTTGCCATGGACAATCTCGGTCAGGCGGCACCAGGCGTCGACGTCGAGTTCCTCGGGGCGTGACGTGCCAGCAACGCCAGCGGCTTCGAACTGCTCGGCAGCAACGATGCCCGACAACGACTTGCGGAGCATTTTGCGGCGCTGTCCGAACGCTGTTTTCACCAGGGTGAACAGTTCGACAGGGTCGGTGGTCGGGGGCGTGCGGCGAGTGATTTCGACGAGTGCCGACTCGACGTTCGGACGAGGAACGAAGACGGTGGACGGCACGATGCCGACGATGCGTGCCGAGCCCCAGTAGGCAGCCTTCACGCTGATTGCGCCGTAGGCCGAGGTGCGTGGTGCCGCAGCGAAGCGATCGGCGACCTCGCGTTGGACCATCACGAGAATCCGCTCGACCTGTGGGACGAAGTCGAGAATGTCGCAGACGAGCGGCGTCCCGACGTTGTACGGAAGGTTGGCAACGAGGACCCATTTGATCGATGGATCGAGCAACTCGTCCCAATCGAGACGCATCGCATCGGCCTCGACCACGTGAACGTTCTCGCGATCGGCGACCTCTTCGCGGAGGACGGGCACCATGCCAGCGTCAACCTCGATCGCCGTGATCTTGGCGCCTGTGTCGGCGAGGGCAAGCGTGAGTGAGCCGAGCCCAGCTCCGACCTCGACGACATGGTCGTTTGGGCCGACCCGAGCGAGGTCGGCGATTCGGCGAACGGTGTTCGGATCGGCCACGAAATTTTGGCCGAGATCGCGTCGCGGCGCGAGCGAATTTGCGTCCAGTAGATCGTGGATGCGTGGGCGCGAATGCGTCATCGTTACAACCGCACCTGTACCGAAATCGGTGCGTCGGTCAGGTCGGCCAACTCGACGAATTTGTCGATGTGTAGGACGATCTCAGCCTGTTGGTTGGCGGGCGCGAGCGAGACGCGGCAAGTGGTCGAACGCAGATTGTCGAGGTTAATCACGGTGACGACCTGGCCTGATTTGATGTCTTTCGCGAGACACGTAAGCGGGTCGGTAACGGTGCTCAAGAATGTCGCCTGAGCGAAAATCGAATCGGATCCATCGGCCGTCGGTACGGCAATTTCAGCAACGCCTCCCTGTTGGGGAGCAGGGCCGTCGAGGAAGATCGGCTCCTTGTCGCGGATCGTGTCGAGGACCGGCAGGTTGCTGTGACCAATTGTTGTTTCCACGGTGATTGGGGTATCGGCTGCGGTCTCAGCGCTGGCTGCCTGACTTCCGACGTCGACGCCGGCGGTTGCGATGCTCGGACCCGGGGCTGGGTCGTCGCGGTTGACGAACCAGAGCGCGGGCAGCGCAATCAGACTGAGTAAGGCGGCGAGGTAGAAACGTCGTCGGTCGGTGTCGTCAAGGGGCACGGGTCAGTCTGCAATCAGACGCTTCCGCTGGTGTGTCGCAGTGAACTGCGACCGCGTTGCGTCGGGAACAGAGCGTATCCGACCGACGCGTTCAGGCAATGCCGGGCAGAACGCGCCGGGTATTCTGAGCGGTCTGAGCAGCGACTTCGCCGACCGGAAGGTTGCGGAGATCGGCAATGAACTGGCCCACGTGCGGTACCCATGCCGGGCGGTTGAGTTTGCCGCGGTGCGGGAGCGGCGCCAGATATGGGCTGTCGGTTTCCACGAGCAGCGAATCGAGCGGGCAGAGCTGCGCTGCTTCCTGCACCTCGGGAGCACTCTTGAATGTGACGATGCCGGAGAAGGAAAGCACGGTGCCGCGCTCCAGAGCCCGTCGAGCCTCAGCAGGGCCGCCGGTGAAGCAGTGGAAGATCGTGTGCTCCGGCACGCCTTCGGCATCGAGGATGTCGAAGGTGTCATCCCATGCATCGCGGGAGTGGATAACGAGCGGCAGTTTGAACTCGTGCGCAAGCTGGACCTGTTGGGCGAAGGCAGCCTTCTGAATGTCGCGTTCGGAATGCTCGTAGTAGTAGTCGAGGCCGGCTTCGCCGATCGCGACGATTCCAGGTGTGCCCAGCAGATCGAGGATCGTGTCGACGCCCTGCACCGCGTCATGCGGGTGCAAGCCGACCGTTGCGAATACGTTGTCGTGACGACTTGCTACGTCAATCGCGGCTTCGGAAGTAGCCCGGTCGCAGCCGACCGTGACCAGCGTATGGACACCCATCTCCATGGCTGCCGCAACAGCGCCGTCAGGCCCGTCGGGAATCCGCTCGTCGTGAATGTGGCAGTGACTGTCGATCCATTCGAGTTGGTTCGGGCTGGTCACAGCGTCGCCTGACTGCGATTTTGGTCGCCCTCACGCCAGCCTCGCTCGCTCGGCGGCGCGTTGATGGTGCGGTATTCGAGTTGGTGCCGGCTGGTCACAGCGTCGCCTGACTGCGATTTTGGTTCGAGCGAGATTGAAGTACCTGGCGCATGGCTCAGAGTTTGATGCGGGGGAAAAGTGCTTCGCCTTTGGTGACGACGGCGCCCGCTGTGTACTGGCCCCAGGCGGCGGCGTCGGGGAGGCGCTGGTCGACGACGTTGCCCGTCATGCCAATGCGTTCCCACAGGGCTTGGGCGGTGTCGGGCATTGCCGGGTGGACCAGCACCGCGACGATACGGAGGGCTTCGAGTGCGTCGCCCATGACGCGGTCGACGTCGGCGCCCGGCTCGGACTTCCATGGCTCGTTCGTTTCGAGGTGGCCGTTCGTCGCACGAATCAGTGACCACGTTGCATCGAGCGCTCGGCTCGGTTGGACCGACGCCCAGCCTGCTGCGGTGTCGGCGTAGGCCTGTGCGGCAACGGCGGCGAGCGGGCTGTCGGGATCGGGAGCGGTGCCGATGCCGTCGCACTTCTTTTCGACAACGGTTGCGACTCGGGCCGCGAGGTTGCCGAGGTTGTTGGCAAGGTCGGAGTTGTATCGACCGACCAGCCCCTCCCAGGTGAAGTCGCCATCGTTGCCGTAGGCGGTGTCGGCGAGCACGTAGTAGCGGAACCCGTCAAGACCGATGTCGTCGATGAGGTCGAGAGGATTGACGACATTCCCGGCGGTCTTGCTCATCTTTTCGCCGCCGCTGAGTAGCCAGCCGCCGATGGCCCAACCCTTTGGCGGCTCGACGCCTGCCGACATCAGCATCGCAGGCCAGTACACGCAGTGCTGCCGGACGATGTCTTTGCCGATCAAGTGGAAGTCGACCGGCCAGTTGTCTTTGTATGTGTCGGTGCCGTCACCGAAGCCCACGGCAGCCAAGTAGTTGGTGAGCGCATCGAACCACACGTACGTGACGTGCTTGTCGTCCCACGGCAGCGGGATACCCCATTCGAGCGACGTGCGGCTGATCGAGAAATCACGGAGGCCCGACTTGATGAGGCCGATGGCTTCGTTGCCGCGCTGCTCGGGTGTCATCGCCGTCGGATGTGCGGCGTACCAATCGAGCAGGCGATCTTCGAAACGCGACAGACGGAAAAAGTAGTTCTCCTCTTCGAAGAACTCGACTGGACGATGGTGGATCGGGCACTGGTTGGCCTCGCCCTCGGCGTCTTTGTCGAGTTCGTCGTCCTGGTAGTACTCCTCGCATGCGACGCAGTACTTGCCGGAGAATTTGTCGAGTTCGATGTCGCCAGCGTCGTAACAGCGCTGCAGCAGTTCGGCGACGGCTGCCTTGTGTCGTGGCTCGGTCGTGCGGATGAAGTCGTCGTTCGCGATGTTCAACTTCTCCCAGGCAGCGGCAAACTTCGGCGCAATCGAGTCGGTGAACTCCTGCGGGGTGACGTTGGCAGCCTCGGCAGCCTGCTGAATTTTCAAGCCGTGTTCGTCGGTGCCGGTGAGGTACTTGACGTCGTCGCCGAGCAGCCGATGCCAGCGGGTCAAGGCGTCGCCGATGATGGTCGTATACGCGTGGCCGAGGTGGGGCTCGGCGTTGACGTAGTAGATGGGGGTCGTCACATAGAACCGAGTCACGCCTGCACGATACCGTCGGGCCGATGACCGGTACGGGTGTGTTTACAGCAGCGACGAGTGTTGAGCAGGTGGCGGCAGTGGAAGGCGACGGGACGCGCACAGCGTTCAGTGCCTCGATCAACGAAGGCTGGGACATCGGTGGCAATGCCAACGGCGGCTACCTGATGGCGATTGCCGGCCGTGCGATGGCCGAAGCCGTCGGCCGGCCACCACTCACACTCACCGCGCACTACCTGCGCCCAGCGCCTGCAGGGCCGTGCACGATCGACGTCGACCTGGTGCGCTCGGGCCGGCGGCTCGCAACCGCCAGGGCATCACTTCGGATCGGCGGCAAGCCGTCGCTTGAGTTACTTGGCACGTTCGGCGATCAGCAGCCAGATGATGGCCCGACCTATGAACGCGAAGCGCCGGTCGACGTGACGCCATACGACGAGTGTCCAATCATGCCGCGAGCGACCGAGGCAACCGGCCCGGCACTGATGGATCGGCTGGCATCGCGGATCGACCCGGTCGATGCTGGATTTCGGAGTGGCAAGGTCACGGGTGACCCGACGGTCCGTGGATGGTTCGCGCTTGCCGACGACGAACCGATCGACGCGATTGCGCTGCTGCTTGCAGCCGATGCGTTCCCGCCGCCGATCTTCAACTCGGGCATGCCCGTCGCCTGGGTGCCGACCGTCGAGCTGACCGTCCACATTCGTGCGACGCCGGCACCGGGACCGATCCGCTGCGCATTCCGGAGCCGCTTCATCCACGACGGGCTGGTCGATGAGGAAGGCGAGATGTGGGACAGCACCGGCAAGCTCGTTGCACAGTCACGACAGCTCTCTCTGATGCCGCGCGGCTGAACTGGCGCGGCTGACTGGCGGCGGCTGAACGGCGGCGGCTGAACGGCGGCGGCTCAACGGGCGCAGCTCAACCGATGCGGGCGGCAGTGTTGTTCAGATTGTGAGCTGGTAGACGTCGCGGCGCGACCGGCCGGTCTGCTCGGCCACTGCAGCAGCGGCGTCGCGCTTCGACATTCCGGCAGTGATCGCTTCGTCGAGTAGACGCCGAACGTCTTCGTCAGTTGCGGGTGTGTCGTCGACGGGTAATCCGGCGAGGACGAAAACGTATTCGCCACGTGGTTCGCCGATATCGACCGAGCCGAGGGTGCCGCGGACGACGGTCTCGTGCAACTTGGTCAGCTCGCGCGTCACCACGATGTCGCGGTCTGGGCCGCAGACTTCGGCGAGATCGGCCAATGTTCGAAGTACGCGATGGGGCGCTTCGTAGAGGACCGATGTTCGCGGTTCGGAAGCGAGTTCGGCGAGTCGAGTCGCCCGCTCGCGACCCTTGCGGGGAAGGAATCCTTCGAAGACGAACCGTGACGTGTCGAGGCCGCTGATTGTCACCGCCATCACTGCAGCACTCGGGCCGGGGACCGAACTGATGTCATGGCCGGCTTCGATTGCCGCCTTCACAAGCCGCTCGCCAGGGTCGGACACGCCCGGTGTGCCGGCATCGCTGACGACGGCCACATCGCCACCGCCACCCAACACACCGAGCACCCGATCGATCAGGTCGTGTTCTGTGTGTTCGTTACACACCGCCATCCGTTTGGCTTTGACTCCGGAGTGATGGAGGAGTAATCCCGTCCGTCGAGTGTCTTCGCAGCAAACCAATTCGGCAGCAGCGAGCATCTCGATGGCGCGAGGTTGCAGGTCGCCGAGGTTGCCGATCGGAGTAGCGACCAGCCAGAGCGTGCCGCTCATTCTTCGCGCACTTCAATCACGTCGCCGACCCGCACACCCCATCGGGCGAACGCGCCTGCGTGCGCTTCGATCACCGTGCGCGCGGAGAACACGGGGAGGCCAACGCGGTGGCGCGCCATTTGCATCGTCTTGACGACGACGCCATCCGCATCGACGAATGCCACGTCGATCGGAAATTTCATGCCGATCGTGTGCACGCCACGACAGGGACGAATCACGAGGGCGCCGTCGAGGTCGCTGCGACCGAGAAGACCCTTGCGCCGGGCAGGGCGCGTTTCAGCTAGTTCGGCGGAAGCGAGCACCCGAGCGTCGCTCACCAGCCAAGCCATGTGACTCATCATGCCAGGGCCGACGACTCATCTCACAGCGCTGAAGCGCCTGACCATGTTGCGCCGGGCAGGCCCATTGGCTCGGTGTTGGTGTTGGAATGTGGACACGGGCCGGATCGTCGAAGGCGAGTACGGTCGGCTGCGTGGATGGTCGAACCGGATTCTCGCTTCGGGAGGTGGCCGCGGGCCCGGCTGAAGCCCCGATTCTTACTGACGTCACCGTCGATCTGCCCGAAGAGGGAATCACTCTGATCGTCGGACCGTCCGGATCGGGAAAGTCGACGCTGCTCCGTCTCCTCAATCGCCTCGATGACCCTGTCAACGGTGTGATCACGTGGCGCGGCGTGGCGTTGCCGGCAATGCCACCGCCCACGCTGCGCCGGCAGGTCGGAACAATCTTCCAACGTGCCCCGCTGTTCGAAGGATCGGTGCTCGACAACTTCCGTGTGGCCGATCCAGATGTCTCGAGCGAGCGAGGCGGGCACGTTCTCGAGCATGTCGGGCTCTCTGCAGCCCTCCTCGATCGCGATGCGTCAACGCTGTCCGGAGGCGAGGCCCAGCGGATGTGTGTGGCTCGAGCTTTGCTGACGCGCCCCGAAGTGCTGCTTGCTGACGAACCGACGGCGGCACTCGACATTGATGCCCGCATCGCCATCGAAGGGCTTGCCCGCCAACTCGCCGACGAAGGGATCTCCGTGCTGTGGGTCAGCCACGACACCGACCAGGTCAGGCGCCTCGCCGACCACGTGCTGGCAATCGTCGACGGCAAAGTGGCGGCGTTCGGACATCTGTCCGAACTCGATACGCATGCTGATCCCATTGTTCGGCGACTGATTGGAGCACCGACATGACCGCTGCACTCCTCGCCGTGAGCCGCGCCGACATCGGGCTGACGGGCCTCGCGGCTTCGGGCGGCCTGATTGCGGTGGGCGTCGGCATCTCGCTCTGGCGGGGGCTCGGCCTCGAGCGTTCGCTGCTCTGGGCGGCACTGCGTGCTCTGGTCCAACTCCTCATCGTGGGCTGGGCCCTACAACTGGTGGTCGATCCCGACGACTCATTGATCTGGTCGGGCGTCTGGCTGCTGTTCATGCTGCTGTTTGCTGCCTGGACGACGGCCCAGCGTGCTGCCGGGGTGCCGAAGGTCTTCGCCCTCTCCCTTCTGGCCTACGCGCTGTCGGGGATCGTGACGCTCGGCGTCCTCTTCGGCTTCCAGGTGTACGAGTTGGAGGGCCGGACGATCGTCCCGCTCGCCGGAATCGTCGTCGGCAATTCGTTGTCGGCGACCGTGTTGGTGTCACGTCAGTTGCTCGAAGCTGCGAGCGAGCAGAGGGGAGTGATCGAGGGCCGGCTGGCGCTCGGTCTCTCGGCGCGTGACGCCTTTCAGCCGCATCTGCAACGAGCGCTGAGGACGGCGCTCGTGCCTCAAATCGAGACCACCAAGGCTGTCGGCATCGTTGCGCTGCCGGGTGCGATGGTCGGATTGATCCTCGCCGGTGTCGCACCTGCCGATGCGGTGATGGTGCAGATCTCGGTGATGTACCTCGTGCTCGGCAGCGTGGCGACGACCACGACGGTGATGAGTCTCGGCATCTCGCGTGAACTCTTCACACCTGCCCAGCAGCTCCGCCGACTCTGACGCGGTCACACTGTGCCTGGCAGAGTGTGACCGGCCGCTAGCGTGGCTTGCCGCATGGAACGTTTTGGCTTGGTAGGTCTTCCGAACGCGGGCAAGAGCTCGCTCTATAACGCACTCACCGGTGGTGGTGCCCTGGCGGCGCCGTACCCGTTTGCCACGAAAGACCCGAATATCGGGGTCGCGAAGGTGCCCGACGACCGGCTCGATCGCCTGGCGGTCATGTCGAAGTCGAAGAAAGTTGTCCACGCTCAGGTCGAAGTCGTCGATATCGGTGGCCTGGTCGAGGGCGCCAGCACGGGCGAAGGTCTGGGCAACAAGTTCCTCGCCAACATCCGCGAAGTCGATGCCATTGTCTTCGTGCTGCGGGCATTTGAGGATGACGATGTCGTCGGGCCGTCCGATCCGATCGAACACCTCCGTGTCGTCGAGATCGAGCTGGCGTTGGCCGACCTCGAGACCGTTGAGAAGCGGCTCAAGCAGACCCAGCGCGCTGCCAAGCTCGACAAGTCGATGGTCGCCGAGACCGAAGCGCTACAAATCGCCTACGACCAACTCGCCGAAGGCCTGCCGCTCTACCGCGCCGGCCTGAAGGACGACGTCAAAGAGCTCCTCGCCCCGTACTACCTCCTGACGAACCGGCGCGTACTCGCGGTCGTCAACGTCGGCGAGGACGACATCGATTCGATTCCTGAGAAAGAGAAGTTGATCTCCGACGAGTTCAACAACGTCGGTGACAACGTCGAAGTGATCGGCATGTGCATCCAGATGGAGGCCGAAGCTGCCGCCATCGAAGACCCCGACGAGCGCAAAGAAATCCTCGAAGGCTTCGGTCTCGGCGAGGGCGCCCTGTTCCGGATGGTGCGCAGCGCCTATCACCTGCTCGGCCTTCGGACCTTTTTGACAACTGGCGAGCAGGAGTCGCGAGCGTGGACGTTCCGCGAGGGCTCCACGGCGCCGGTGTGTGCCGGGCGGATCCACGGCGACTTCCAGCGCGGCTTCATCCGCGCCGAAGTGATCCAGTGGGATGAACTTCTCGAACTCGGCTCCTGGAATGCAGCCAAGGACGTCGGCAAGATGCGCGTCGAAGGCAAGGATTACATCGCCGAAGACGGCGACGTGATGGAGTTCCGCTTCAACGTCTGAGTTGTCGGTCACTGGTTGGGTCTGGCGGGCTCGGCTGGTTGGGTCTGACGGTTCGGCTGGCTGGTTTTGACGGTTCGGCTGGTTGGGTCTGGCGGGTTTGGCTGGTTCAGGTACTGACGTCGAGGCGTCGGTCGGTTCTCGGGACAGTTCTCGGCGGTTTCCGCTGTCTGACGTCCCGAGTTCGCTGCAGCAGACCGGTCGCTGCAGCCCGCCGGTTACTGCGACCCGCCGTCAGGCTGCGTCTGGCACATCGAGGTGTTCCCAACGTGCCAGCGCACGTCGGATGCGGACTGCTGTGCCACCTGGATCGTTGACGATTGACCGATAGCTGAATCGGAGCACCTGCCAGCCGGCGTTGGTGAGGTCGCTGTCCTTGCGGCGGTCACGCTCGAACTGATTGCGGTCGAGGCCGTGTGTCGACCATCCGTCGCATTCGACGAGTACCGCCGTACCAGCGAAACGGAAGTCGATCTCCCATCCAGCAATACGCTCGTGGAACGTGGTCGACGGAAGCTGATGACGTCGGACGAGTTTGGCAAAAACGGCTTCGAGGACCGAGTCGGCGGGTCGATGGTCGATCGCCCATTCATCGATGGCGGCACGGAGTGCAGGTATGCCGGGTCGGCCGCGGTGGCTGTGCTGGACCGCTGCCGCGGTGAGTGCGTCAAGGTTGAGTAGGCGGCGACTGAGTGCAACTCCGACGGCAGGCTCGACCAGCGATGGGTCGTCAGCTCCAAGGTCGCAGAGGGTGCGGAGCGGGTCGGTGCAGCGGATTCCGTGGCGACGCTGGGGCGTGAGTCGTTGACGGTCGGTTGGCCGATGCAACACGACATCGGCCAGGCGAGGCCGGCGATTTCGTTCAGGGACGGTCAGGTGAACGAGTGCATTCGCCGGCTCGATCAGGTTCCAGAGCACAGCGGCTGATTGATGCGAGGCCATTGCCTGGCCGCCCGCGGCCAACACGGCGGCATGTATCCCTTGTCGAAGGTCAGTCCGCGCTCCGGGCAGTCGGGCGACGCCGCTGTGGACCTCGATCAACGAACCGGCGCGCACCGCGCGGCGCCAGGCGTCGACGCTCAGCCCGGATGCGCGCAAGGTAATGAGGCCGTGATGCTGGCGCGCCCAGTCATCAAAATCGGAGAGTCGCATGCCATGACAGTGGGCAGGGATCGGGTCGACGGGGAAGCACCGGAATCTCGGGACGTATCGAGGCGGAATCCGCTGCCATGCGTCCCGAGATTCCTGCGCCCCGTCGGGCGCGGGTGGTGAGGAGGGGCGCGGGTGGTGAGGAGGGGCGCGGGCGGTGAGGAGGGGCGCGGTGGTGAGGAGGGGCGCGGGTGGTGAGGAGGGGCGCGGTGGTGAGGAGGGGCGCGGGTGGTGAGGAAGGGCGCGGGTGGTGGTCAGCTGGGGGCGCGGGTGAGTAACGCTGGGGTGTCGCCGTCGAGCGATGACGTGACGATGGTGCCGTCGTCGAGCACGGTTGCTCCACTCAGGCAGGGTCCGATCGTGCCGGCGCGTTCGAGCGCTCCGGAGTCGTCGGCGATTTCGTAGGCACGCATCTGGTTGTCGAGGAACCCACAGACGCCGAGGCGGCCGTCGGGCAGTTGGACGATTGCCGAGGGGGCGCGTTGCGGTGGCGGCTCCAGAATGCCGGCAGCGTCGCCGGTTGCTTGAGCGATGCGTTCGCCGTCACGGTCGGCAACGGGGAGGTCGGACCCATCGGGTGCGTTGTCGGCGACCCAGATGGTTCCGTTGTCGAGCACGGTGAACGCGAACGGGTTGTTCCATCCGTCCGAAAGCACGACGGGGTCTTGCTCTGCTGGCCCATCTGGATCGAGCGTGACGATGGCGCCCGACCCGTTGTCGCGGCCCCATTCGGTGAGCGATCCGAGGCCAAGAACGATCAGCCCGTCTTGCGCTTCGAGATGTCCGCCGACGGCTTTTGACGACGTACCGGTTCCGGCCCAGACGAGCCGGTCGAGCGACCCGTTGGTGACCTCGCCGACCACAAGATCGAGTGTGTCGATTTCGGTCCAGGCCGCGTAGCGACGACCGTCGATAACCGTGTGTCCGAGCAGCCCGCGTTGTTCGCCTTCGATGCTGACGTCAACGGTGGCAAGCACGTTCGTGTCGGTTTGCCCCTGGGCTGGCTGCTCGGTTTGCTGCTGACTGAACGACCGGATCTCGCCGGTGCGTCGGCTGATGTACTCGATGACGTCGCCGTCGGCCCGCAGCGCAATGACGTCGCCCGGCAGTGCATCGCTGATTACTGCGGCGCTCTCGAACTTGGCCGTCTCGACCCCGCATGCGGCCAGCGCAATGGTGCTGCCGAGGAGGGCTGTGGCAAATCGTCTCACGACGTGACAGTACCGGCGATGGGCGCACCCTGAATGGCCGCGCGTGTCGCTGTCGGGGGTGAGCCGGAGCTGGAGCCGGAGCTGTCGGTGTTGGTGCTGGTGCTGGTGTTGGTGTTGGTGTTGGTGTTGGTGTTGGTGTTGGTGTTGGTGTTGGTGTTGGTGTTGGTGTTGGTGTTGGTGTTGGTGTTGGTGTTGGTGTTGGTGTTGGTGTTGGTGTTGGTGTTGGTGT
>JBNMOS010000020.1:0-34979 GCA_051275435.1 Ilumatobacter sp.
CGAATCCTGCCGAAGGCACCAATCGTGAGGTTCGGGGTTAGCCTCGTCTTTCCGCTATCCGACGACCCAAGAGGTTCTGCGTGAAATTTAAGAAGGGCGAAACCGTCATCTACCCCCAGCACGGCGCATGCGTTGTTCAGGGGACCAAGAAGATGGAGTTCTTCGGCGAGAAGCAGGAGTACTTAATCCTGAAGACCGTCATCAACGAAATGACCCTGCGGGTCCCGCTCGACAACACCGAAGGTGTCGGCGTGCGTCCACCTGTGTCGGCTGACGAGCTCGAAGACCTCGTGTCAGTGCTCGCGAAGCCTGACCCGCGTGTGCCCAGCAACTGGAGCCGGCGTTTCAAGAACCACCAGGAAAAGCTGAAGAGCGGCGACGTGTATCAGGTCGCCGAAGTTGTGCGAAACCTGGCTGCCCGAAATCGTGATGCGTCGCTATCTGCAGCCGAACGCACCATGTACGAGCGTGCTCGGGTGAACCTGGTGTCGGAGATCTCCCCTGCGTTGAAGGTGTCGGCTGAAGATGCTGAGATCTATCTCGATGAGGCGCTCGCCAAGGGCGTGCTCAAAGACGGCGAAGAAGAGACGCCCAAAAAGAAGAAGAAGTGAGCTCGGCGGGGCTTGTCCCCGCATGCTCGCTCAAGTGACGTCGCCCTCGATCCAATCGAGGTCGAAGCGCACGGTCACCGGAAGGTGATCTGATATTGCTGCCCACTCGGCGCTCCCCGCTGGCACGGTCGTGCTGACGTTGCGCGCAGCTGCTGGCAGCAGCACATGATCGAGCGTTTGTGTCGGGGCGTCGGCCGGATTGGTCGGCGATGGTGGGATATGTTCGATCCCCGGCAGGGCGAAGATAATGCTGGGGTCCGTGCCGTCGTTGAAGTCGCCCGCCACGATCGCTGGCAAAGCATCGCCGTGGCTTGTAACGAGTTCGGCGACGTCGATTGCCTGCGCAAGTCGGTCGGCTGCGATGCCGCTCGACGAGAGGTGCACGTTGTAGACCCGGTAGGCCAACGCGTCGGATCGACCCACGAGGCACCAGAGGGCGATGCGACGCTTGTGGGTCCACTTTGACTTCTTGACGCTGAGTTCGCTGTGGCCTGCTGCATCAAGTGCGTGCGGCGTCAGGATCGCCATTCCTTCTGCTGTCCCCTTCAGGAGCGGCGTGAACGGGTAGTGCTTGAGGGCCCAGGTGAAGCGCATGCCGAGGGCACGCGCTAAGTCGGCAGCCTGCGCCTTGCGGATCTCTTGGATGACAACGACGTCTGGAGACTCGATCTCGATGGCGGTTGCGACGGCTGTGATGTCGGGCTTGCCAGCGCCGCGCAGATTCCAGGTCGTGACGGTCCAAGAACGCTCGATTCTCGACATGCATTCAGTCTTACCTGTCAGGGGTCCTGTCGTACCGTCGGCGGCAATCGTCGAGCGCAGCCGAGACCTGAAAGAATCAGGTGCATGAGTGACCAGTCGAAGATCGCATTTCTCGGTACCGGCGTGATGGGTGCACCGATGGCCCGCCACCTCAAGCGGGCGGGGCACGAACTCGTCATCTTCAACCGCACTGGCGCCAAGGCGCTGGCATGGGTTGCCTTAAACGGCGGCCGGGCCGCACCAACTCCGGCGGAATGCGTCGACGGCGCCGATTTCGTGATGATGTGCGTCGGAAATGACGACGACGTTCGCGAGGTTGTGTTCGGTGAGACAGGAGCGCTCTCGTCGATGGCTGCAGGGTCTGTCTTGATCGATCACACCACGGCATCGGCCAGCCTTGCTCGCGAGTTGGCTGCGGCATGCGCTGAACGCGGCATCGGATTCGTCGACGCTCCGGTGTCGGGCGGGCAGGCCGGCGCCGAGAACGGGCAGTTGACGGTGATGTGTGGTTGCGACGACGTCGATACCTACGAACGTGCTGCCGCCGTGATCGAAGCATTCGCCAAGCAGTGTGCGTTACTCGGACCGGCAGGGTCGGGTCAGCTCACCAAGATGGTCAACCAAATCTGCATTGCTGGTGTTGTACAAGGCCTGGCCGAGGGTCTGAACTTCGCCGAACGGGCGGGCCTCGACATTGCCGAAGTCGTCGGCGTCATTGGTAAAGGCGCTGCCCAGAGCTGGCAGATGGACAACCGAGCGGGCACCATGGCCGACAGCGAGTACGACTTCGGTTTTGCTGTCGAGTGGATGCGCAAAGACCTCGGTATCTGCCTCGAGGAAGCCGAACGCAACGGGGCACGGCTCCCGATCACGGCAGTGGTCGATCAGTTCTACAAGCAGGTCATCGCACGCGGTGGCGATCGCTGGGACACGAGCAGCCTGATCGATCTGCTGCGTAACTCCTGAGTTGACGGACGACTTGGTGCCAGGCACCAAGTCGTCCGCCGATATCGCGAGTCTTGTGCCAGCGGTAAATGTCAGGAGACCGTGGTGGCGAGGACGTCGACGATGCGATCGACCTGCTCGTCGGTCGTCACGAGCGGCGGGCAGTACGTGATCGTGTCCGTGCCGATGGCCCGAGTGATGACGCCGGCCTCGATCATCGCGTCGCGGATCTGCATCGCGTCTTGATCAGCGCGTAAGCCGACTGCGAACACCGCGCCCTCTCCGCGGACATGATCGACGCCACCGTCGTCGGCGATGGCGCGGAGCCCACGGTGGAGGCGGTAGCCCATACCTTGACCGGCTCGGAGGAGCTTCTGCTGCTCGATGATCTCGATGTTCTTCAGCCCAGCAGCGCAGGCGGCTGCGTGCCCCGAGTAGGTGTAGCCGTGGCGGAGGATGAAGTCGCGGTCGGCTTCGAGCGCATCGCGCACCTGCCGGCCCACGATCACTCCGCCGAGGGGCTGGTAACCAGACGTGACACCCTTTGCAAACGTGGTGAGGTCAGGCGTGACGCCGTAGTGCTCCGCGGCGAACCACGTTCCGAGCCTGCCGAACCCGGTGATCACCTCATCGAAGATCAGAAGGGCGCCGTGCTGGTCGCACAGGCGTCGCGCGTCAGCGAGGTAGCCGTCCGGTGGCGGGAAGACACCCGCGGCGCCCTGCAGCGGTTCGGTGAGCACTGCAGCGATCTCGCCGGACCGCTCGGCCATGAGCCGGGAGAGTGCCTCGATGTCGTCAGCAGGAACCTGCACGACGTCCTCGAGCAGCGTGCCGTAGCCAACCTTGTTGAGTGGGAGGCCCTGGGCGCTGGTGCCGCCGTAGTTGGTGCCGTGGTACCCCCGCTCGCGGGAGATGATGAGCCGTCGTTCGGGGTTCCCATCGAGGGCCTGTGCGAGTCGGGCGAGTTTCATGGCGCTGTCGATCGCTTCTGACCCGGACCCGGTGAAGAACACCCGTGCTTCGGGCATCGGTGTGAGGCTGACGATCTTCTCGGCGAGTGCATCAGCGGGTGCGTTGGTGAACGGGTCGAAGCAGGAGTAGGACGCGATCTGGCGGATCTGTGCAGCGATTGCGTCAGCCATGTCGCCGCGTCCGTGGCCGACCTGGCAGTACCACAGGCTTGCCATAGCGTCGATCATCTCGTGCCCGGTGTGGTCCCAGACGAGTGCGCCGCGGCCATGTGTGATGCTCGGAAAGCGCTCACGTGTCGGTTTCGCGAATGGATGCAGAAAGGCGCCGGGCATGGGACCATTGTGCCAGGCCGTCACGAGGCCGACCGACTTCGACGACGCCGCGTTTGGTCAGTTTGTAGGGCCGTTATCCTTCGGGGGATGCAGAAGCCTGAAATCATTATTCCCGCCGAAGATCCGCCAGCGGAGCTCGTCGTTGACGACATCACCGTCGGAGACGGCGACGAGGCGGTAGCCGGCCGTGCAGTCACCGTGCACTACGCAGGTGTCTCCTGGTCGACCGGCGTCGAATTCGATGCCTCGTGGAACCGGATGGAGCCATTTCAATTCGGCCTCGGCCAGAGCCAAGTCATCCAGGGCTGGGACGAAGGTGTCCAGGGCATGAAGGTCGGCGGCCGTCGTCGTCTTACCATTCCGCCGCACATGGGCTATGGCGCAGCAGGCGCCGGTGGCGTCATTGCCGGCAACGAGACGCTTGTCTTCGTTGTCGACCTCCTCGGCGTCGGCTGACTCAGGGCTCGAGGACAACCCAGCCGCGCCGCTGCAGCTCGGCCGCGAGCTCTTCGACGGGAACATTGCTGAGCGACGTGGTCGTTGCCGGGGGAGTGCTTGGCCGTTTGGCAGCCGTCTTCCGCGGCGGTGGTTTGGCCGCAGCAGGTTTCGGGGCTCTGGCCGCGGGTGGAGGGCGTGATCCAGGAGGAGGTCCGTCGCCGTGGATTTCGGTCTGGAGGCGTTCGATGAACTCGTCGGCCTCCCCGCTGGTGAACTTGCCGGCTGCCTGACGTTGGGAGAATCCCATTGGTCCGCGGGCGTCGCGATAATCGGTGTGCCCGGCTGCTTCGAGGAGCTCGAGGAGTTCTCGGAGTTGCTTGCCGTTCGCTGGTGGACCGGACGATTGACCAAACGCCATGCTGCACTCTCCCACATGGCGGCAGCGCACGGTCGTCGTTTGGGTTGACCTCTGCTGACCGGTGATCCGATCGCGTAAATTCCGCGCCGTGTCAACTGAACGATGCGGGCAAGGCACGAATCGGTTCCCTGATCCCTCGCTCGGCGAACGTTCGCTGCCGAACTGAGGTGATCAGGTGAACCCGATTGGAGCGGGTGAGGGGAATCGAACCCCTGTAGTCAGGTTGGAAACCTGAGGTTCTACCATTGAACTACACCCGCAAGTTGGTCGAAGTATAGCGGCGCACAGCGCGCCGACGACCTGTTGATCCGACTACGCGCTGGCGGTAGTTGGGGTGAGCTGCGCCGAGAGGGAACTGTGCCACACGTGCCGGATCCGCTCGAGGTTGTGACCGAGGAGTCGGCGCTGATAATCGTACGCCTCGAAGCTCGTGAGCACCATGAGGGCATCGAGCAGGATTTCTGGATCGGGGGAGCGGTCGAATTCGAGGGCGAAGTGTTCGGCCATCTGCGATCGGGTGATAACCGTCAGTGCTCGCAGGCCTTCCTCGATTGCTGGGATCTTCTGTGCCTTGAGGTGGGCAACCCGGTTCACGGCGTAGGCCCTCGCGTGAACTCGCAGCCTGGTTTCGACGTAGATGTCGATTCGGCGCTCGAGGGGGCCGATACCCAGGTCGGTGATTGTTCGCAGTGGCATTGCTTCGTGAACTCCGTGATCGACGGCAAGCCGAACAAGGTCGTTGAGGTCATCGAAGTAGCGGAAGACGGACCGGTGTGAGACGCCTGCTCGGTCAGCAATCTCTGGAACGCTCGGATCAAGTGACCCTTCGCGAATCAGTTGGAAGAGCGAGACGATGACAGCGTTACGGTTCTGGGAGCGGCGAAGTGAACGGCCGTCGGACTCGATGACTACCGTGTCGTCATCGCCGTCGGCGGTGAGGTCGGCCAAGGACGTCGGACGAGCACCCAGAAAGCTGCTCATGCCGCGCTGCAGAATTTGTTCAGTGATCGCAGCTGCGTCAGACGTTGAAATCGTGCCTGCCCATTCTGGGTGCTCGACGCGCGTGGGCGTTGTGGCCGAACCCAAAGCAACGTGCATATACATAAGCTATGCCAAGATGCGAGACTTGGTGAGATCGAAGTCGGCAAATTGCCCATTAAATGACAAAACCTGTGGTCCGGCGAGAGAGCGGTCGTCGGCGGGCAGCGAGTAGGTATTGGCGCACCAATGACGGATAATACCGACGCTGACCTGCTGGTTCGTGTTCGCAAGCTGCTGGACAAAGCAGAGGGAACGAGCAACGCTCACGAGGCCGATGCATTTTCCAGGAAAGCAGCAGAAATTATTGCTGCTCACCGGATTGATCCGGCCCGACTCGTCGAAATTGATCCCTCTGACGATCTCCGCGTCAGCGAATTTGAGCTTGGACGGGGAGCCTATGTGCGGGCGCGGCTCTCGCTGCTGCTCGCAGTTGCCGAGGTTCATGACGTGCGAGTGGTCTTCCAATCGCGACCCGACGGCACGGTTGCCATGGCCGCGGGCTATCGGAGTGATCTGGACGTTGTCGAGGTGCTCTACAACTCGCTGCACCAGCAGGCGGCGTCGCAGATGGCAGGTGAACGGCGAGGGACACCGGCGGCGACGCAGCGCTTCCGTCGGTCGTTCCTGTTCGGGTTTGCCGAGAAGATCAGCCAGACATTGAAAGATTCGCAGAAGGCCGCGGCCGGCTCAGTGGATGTCGTCGATGATTCGGGAAGCCGTGTGCTTGCCGTGTTGAGCCGAAACGCTCGGATCGACGATTTTGCGGCGACGGCCTTTGGTCGAGTGCGCACGGCTCGGGCGCCGAGTGCGGCGCAGACAGGTGGTTGGAACGCCGGTTCCGCGGCAGCGAGTCGGGCCGACGTCGGGCGTTCGAGGCTGCCGGGTCGCCGCGGGCTCGGGCGCCCCAAGTCATGACCGACCCGGATCACAATGCGCTGTACGCCGCCGAGTTGGCGGCGTACGACGGAACCGACCTCGAAGACGTCCGGCCGTTTGAGCAGGTGCGAGGGCTGATCAACTCCGTTGTGGCTGACCCATGGTGGCCTGGCGGGGGAGTAGAGGTTCGAGCGGCCCGATCCGACGCACACTCTTCGAGCACGCGGTGCGCGGGCTCTGGTGCGGGGCCGGGAACAATCCGCCTTGCTGCCTCGCAGATGACGATCGCCACGGCGGCCCACGAGCTTGCGCATGTCCTCGCTGGCCCGGTTAACGGGCACGGCGCGCGGTATCGCCGGGCGTACCTCGACGTGGTCCGGGTGATGACCAACATCGATTCGACGGACCGTCGCCGTGATCTCCACGTCAACCAGCTCACCGAAGCGTTCAGCGCCGCTGGTCTCGATGTGGGGGCACGCGACTGGCCCGCGCCGCCGGCTGGAACAGGTAGCGCGTTTGCGCTCTAACTCTCGTTAGGCTCCACAGGCCCATCAGGGCGGATACGGGGTGTAGCGCAGCTTGGTTAGCGCGCCTGCTTTGGGAGCAGGAGGCCGGGAGTTCGAATCTCCCCACCCCGACCACATCTACCAGGAATCTCCCCACCCCGACCACATCTACCAGGATCTTTGCGGTTCTGGCCGATGGCCACGGCGGCCATTTGTCGGCCGTGGGGGTCGCGTAGGGGTCTGTTCACTTCTACTGAGTGAGCCGAGCAACCTCGGCGTCGATCCGCTCAATCGTCTCGTCGAGGTCAACGTGGAATAGCGATGCGGTCTCGGTCCAACCGGTCTGCGGCATGTCGGCTTTCGTCAATGGGCGCGGGGCACCGAGAATGTCACGCCACCAAGCGATGATTGCTTGTTCAATGTTGTAGGCGTCGTCGCCGGTCGGCACTGCCCAGGTCTGCACCACCGTCCATCCCTTCGACGCGTGCCGGGCAACACGATCGGCGCTTGCGGTCGAGGTGATCCCAACTTTGACCGAGTAGAAGTCGGCACTCGTGAGGACGTATACGAGCGCAGGCGCTTTCAGGTCTATTCCATAGGGAGCGCAATACCTGCAGCCTGATCCGCTCCCCTTGACTCCGCGGTACCACGGTTCAACAACGTTCTCGCACTTCATGCACCGGCACCGCCAAGGCGCATCGCCCGGATACGAGACCAGCGGCTCTAGACCCACCGAGCGCATGTACGCGTCGGCTTCGTCTGGATCCACAAGTCGTTTCCCGCAATATCCACAACCTTTACCCCGCATCACGTTGCTACGAGTCAGCGAGGGTTGTCGGCCGCATTCCGAGCATCGGCAAAGCCACGGGGTATCTGCACCTGGGTACGGGACCAGTGGCTCGAATCCCCTGAGGCGCATATCTTCGATAGCGTCATCTTCTACGAGTTTGAGTCCTACGCAGTAGGGGCATCCATGATTCTTGCTTGCGGTGGCGTAGGTCGCAAATACTTCTCGGTCACACTTGATGCAGCGACATTTCCACTTCTTGTCGTTCTTGCCCGGGTACGGAACCTTTGGCTCAAACCCAGCTCGCCGCATCACGTTTACTGCCTCGGTCCCATCAACGCGCGTGCCAGAGCAAAATCCGCATCCAGTGCTATGCCCGTTGCTCACGTTGGCGTAGGCCGGGCTGACCTTGTCACCGCATGTCTGACAGCGACACAGCCAGGGCTTTCGACTGCCTGGGTGCGGCTCCAACGGTTCCAACTTGGCTGCACGCATGACAGCCGCAGCCTGTTCATCGGTCAGACGTGCGCCCATGGATCAAACGTCAGGCTCGTCAGATGTCTTTGGCGGCTCATCCACCTTCGGCGGCTTCGGCGGCTTCGGCGCATGGTAGCCCCAGAGGCCGCGGGCGGTTTCGTGCACGTGGGGCTGGACGGCCTCAATCGCCCGCGGGACGATGTCGACGGGGTTTAGTCCGGCCGTCGGATAGTTCTGCACATTTCCCCACGGCATTCCCGAGTAGACCGCACCGTCCAAGAAGACACGCAGGTCTGTTACCACGCTGGCTGTCTCTTTCGACGCGACGAGTTCGGCTTCGACCTCTGCTACTCGTCGACCTTGCTCGAACTGAAGCGAGCCACGACGTTGGTGCCGTGCGCCCGAGGCAGCCGATACGCCGGCGAGTCCCGCATGAACACCTACTCGCTGATGGCGCACGGTGTCCGAATGCTCCTTCCGATGGCCGAGCGCATTGCTGTTCGCATGATGATCGTTTCTGTGCTCAGTGGCGTTGCGCTGCTCATTGGCCTGCTCTGCGGCGCCCTCGGTTGGCTCGACGGCATCGACAGCAACGTGCGACTCGCACTGCTCGGCGCGAAGGCGATGGTCTTCGTGGCCAGCTTCACCTCGTTCGTTGTGCTGTTCTCAGGGTTCGCTCGGCCGACCGGTCCGCGTCATGTCTGAGTCGTCTGGCCAGCGGCCCCGGCTCGACCAACTGATTCGCACGGGCCTGGTGGCGGCGGTCATCCTGCCAATCATCACTGCGGTCATTCGATCGCTCCGGACCGACTGGTTCCCGATTGGCGACAACGCACTGCTGTTCATTCGAGCTCGTGATGTGTGGACCGAACACCACCCGCTGCTCGGGTCGTGGACGTCTGCCTCGCTGAGCCTTGGCGAGAACGTCAACAATCCCGGCTCGGCGTACGACTGGCTGATTGCTCCGTGGGCTCATCTGTTTTCTCCGGGCCCGGCTGCAGCCGTCGGCGTGGCAACGATCAACATCGCCTGTGCTGTTGGCATCTCGGTTGTGGCGCGGCGCTTGGGCGGGTGGGGCTTCGAGCGCGTGATGCTCATCGTCACGGCTGCACTCACCTGGTCGATGGGCAGCGAATTGTTGATCGATATCTGGCAAGCCAACGCGCTGATCCTGCCGTTCGTGCTGTTCCTCCTGATGATGCTCGGTCTCTCTGCCGGCGATGGTGCGCTCCTTCCGTGGGCGCTGGGGGTCGGCACCCTCCTGGTGCAGACGCACGTCAGTTATGCGTACATCTTCGTCTTCTTGATCGTCGGCGCCGCCGCTGCCTGGCTGCTCTACAACCGTGCCAACGATGTTGATCCAATCGCCACGCTCAAGCAGGGCGTGCGTTCTCGCACGACGTTGGTCGGCGTCGGTGTTCTCGCGGTCTTGTGGGCACAGCCGCTCATCGAGCAGTTCTTCGTCGAGGGAAAGGGCAACCTCGCGCGGTTGATCAGCAACTCCGGCGGCGGCGAGCTCAGCCTTGGCCCTTCCGCTGCTGTTCGAATCGTCTCAGCCGTTGGAGTCCTGCCTCCGTGGTGGGGACGCAGCGGCTACGCGAACACCGTGCCCGTCACGCCCCTCGCGAATGGCGAACTGCTGATCCCCGGGCTGCCGTCGCTTCCCCTCGCTGCACTCACGGTGGCCGCGCTGTTCGCTGCGATCGCCGGCCTCACGGTGTTCAGTCGCCGTGCCGGGCTCCATCGCCAAGCTGCCGCTGGAACCCTGATGCTGGTGGCCGTCGTGGGCATGCTCGTGTCATTGAGCATTCTGACCATCGGCCAGGTCGGGCTTTCACCGCACCACGTCCGGTGGATCTGGCCCATGTTGGCCGTTGTGCATGGCGTGATCGCGTGGCTGGTCGTGACCAACATCCAGGCGAGGAAACCGGAGATGTCATGGTCGTGGGCCACGCCGCTCGCTGCTGGCCTCGTGCTCGCCGCTGGTCTGGCGAACCTGCCGTTTCATGCTCAACGTTCGGGCCCGGTTGCCGCATACGATCGAATGCCCGTCATCCGCGAGGTCCGTCCAGGGCTTGATCAGTTTGCGCAGGATGTCGATGGCCGCACACCCGTGCTGTTCGATGTGTCGAATCTCGTCGTGTTCGAGCCGTACAGCGCCACGATGATGATGTGGCTACAAGAACGCGACATCGAGTTCCGCGTCACCGACGATGTGCTTGCCCGACAGCTCGGTCCGAGCCGGGTTACCAGCGGCGACGAGTCTGTTCGTGTCTTCCAACTCCAGGGCACTCCGGCAATCACTTACAACGGACCTGCCTGCCCGGTTGCCGTGGTCAGCGCACTGTCTGACGTCGACGAGGTACGGGCTGCTGCGACGCTTGAGGAAGTTGTCGCTGCTACCGGTGCCGACGCAATCGATGTCCTCGACGGACGCATCGATATGTCCAGCTTCGTGTCGCAAGCCGATGCCAACAATCTCGGCACCTGGGCCTTCACCAGCTACGGCCTCTTCGCCGACGGCCTCCCCTGTACCGACTGACGTTCGCAGCGGTCCGATGTGGCGACGCTGGCGAGTAGATGGGCGGGTGCCAAGGTACGCCGATGCGGGCGCACCAGGACCTGAGGCGTATCAGGCCATGAGGGTGGCGTAGGTGGCGAGAAGGGGGCCGGCACCGCGCGGGTCGCCTGTGAGCGACGCTTCCATCTTGTTCATCACGTAACTGAAGCTGAGGTTCAGGTCCATGTCGATGATCGCCAAGGATCCGCCCCAACCACCCCAGTAGCACGTGCGCGGGTTGGGCAGCGGCAGCATCGGGCCCGGCAGGCCGAAGCCCATCCCGAGGCGAAGATCGGTACCGAGCAGCACCTTGTCCATCCCTTCGGCTTGCACATCGAAGATCCGCTCGAGCCCCTCTGGGGAAATGATCTGCTGGCCATTTGCGATGCCACCATTTGCGGTCAGCGTGTGGATCGCTGCGACAGAACGAGCGTTGCCGTGGCCTCCAGCGGCTGGGACCTCTGCCCGCCGCCATGGGATCGTCGAGGAAAATGCGGCGTCCATCGCTGGATTGCTGAGCGTGCGCGCAGCGATCGACGACGGGTCAACCGCGGCAGCGTTCGGATCGTCGCCGAGTCCAAAGGGCGGCGCGATGACATGGGCGACACGCGAGTCGTGCTCGGCGCTCGTGCCGATATGGAAGTCAGCACCGAGCGGTCCGGCGATTTCGTCGGCGAAAAACTGTCCAAGTGATCGGCCGGTGATCCGCTTGACGATTTCGCCGAGCAGGTACCCCTGGCTAATGGCGTGGTACCCAGATCCTGAGCCGGGCTCCCACCAAGGGGCCTGGGCCGCGTGGAGCCCAACAAGCTTGTCGTGGTCGAGCAGATCGCTCATCTCAAGTGGCTCGTCCCAACCGGACAGACCGGCGGTGTGGCCCATGATGTGGCGGGTGGCGACCTGCTCCTTGCCGCCAGCACCAAATTCAGGCCAGTAGGCAGCGACGGGCGCGTACAGGTCGAGTTCTCCCCGGTCGGCCAACAGCAGACAGCACAGGAACGACATAGTCTTGGTGGTCGACCAGACGTTGATGATCGTGTCCTCGGCCCATGGGCGCTGGCCATTGTCGTATGTGGCGGTGCCGCCCCAAAGGTCAAAGACCACCTCACCGTTGACGGTTGCGCAGACGGAGGCGCCAACCTCGCCGTGACTCTCCCAGTTGGCTGCGAACGCGTCACGGACGGCTTCGAATCCGGGGGCGACTGTTCCGTGGATCTCAATGCTCATGACTCAACCGTAGTAACTGAGGTTGTCGTCGACCGCTCCGGGGACACACCTGGTACTCGACTCGTGCACGCGACTCGACACTACTGACAACCAAGGCCCGTTCAGAGCGGACAAGCTTCACTGACCAGCCGGGGCAGCCAGCGAAGCTCAAACACAGTGTTCAAGTCACCGTTGGTGACCCAAATGTTGGTGGCCTTGAACGCCACCAGAAGCAGCTTCGGAGCGCCGACTGCGGTGTCGCACGCCGATGCTGCGTTATTCGGGGAGATTGAGGTCCAGATCCAGGCGCGGCTTCCAGAATGGACGGAACAGTTCGATCTTCGGGCAGCGGTCCATGACGACCTCCAACCCCGCCGCTTCGGCCAAGGCCGCAGCACGGTCGTCGTACACGTCGATCTGACCCCACAGGACCGTGGCCCCGATTGCAATGGCCTGCTCCGCGATCCCGTAGAGCTCCTCCTTGGGCCGGAAGACGTCGACCATGTCGATGGGCCGATCGATCTCTTCGAGGGAGCGCCACACCTTGATGCCGCGAATCTCGGCCACCGCCGGGTTCGGGTTGACCGGCAAGATGTCGTAGCCGATCTCATGCAGCTGCCGGAGCACGCCGTAACTGAACTTGGTCTTGTCCGCACTTGCACCGACCATGGCAATGGTCTTAACCGAGCGGAGGATCTCGGCCAAATACGTGGGCGCATAGTCGTAGCGACGGTCAATTTCTGCTTCAGGCATTACGCCTCCTTCATGGTTGCGATGTCCGCCTTGAGCTCGTGCGGCTCCAGCGGATCGAGAAACGGGTTGCGGTAGAGCGTGTGATGGCTGTCGACGCCAACTTCGAGTGCGCAGTCCGACAACGGTCGAGCAACGCAGAGCACGACGTAGCCGTTATTGATCTGGCGATTATTTAAGGCGACCTGTTCGGACTGGTCCACCTGCCCCGACGTCAGTTTGGCGGCACACGTGATGCAGCCGCCATAGCGGCAGCCGTACGGCAGATCGACGCCAAGCTCCTCCAGCGTGTCGAGTAGTGGCCGGTCCGCGTCGACCGTGTAGGTGCCACCGCCCTGATTGGTGATCGTTATCGTGCGGCGTTCCATCAGAGCCAAATGTCGCTGGTGCAGTCACCGCCCGGGTAGCGGGTTTCGTGGGCGCGGCTCGGTCCGTTGGGCTCCTGGCCGAAGTCGACCATGAAGTCTTCGTTGATCTTCATGCCGCCGTTCACTGGGTCGCAATCGATCAACATCATCTGCCCGCCCTGGGTGCGGATCTCTGGGTAGAACTGGTTGTCCCACGTCGAGAACAACGAGGTGGTCACGTACATGCGGGTGCCGTCGAGTGAGAGCTGGAACATCTGCGGGCCACCAGCGATCTTGACGCCGTTGACCTCGGGCGCCTTGCCCAGCAGGCCCCCCATCCATACCTGCCCGGTCAGTTTCGGGTTGTGCGGATCGGTGATGTCGTACTGGCGCATGTCGCCATGCAGCCAGTTGTTGATGTACATGTACTTGTCGTCCATCGACACGAGCAGCGCCGACATCACGCCCGGGAGCGGGATGGGCCATTCGGGGTGGAGTTGGTTCTCGACGTCGACGGTCTTCTCCCATTGCCAGACACCGTCGTCGCCCTTCCAGAAGTGAATGACGTTGGAACTGAGCGCGGCGCAGCAGAATCCGTGGGTGCTGTCGGGATCGTGGTGGAACTTGACCTCGAGGGGAAGCAGGCCGTCTTCGCCGAGGTACATCGTCTGGACCGGCTCCCGCTTCTCGAAGTCCCAGACATGGAGGCGGCGCCCATATTTGAGATGCCCCACCTCTTCGAGGTCGAAGCCAGGCATGAACGTGTTCGGTGCAGCCCACTCGGAGCTGATCATCACGTTGTGGCGCGGCTGATACCAGAAGTCGTATCCGAAAGGGATGTCGCCCATGGAGTTCTCCCACCGACCGACGATCTCAAAGTCTTTGTTGACGTGCAGGTAGCCGCCCGGCGCCTCGCCCTTGGCATTGCCGAGGAAAGAAATGATGATCTCCGATCCCAGACAGTGGACTGTGTGGGGGCCTGACAGGTCGGCCTTTGCCTTGATCTCATCACCATCGATCACCGTGTGGATGCGGGGTGCACGCGGGTCGGTTGCGGTGTCGATGACGTAGATGTTGTTCGACCGGACACCGGGCAGCAGGAGGTACTGCCGGCTCATCGCAGCATCTCCGTGGCATGACGAGCAGGCGTTCCATCCGGTGTGGTGTAGCTCGTCGCCAATGCCTGGCATTTCCAAGCGGTGGATTACCTGGGAGTAGGTCGGGCTCTGCGGATCAGCGTCGAGTGTCGCCAGGTAGTCGGGCTGTTGAATTCCCGTGCCGGTGTACAGGGCAACCGTGTACAAGAGTGTCTCGGGAGGTGCGTTCATCGCCTCGGCAGGGCTTGCGTAACCGGGCCCGCAGCACGACGATCCGGTGTCGAGATCCATCTCCGAAGTCATGACCAATCCCCTTTTGTCAACATCCTTCTGGTTACCATATACTAAGATTCTTGTTCTTGCGAAATGAGATTCTGCTGATGAGGGAACTGATGAGGGAACGGTCGAACCGTGCATCTTGAACGCCTGGCCCTGATCCTGGAAATCGTCGGCCAGAAGGGCGAAGCCACCGTCGCCGAGGTGTGCGCGCATTCCAACCTTCCCAAGCCGTCGGCCTACCGCCTGGTCAATGACCTGGTCGACGCAGGCCTGCTCGATCCGGTCGCCAAAGGCCAGTTCGCGATCGGCACCCGCCTCAAGCGGATCACGCAGCCCGACCTGTCAGACCAGGTCCTCCTCGAAACCATCGCGCCAGTGCTTCGCCAGGCAGCAAATGATCACGGCGTCGCCTTCTTCCTGTCGCGCCTTCGTGGCAAGGCCGTCGAGATCATCCACGTCGAGACCCCCGACACTGGCGTTTCGTTCCTCCATCCAGGCCTCGGCAAACGCCCACTCCACGCATGCTCGTGCTCGAAAGCAGTCGCGGCCTTCTCGCCCGATGTCGCCAATTCAATCGCCAGCCGTTTGAAGGCCTACACCGAGCACACCCTCACTGATGTCGACGATCTGCGCGCCGAGTTCGAACTGATCCGGCAACTCGGCTACGCCGAATGCGTCGAAGAACTCGAGCGCGGCATGTGCTCGGTAGCGGCACCACTGCGCCCAAGCGATCTGGCCCCGACTCTGTCGATCGGCGCCACAGGTTCCATGCGGGTCTTCACGCCCACATTCCGCACGAACATGGGCCAAGAACTCATCCATATGGCGAACAATCTCGCGGACCGCCTTGGCATGTCCGCACCGGATCAAACAACGGAGTCCGCATGACACAATCACACGAGTTCGGCTTCGGGACGCAAATCCGCAAGTCGCCCTACTTCGACGCCACCGTCAGATGGGGAGCGAAGCAATTCTCGGTGTACAACCACATGTACATCCCTCGCGACTTCGGTGACCCTGAGCAGAACTTCTGGAACCTCGTCAACGATGCGATCCTCTGCGACGTGGCCGTCGAACGACAGGTCGAGGTCACGGGGCCCGATGCCGCTCGATTCATGCAGATGCTCACGTGTCGCGATCTTTCGACGATGTCGATCGGGCAGTGCAAATACATCCTCATCACCAACCAGGCGGGGGGCCTCCTCAACGACCCCGTACTGCTCCGGCTCGGCGAGAACCACTTCTGGATTTCGCTTGCCGACAGTGACATCTTGCTGTGGGCTCAAGGCGTCGCGGTCCACTCGGGCATGGACGTCACCCTCCAGGAACCCGACGTTTCGCCGCTCCAGATCCAAGGTCCCAAGTCCGGTGCCATCATGAAGGCCCTGTTCGGGCCAGACATCGGCGACCTGAAGTACTACTGGCTGCGCGAACTCGAACTCGACGGCATCCCACTCGTGGTATCGCGCACCGGCTGGTCGACCGAACTCGGCTACGAGATCTACCTTCGAGACGGCTCTCGCGGCGACGAGTTGTGGGAGACGATCATGGCCGTCGGTGAGCCGCTCGGTCTCAAACCGGGGCATACCTCTTCGATTCGCCGAATCGAAAGTGGAATCCTGTCCTATTACG
Source organism: Ilumatobacter sp. (assembly GCA_051275435.1). Lineage (GTDB taxonomy): Bacteria > Actinomycetota > Acidimicrobiia > Acidimicrobiales > Ilumatobacteraceae > Ilumatobacter_A. Next base: position 16,037 of record JBNMOS010000020.1, read on the forward strand.
CCGATGCCGACATCGACACCAACCCGTTCGAGCTTGGGCTCGACCGGCTCGTGAACCTCGACATCGAAGCCGACTTCATCGGCAAGGCCGCACTCCAACGGATTCAACACGAAGGCGTGAGCCGCAAACAGGTCGGCTTGTTACTCGACACCGAACCGCTGACGGGACCAAACACCTCGTTCTGGCCGATCACTCACAATGGGACGGCCGTGGGCAAGGTCACCTCGGCCATCTACTCGCCGCGCCTTGAACAGAACATCGCCCTCGCGATGATTGCCGTCGAGGCATCGGACCTCGGCACAACACTCGAAGTGACGACAACTGCCAGAACGTTTTCCGCAACCGTTGTCGAGCGTCCGTTCTTCGACCCGAAGAAGTCGTTGGCAACTGGCTAAAGCCACTACGTGACGTAACGATCTTGGCGCTGTCGGCTGCGGCGGCGCGTGTTGTCATTGACGAAGCATCAACGGTCCCCACCCTCGCATTCGACGACCTTGTTCGAGTGTCAAGGATTTTTGGGACACGCCCTGCGTTTGTTGGCAACTACGCACGAATGGGTGCCCCCGAAGCTGGCAGTCGATCCCAGTCTGAGCGGCATGTGTCGCTCATAACGCTCCCGCGTTCTGCCCTCGACGATCCGGTGTGTGTGTGCGATCATGAGTCGGTGGCGCACCCAGAGCACCAAGCACGCATGCGAGATGTGGACGCCTGGAACGCGTGGCGGTTGGAAGAAACCCTTGAAACACCGGACCTGAGCGGGGCGGACCTGAGCGGGGCGAACCTGAGCGGGGCGAACCTGAGCGGGGCGAACCTGAGCGGGGCGAACCTGAGCGGGGCGAACCTGAGCGGGGCGAACCTGGACGGGGCGAACCTGAGCGGGGCGAACCTGAGCGGGGCGAACCTGGACGGGGCGAACCTGGACGGGGCGAACCTGGACGGGGCGAACCTGGACGGGGCGAACCTGGACGGGGCGAACCTGGACGGGGCGGAAGCAGAGCGGGAGATGCGGGAGGAGGGGATTGACTTCCCAGACACCGTTGCGGAATCTCCGGTCGAACATGACGTCGTCATTGGCGAACATGACGTCGTCACCGCTGCTACCGCTGCCGGGTCGCCCGACGGCGATTCGACGCTGCGTCGCTTGCCGGGTAGCGGCGGTCGAAGAAGTTTGGATGCGCTGATCTGCCCGTCCTGCGGCGAGCTGAACCCGAGGGCCAAAACGCACTGCACTCGCTGCGCTTCAGAATTCGGCCCGAAACCGGTCATCGATGACGTCGAGTTCACGATCACTACGCCACCGACCACCGTTCCCGGTAACTCTGCTGTCCTTGACCTTTGGGTTCACCTCGAAGCCGGTCTGGATGAGGTGCTGGAGCGGGCGGCCCGAAACGCCGGTGCGGAGGGTGTCACAGATCGCACATTTGTTGGTCCTCGCGTCGAGCGTGGCGCTGTCATCGTTGCGACGTTGTCGATGCCCGATTTCACCGTGCCGTTTCCGGAGAACCAGATTCTCTGGAATGGCCGGCTCGAGCAGGCATCGTTCACGTTCTCTGTGGCGCCCGAACTCTTGGCTGGCCAGTATCCGGCGCAACTGACGCTCCATGTCAACGGTCTCTGTATCGCAATGCTGAGTTTCACGGTGGCCGTGTCAGACGCGGCCGATCGGTCGTCGTTTAGCGTTAAGCCGTACAGAAAGGTTTTCGCGTCGTATTCGTCCAAGGACCGCGACGCTGTGCTCGGCAGGGTTCAAGGGATGCAAAAGGTTATGCCAGGCATTGAGGTGTTTGTCGATGTTGCCTCGCTTCGGGCTGGAGACAAGTGGCAGGAGCGCATCCGCACGGAGATTGAGTCCAGTGATGCGTTCTATCTCTTTTGGTCTGAGGATGCGAGCAAGTCGGAATGGGTTGAGCGGGAGTGGCGTATTGCGCTCCAGAAGCCGGGACTGGACCGAATAGATCCTGTGCCGCTGGTTTCTCCGGCGGTCGTGCCGCCTCCACCCGAACTCGCTGGGGACCTCCATTTCAACGACTGGACGCTCGCTTTCATGCGCAACCAGGTGGACGCGGTGCAAGAGGCGTTCAAGATCGATCCGCCGGAGACACCTCAGCGGAAGAGTCTCTGGAGCCGCCTAACGAGTTCCCGACGGTGACGGCCCACGGCGATGACGGCCCACGGCGGCGACCACGAGAACCCTCCGACGCCGGGGGGCGGTCACACTCAGAACCTGGATGACCCAGAGCAGTCGGTGAGCCAATTCTGGCCGGTCCGACCTGCTCGACGCGATCCGTGTCGGCGAAGGCACCGATCTGATCCGCGAGTTCGCTCGTTGGGTTCTTCAAGAACTCATCGAGGCTGGTCCGTCATTCGCCCACTCTGCCATCTCCTGCTTGACCTGTTCGTCAGGTTGCAGTGCGACTCTGCGCCAAGCGCTTGTCGTCAGGCCACTCTCAACCGGCGCGAACGGGGTCAATCACCGATGGGACTCTTCCGCTGAGGGCGCAATCGATGAACATGGACCGAGTCATTGCGCGTGCGAAGAGATACCCCTGGGCATGTGGGCAGCCCATTTGGCGGAGCAAGGCGAACTGCTCGTCGGTCTCCACGCCCTCAGCGACCACGTCGTAGTCGAGCCGCGCCGCCAAGTCGAGAATCGACCGGAGGACCTCGCGTTCCCGCTCGTCGGTGGTCACATTGACGAGGAGGCTTCGATCGAGTTTGAGTTGAGCGACGTTGCGCCACCGCAGGCGTTCGAACGTGGCGTGTCCGGCTCCGAAGTCGTCAACCGAGATGGTGACGCCGAGCCCCGCGAGCCGATCGATCGCCGAGGCGATCGATTCGGTGTCGTGAATGTCTTGCTCGGTGATTTCGAAGACCAACTGGCTGGGGCTGACGGAGCCCGCCTCGCAAGCTGCGGTGAACCAGCGTCCGAACTCCTCGTCTTCAAGCGTGCGAATCGGCAGGTTGACGGCAATGGCGACAGCGGATCCTGCATCGGCGAGAGCGCGGACGGTGGCGATCGCATCGAGCACCATGCACCGCGTGAACTCCCCAGACCGGTCCGAGATCAATACGACGTCGAGAAACGCGTCGGGCGTCAGGAGGCCAAAAACCGGATGGTCCCATCGCGCGAGTCCCTCACCACCAACAATCGTGCCGCTCATTGTGTGCACAATCGGCTGGTAGTGCAGGGTGAGATCTCCGTTGGCCAACGCCTGGGACAGGTCCTTGGAGAGTTCTTCCCGCCGAACCGAAGTCCGTTCGAGGTCTGCATCGAAGACGGCCGAGGTGCGGTTCAATCGTTTCGCGGCATACATCGCCATGTCAGCACGATGCAACATGGTCAATTCGTCTGCCTCGCCGGGGCGAGCGTCGACGATCCCAGCCGAAATCGATGTCGTGATGTTGACTCCACCAACTTCGACAGGTCGAGACACTTCAAACGCGACTCGTTCAACGGCTGCAACAACGGCCGACATGTCCACCATTGCGTCCATGACAATCGCAAACTCGTCGCCGCCAAGGCGCGCAAGCACATCGTTGGGTCGGAGACAACGTGTCAGACGGTCAGCAACGACCTGCAACAACACGTCGCCGGCCTCGTGCCCGAGCGTGTCGTTCACATCTTTGAAGTGATTGAGATCGATCAGCACGAGGTAGTGCTGCGGCCGCAGCTTGCGGGCGCCAAGTTCCATGAGCAATGCACGCCGATTTCGCAAACCGGTCAGAACATCAGTCAACGCCTCGGTAGTCACGCGATGCAGGCCGTCCTGCTGTTTGGACACGTCGATAATGAACCCACGGAGATGCGGACGGTTCTCGTGCATCACCACCAGTGACACATCACGAATCCAAATCCAGCGCCCATCACCTGCACGGGTGCGTGCCGTTCGGTCGACCAGGGTGCCGGCCGGAATGGTCGCGTCCTGCCAGAAGTCAGCGAGATCATCAGGATGAATCATCTCGCGATGATCCAACGACAGCCAGTCTTCGCGCGACCAACCGACGACTGCCTCAGTATCGCCAACAACATCAATGACACCAGCTGACAGGTCTGTCAGGTGGGCCAATCCCCCGGCGGCACTCAGTACGTGGAGAATGTCTTCTCGAGCGGCGCGCATCGACGCGCGGGTGTTATGTCCGAGATAGCCGAGCCCGGCGGCAAGAATCGCAAGGATCACCACACCTCGTTCATACTGCTCCACGTCCCTGGCTGCGCCGGCAACCGCGAGCGCTACGACCGCGAGTCCTGCAGTCAGTACAAAGCTTCGCACGCTCGCAAGAACCGCGTTGTTGCCGACGAGTCCAGCGGCCACCACCGCACACAGCCAGTAGTACTGCGGAGCAATGGCGACGATGAGTGCGACTGCAACGATGTCGGTCACCATCTGTGCTTGCCGATACGAGTCTTGGAAGCGCCAGAAAATCGGCAGTCCTGGCTGGACCGCCGCAACCGCAACAAGCAAGAGAGCAACTCGAGTTGTCTCTGGGCCGTCGTTGAACACGGCCGCAACGCACGCAAGCGCCAGAATCGCGATAACACGGGCCACGACCAATAGATCACGCGACGACACGGGTAGCTCGATGTGTCGGTCTTTGCGCCCGGCGAAAACGGCACCCATCGCATCTCGACTCATCGCAAGGCTCTTGTGGTTTTCTGATCCATTCAGAGGTCTAACGACACAACGCGGCGTGCGCTTGAGAGCCACGACAAATCTGTCCGAACATGTCTACTGGGCGCCACTACCCCTGTGGTTGCTACCCCTGTTGACGGACGAGGAAAACCGCGACGGCCCGGTCGCGGACGTCGTTAATTGAGTACGGGCTCGTTTCGCCATCGTGGAAGGCAATGCGCTCGGCACCGTCGGGGATTTCACGTGCTTCAGCGCCCGCGCGTACATAAATAAGCGGCAGTGCATTGATCTCATCGGGCGTCGCAACACGATTCCGACCCAGCTGGCGGGCGAGGCTCGGGTCGTCGACGGCAAGGTCGATGCCGTCATGAATCAACTGCGTCATAATCGGCTGCGTATACGGCTCACCGAAACCAATCCCGTCTGGGTCGAAGAGCACCGATCGCGGAGTATCTGAACGTTCGAAATAGACGTCGAGCTGGCTCCGCACGTTGGTGATCGACGCAGTTGCCTCGCGGAAAATCAACGGACCGGACTGGCTCACGTACGTCGGCAAGGTCAACATGAGCGCCACCACACTGAGCCCGGCAAGCCCGTTGACGCCATACCGGCACCAGCGCTTCGGAGCCGCAGCGAGCACTGCCAGGAGTACGGAATAGGTCAGGAAAATACCGATCACCCAGATCCATCGAACCTTGTGCGGTGAGATACCGAGAATGTCGATCGGCGTGATCACCAGGGTCACGAACGCAACGGCGGACGCCATCGTCAACGTTCGGAACGCGGCGAGCACTTCGCGGTTCTCGACCCGTCGCATCTGACGCCACGCAACCGCAACGATGGCAACAACCACAACCAGCCCGATCAGGGACACACCGAATGACGCAAGACCAGGTGTTTGCAGAGTAAGTCCGTTCGGGCCGTCGACCCAGGTTGACCCAGGGATCGAGTCGTCATAGCCGGGTCGGCCCCACCAAGGTGGCAGCGCAACGACTGCACTCATCATTCGAAGCGCGAGCGGAACCCCGGTGCGCACGCTTTCGAACCCGGTGTCTTGTCCCCCACCAGTCCCCGCGAGGAACAGGCGAGTCAGGTTGCCACGGCCCGATCCAAAGAACTGCTCGATCAGAATCTGGCTCCACAGCACCCCAAAGACGCCGACAGACAACAGCGCTGGCCGCCGCAGATCGTCGAACGCCCCATCACCGGATGCACGTCGGTCCCACAGGATTGACACGACGGCGAAGGCAACCATGATGGGCGCGATAAAGAGGTAGCTCAGGTGGGTCTGCATCACGAACGATGCAACACCGACGGTCAGCGGGAGCAGCGAGACCCGACCGGCAACCACTGCCCACACGCAGCACAGCAGCAGCCAAAATGGCAGGAAAAGCACGTTCGGCTGCCATGGGTCGTAGAGCAACTCGCTGCCCATCGTCCACACCATCAGTGCAGTGATTGCCTGGGCGCTGATTGCTGCAGTAGCGCCACCAACGCGGCTTGTCACCAAGCCGACTAACCAGACAACAGTGATGTTGAGCAGCCCAATCGCAAGTGCGATGCCTGCTGATCGGCCGAACAAGCGCAGGGGGATCGCCACAACGTCGAACAGGAGCGGACCCAGGTGGTTGACGTCGATTCCCGTGCTGATCGACGCAGATGAGAGCGTTCCGAGCAATGGATGGTTCCTGGTGAACACATCACCGGCACGAAGTTCGATAAGCGAGTTGTCGTTGACTGGCTCGTAGCCGCCGGCAATACCGCGGACTGCGCTGAAGGCGATGACGAACGATGTCGCGCCGGCCAGCAACTGCCAGCCGAATCGCTGCAGCTGACCGGCGAGACGACGAGCCTCGCTCACTGTGAGACGCCAGAGGGGCCGATGAACACTGCTGCGTTCTGGTCGAGGTCGAGTAACCGCTTACTCGCCGCAAGTGCCGCGCTTGAGATTCGGCCGTCGATCCGTACCCCGAACAGATTGTTGTCAACAAGCGGCACCAAGTCGTCAAGCCCCGTGGCGATGAGATCGGCGATCAGTTCAGTGCGCAGCATTGCGAACTCTTCCAGCTCGGCCGGGGTGCGCGGTTCGACAGCGGCAATCTCTGTGACTCGGTCGTCGGCGCGCCACACATCGACGAAGCTGCCAGTCGCCCAGATGATCTCGGCGTCTGCTTCGTTGGCCGTGAGCACCCGCTGTCCGGTCACCGGCACACGCCACGCCTCGTACACCCCGACGTCGAAGCCCTGTCGTTCGAGTTCGTTGACCAGTCCGAAGCCCTGGCTGCCGAAGGAGCGAGCGTCAGTCCAGAAAACCACGTACGTGCCGTCCGGATCGAGTGCGTCAGCGGTCGCCTCGACAACGGCTCCGAGGGTTTCGCCGAGGTACTCCTCGGGATGATCGGTCCCCACTGCTGCGACCGAGGTGGCAGCAGTGCTGTCATCGAAGGCGACCGGTACTCCACCTACGACAACCTCACCGAATCGTTCCCGTCAGACATCGACATCGACCACACCGTCGCGCTCAAAGAAGCGTGGGACTCCGGAGCATGGTCCTGGACGCCTCAGCAGCGCACCGACTTCGCCAACGATCTGACCGACGGGCGCAGCCTTATTGCGGTCACCGACAACTCAAACCAGTCCAAGGGCGCCAACGACCCCTCGAACTGGCTTCCACCACACCAGCCGGCAGTGTGCCGCTATCTGGCCGACTGGATCAGCGTCAAAGCCCGCTGGAATCTCTCGATGGACCAAAGCGAACACGGCCGTATCCGCAACGTCATCAACGACTCCTGCGCCGGGCTCACAGTCGCCCCGAGCAGCGCACCGCCAGGAGGTACGCCAGTCGACCCCAACACAGGCGGCAGCGGGGCAACCACGACGACGACCACCACACCGGGCGGGAACTGTGATCCGTCCTACCCTGACGTGTGTATCCCGCCACCCCCGCCAGACCTCAACTGCGGCGACATCACCTTCCGCAACTTCCGCGTCCTGCAACCCGACCCGCATCATTTCGACGGTAACAAAGACGGAATCGGCTGCTCTGCATAACCACGACAGGCTGACTCGACCGAGCCATGACCAACACCTTTCTCGCTGACCGATGGGTGTGCGTATTCGGCGACCTCTGGCCTCCGGCCCGAGTTACAGAACACATCGAAACGACTCGTGAGCTTGACGGTATTCAAGAGGACTCGTGGACATTCGATTCCTACTCCGAGTTGCCGCCCTGCTCAGCGACCTCGTGCGACCTCAATGCTCGGTGGACGTTTCACCCGGACGATGGACCCACCCTCACAATCTGGACGGACACGCCTAGAGCATTTCGCTACCGAGGTGATGTCACCGGACAGTGCGAGAGAGGCCCTAGCAGCCGTGGGCCGCTGACACCGAAGAGGCAATAGCTGCCTCTATGCCCCGGGCTTTCTCATCGTGAGAAGTGCACGTGGCCGGGTATAACGATCGAGCTTCTCGGACGACTTCGGCGCCGACGCGATCTTTCAGCGCAACCGCGAACTCGCCGGCTTGCTCCGCGCTGCATTGGCTGAGATCGGTCTCGAGCCGATCAATCTGCCAGAGGCCAATCGCAGCACCATCGTTTCCGTTCCCTTCGGTGCAGCCGAGCCGGCTGAACTTCTGGCGAAGCTGAGGCAACAAGGCGTGGTCTGTTCGGCCCGCGACGGCAACCTGCGACTGGCGATCCACTTCTACAACCACGAAGACGACATCGGCCAGCTCACGAGCGCACTGGCCGAACTCTGAGTCGTTGGGATTTTGGTTCGGTTTCTCACGGCTGAACCAACCCCTGGGGAACGATTACTCCGTGCGCTGCACCGGCCGGCGCCGAACGACGAGTATTGCGACGACGAACGCGGCGAGCAGTGTGAGTAGCGCAAGGCTTGCGAGTATCAGGGCGAGCAGCGGTAGGCCACGACTGCTGGTGTCGATTGGTGTGGCTGGGATGGCGGGCGCAGTGTCGGTTTCGGGGAAGGTGAGTTGGGCGGTTGCCGAGCGTTGAACGAGTCCGCTGCCGAGGGTAATGGTGGCGCCCCAGGGGCCCGCGGGGAGGTCGGTGTTGATCGCGATTGTTACGGGCTCGGTGACGCCGATTGCCAGGGTCGAGCCGAGTTCGGCGGGGTAGGGGCCTGCTTGGAGGTCGCCGGAGGTGCTGGTCAGGTCGAGGGCTCCGGAGATGTCGAGGGCGCGGCCGCCGGTGTTGGTGACGTTGGCGACCACCGCTCGTGCGCCGTCGGGTGTTCTGCCTGCTGCCAGTGATGTGATCTCAAAGTCGGCTGCGGGTGGGCCGCCGGATCCGATGGAGAGGTAGATGCGGATGCCGACGCGGTTGACTTGGACGATCCCGTCGTTGCTCGCAGGCGTGCGTGTCTCGGCCCAGACAACGCCGTAGTGCTCGCCGGGGGCTGCGTCGGTGGGGACGGTGATTGTCACGGTCGCGGTGGCGACCTGATTGGACTCGATGTCGATGTCGCCGGGTGTTACCGATGTCCAGGTCGAGAGATCGTTGGCTGTTTCGCCGGGCGCGCCGAGAAATGCGCTGTCGGTGATGGTGGCGGCTGCGGCGTAGAGGTGGACGGGCGCTGCTGTGTTGGTGGTTGATACTTCGACGCGGCGTTGGATCTGTGTGCCGGGCGCGAGGTGGTCGATGATGTAGATCGCTGCACGCGGGTTGTCAGTTGTGTCGTCTGGTTGTTCGAGGAGACGAAGACCGATGGTGCCGGTTTCTGCATTCGGTGCGGCGAACGCCGGCAGCGTGAATGCCGAAGCGGCGACCACTGCGAAACCGATAATCCATAACCTCAGCCGGCAGAGGTTATTGAGCCGCTGCCGGCTGAGGTTGGACTGCATCAGACCAACGAGTGAGTGATGGTCGCGCCGTACGTGCCGGCGGCGGTTCCGCCTGGCACGGCAACGTTGATTGTTGGGTTCCAGGTGGCCGAGTTGTCGCCGGTGATGGCGCTAGCTGTCACGACGGGCGAGGCGCCGACGAGGCTGGCCGGGTCATTGGCTGTGTATGTGGCGGTGCCGACTTTGGCGATCGTTCCAGCGGTGTAGCCGACGTTGGCGGCGCCAATGGTTGGGCCTGCGCTCGGTGTGAAGGCTGTGGAGATGGCGCTGGCAACCCAGCCGGAGCCGGCAGCGGCGCTGCGTGCGTCGGTGACGACTACTTCACCGAGAGAGCCGCTGATCGTCGATCCGCCGACCACGTTCACCGTGGTTCCGAGGCTGCCAGCATCAGACGGCACGGAGATGGCGAGCGCCCCGCCGGTGACCGTTACGGTTGCGGTCGTAGCGCCGGTCGTTGCGGCGCTGGCCGGAACGACGACGGTCAATGCCACGGTGCTCGACGTGATTACCGCGAGGGCACAGAAGCGGAGGAGGCGTTTGCGACCCGAGACACGGTTCGGCGCAATGGCGGTGAGGATGTTGGTCATAGTGGGGGATTTCTCTCTGAGGTGAACGGCTGCTTCGGCCGTCGTTAGCCGGGCCGCTAAGGCGTTGAGGCACTCGTCTGTCAATTTGGTGGTGACATTACGAAGCCAATATCAAGTTCAGATCAAGTTCAGATCAAGATGGTCGAGACCGCCGACCGAGCGAGTCTCGCGTGTTCTGGAGGATTCCGGCCCTGTTGTCCGCCGCGGCGCCTGTGAGAACATCGTTGGATGCGTAAGTACGTGATCATGGGAGTGCAAGGAAGCGGGAAGGGCACACAGGCCAAGCTGCTCGCCGACACGTTCGACCTCGTACATCTCAGCGTCGGCGACATCTTTCGATGGAACGTGCAGCACCACACCAAACTCGGAGCTGTCGTCAAGCGGGTTGTCGATGCGGGGGAGTTGGTCGGCGATGACCTCGTCGAGTCGGTGGTCCGGGACCGGCTGCTAGCCCACGACTGGAACTACGGCTTCATCGTCGACGGGTTTCCGCGTAACGCTCGCCAAGCGGAATTCTTCCTCGAGAGCTTCGACATCGACGGTGTGATTAATCTGCACCTCAGCGATGATCAGGTGGAACGCCGCATCTTGTCCCGCCGTCTGTGCGAAGGGTGCGGGCTCGATTACAACCTGATCGCCCACCGACCGAGGGTGGAAGACACCTGCGATGTTTGCAATGGCCGATTGATAGGACGCGACGACGACACGCCCGAGGCCCTTAGGAAACGTCTACGCGACTACCACTCGAAAACGAAGCCGGTGATCGAGATCTTCGAGCGCAAGGAGTTCGTCGTCACGATCGACGCCGATCAAGCGAAGCAGGACGTCTTCGAAGACATCTGCTCTGCGCTCGATCTCCCTGTCGCCAGCGAGTGACCTGATGCCAGCGGCGACGTCCCCTCAGATGAGTTGGCTGCCGGGGCTACAAATGGTCCGCCGCTACCGCCGCGAGTGGCTGCGCGGTGACCTGCTGGCAGGCGTCGCGGTGACGGCGCTGATGATTCCGCATGGCATGGCCTATGCCGAACTCGCTGGTGTGCCCGCCGTGACGGGGCTGTACACGACGATCACCTCGGTGTTGGCGTACGCGCTGTTTGGCCCGTCGCGGGTTCTTCTGCTTGGGCCGGACTCGTCGCTGGCGCCCTTGATTGCCGCTGCCATAGCGATCGCCGCAAGCGACGGTGAGCCTGCGACGGCCATCGCGATCGCCGGGATGCTGGCCTTGATGACCGGCGGTTTGTGTGTTCTCGCAGGGATCAGCCGATTGGGATCGATCGCCGAGTTGTTGTCGCGGCCAGTGCAACTTGGCTATCTCAATGGCTTGGCAATCGTGATGGTTCTCAGTCAAACCTCGAAGCTCGCAGGGTTCTCGGTCTCGGGTGACACGCCGGTCGAGCAGACTTGGGACGTCGTGACCGGCGTGGCCGACGGATTGGTCAACGTCAGAGCGTTGCTCATCGGCGCGGCTGCGTTGATCTCGATCTTGGTGTTGAATCGTGTTGCGTCGTCGATTCCCGCCGTGTTGATCGTCGTCGTGGGAGCAACCGTCACGGTTCGACTTTTTGGACTCGCCGACGACGGCGTCGCCATCGTCGGCGAGTTGCCGAGCGGGTTCCCGTCTCCGGTTTGGCCGTCGATCGAGTTGGCGACGGTTCCGTCTCTGCTGCTCGCGTCGGTGGGCCTTGCCTGGGTCACCCTGTCGGATACGACGGCGTTATCGCGGGGGTTCGCGGCGCGCACAGGCGAACGGGTCGATCCGAATCGAGAGATCGTCGCGCTGGGTATTTCGAATGTGGCGGCGGGTGCGTTCAGCGGCTTCCCCGTCAGCGCGAGCACGAGTCGGACGACCATTGCCCACGCCAGCGGTGGCAACACCCAGTTGGTCGGTGTGGTGAGTGCGGTGCTGGTGCTGGTGCTGCTGATGGCCGGCGGTGGCTTGGTCGAGTTCCTGCCGTCGACAGCACTGGCGGCGATTGTGATCGCGGCGGCCATCAAGCTGTTCGACGCGCACCAGGTGTCCTGGCTCTACACGGTTCGTCGCAGTGAGTTTGCGCTGTGTATTGCGGCGACCGTCGGCGTTGTGCTGCTGGGGGTGCTCAATGGACTTGCGATTGCGATCGGGCTGTCGTTGGCTAACTTCATCCGTCGGGTGTGGCGCCCGTACGACGCGGTGCTCGGCCGCATCGATCAGCGCAAGGGATATCACGACCTTGGTCGACATCCCGATGCGCGGCAGGTGCCCGGGCTCGTGCTCTTCCGTTTCGATGCACCGTTGTTCTTCGCGAACTCGGACCATTTCGAACGCCGGGTGCGCGCCGTCATTGCGAGTTCACCTCATCGCGTTCGACGGCTCGTCGTCGCGGCGGAACCGATTACTGACATCGACACCAGTGCCGCAGCGATGCTCGCAATCCTTATCGACGATCTCCAGCGCAATGACATCGAACTGGCCTTCGCCGAACTGAAGGGTCCGGTCAAGGACCGTCTGATCCAGTACGGCCTGTATGACCAGATCGGTTCGACGCGCTTCCATTCGACCATTGGTGTGGCCGTGAAGTCATACATCCGGTCGCATCAGGTCGAGTGGGCCAACTGGGACGACTGACGGCGCCGGACACAACCGCATCTCGGGATATCGCAGCGCGACATCGGTTCGCTCAGATGGGTTGGCGAAGCGTCACCCGAGGTTCATGTTTGGTTCGCCGAGCGTGTTGAGGCCACCCGTGCTTGTGCAGACGCCGCCAGATGGGATGCCGTCCGAGTAGGCCTGGCGGAGACAGTTGCGCATCGCGAGCTGGCCCCAGTAGCTCGAATGGATGCTCTCCTGCACCTGGTAGGGGCCGAACAGGGTGCTCAAAGTACGAATGTGATTGACCCACTCGGTCTGATCGGCCGCGCCTGGCTGTGTCCAGTCGGCGATGCCCACTTCTTCGAGCAGTCCGACCCCTTGTTCGCAGAGTCGATGGCCATTGAGCGACTGTGCCATGTCGAGCACGACGTAGTTGTCAATACCGCTACGTACGACACCGTCGGTGAGGGCCTGGTTCATCTTGGTGACGGCGACATCGTTGGCCCAGTCGGCGTCGCGGTTCCAGACGCCGCAGCCCCCGGTGTCCTGGCGGCTCCAGCCCGACTCGGGATAGCGGATCTGGTTACCTCGGGGGAGGGGCGACCAATAGGTCTGGATGATGACCGTGTACTCACTCGCGTCGTAGCCGGCGTTCGTCATCGCCTGGGCGACGTTCGAGATGGCCTCAGCGACGTCATCCGTTCGAGCGTCGACGGCCGACGCTGTGAAGCGGCTGGTGACTGACGTGTCGTCGGAGCAGTAGTTTTTCCACCACGACGCTGACGTGAGCCAGTTCGTCACGCACTGCTGCACGATGTCGGCGAACCCGAAGTCATTGGCACCGATCAGGATGGTGACGGCGTCGACGTTGTTCGTTGTTGCGAACTCTTGCAGCTGCACGACCTGACTCGACTGGGTGCCGTCGTCGTACCAATCGAGTCCGGGCTTGAAGTCGCTGCCGGTCTGGGTGTACGTGCGTGCTCCCGAGCAGGCGAGGTTGAGCGACATCACGTCACCGATGTGCGCCTCTGCCGCCTTGGACCGGTGACATCCCGGCGTGGTTTCGGCCGTGTTCGTTGCATTGTCGAAGTAGGCATTGGCGCCCGTGTCATGTCGCCAACTGTCGCTATTCGTGTTGCCCGCCCATCGGCCTGCCTCGCCGGAGATCGCTGAGTCGCCAACCGTGACCATCCACCGATCGGTCTCGGGCACGGTGGTCGTCGTCGTGGTCGTGGTGGTCGTTGTTGTTGTGGAGGTCGAAGTGGTGGTGGTCGAAGTGGTGGAGGTCACTGGAACAGTGGTGGTCGTGGTCGTCTTGTTCGGCTTGCCGCCACCGCCACCGCCCCCGTTGCCGCCCTTGCCGGCCATCGCTGTACCGCCAAGCACCAGCGACAGTGTGATGATCGATGCTGCCACCCAGGCTCGCGCTCGTGATTGGTGGTGTGTCATGTCGGCCCCCCGGTCGGCTTGTTGCAGAAGTGTTGCCGCCTGAGCCCGCTGGCGCAAGTGTTTCTACTTGCGGAGCGCGGTTGGGCTCGGCGATATCTCGTGCACGGGGGCGACGTTGATTGTCTCAACCTGGTGCACAGTTCGACAGATGGAGAGGAGTGGAGACTCGTGGCCTTGGGTGTTTCTCAAGGTGTTCATCAAACTCGAAACATTTGACGGCAACGAGATCCAATTCGCCGCATGGGTGTTCAAGATTGCTCGGAACACATAGGCACCGTCGAAGCATCTGCATCGAAATGTGTCGCACGCCGACCCTCAGTCGAAGGTCAGCCGCCAGGCACCTCGCCACTGTCGGCGCAGAACTCGGAGGTTCGCCAGGCGGTCGGGTCCGGCAGACACCGGTATCTGAGCGATCGCGTTGACCACTCGATTGACGCAAGATCGCGGCCGTCCTCGAGTCGCAATGCGGCAGTCGAGCCCGACAAATGAATTCGTTCGCCGCCCAGGGCCGCGCCGGTCGCTAAGCGCACCTCGATTGCGTCGATGTTGCCGGGGGCCTCGATGAAGTGCCACGTGTCGAATCCACTCCGGATTGACAGCAGCGACCGGATCTCGTTGGACGCCATGTTCTCAGCGCGTTGACGTTCGCACCGGGCCGTGCTCGGCCGAAAATCGTCGGGGCCGAAGTCGATCCGAGCGAGCCCGATACAAACCCGGTCCCCCTTCCAGACCATCGGTGCGGGAAACCCGGCGCGCAGTTCACCGGCCGTGGGCGCGAGTGGCTCCCATCCGTCGAACGCGGCTTGTTCGAGCGCGAACGAACCGGCTGGCGTCGCCTGGGCGCCCCGCCACGTTGTGGGCTCCGACACGAGGAGCGCTGCAAGAGCGATGACGATCGCGAGCAGTGCACCGGTGCCAATCAAGACCCAACGAACGCGTGCAACCGAGCTGACGCTCTCGCCGGTTGTCTCGCGGTCGAAGACGATCTCCATACTCACGAGCATCGACGATCCTCCGCCCGCGAACAACTACCGTCTGGTTTGCCCGCATTACACAAACGCACAAGGTAAGAGAAGGACAGGACAACATGGATCAGTTCATCACCGCCTACAAGACCGCATTCGCGAGGTACACCGACTTTTCCGGTCGTACATCCGTCGGCGGATTCTGGCGCTTCGTCGCCATCAATTTCGCCGTCGCTGTGGTGTTGTCGATACTCGGCGGCATCGCATCAATCTTCTTCGTGCTGTACCTCGGCTACGCACTCGCGGCGCTGCTCCCCAGTGTCGCGATCGCAATCCGCCGCCTCCACGACACGGGCAAGTCGGGGTGGATGATCCTGGTCGGCCTGATTCCGCTCGTCGGCGTCATCATCCTGATCGTTTTCTACGTACAGGCGAGCGACGGCCCGAACGAATACGGCACCGGACCAGAAGACTGAGCCAGGCGGGTCGCAACCCGGCGCTGCATCAGTCGTTGCGACTGATGGCGCAGCGTCAAGTGGTCGATCCCGGAGCCTGACCTCGAGGCAGGAACTGATCGCTTGTGACGGCGCGATAGACGGGGTCCCAGACCGTTGAGTCGATCAGCTCCGTCAACTCGGCGTCGGTGAGTGGCTCGGCAAGGCCATCCGCGATCGCTGTGCGAGCGACGGCGAATGCGACCTCGCGGGCAACGGTGCGGCTCTCGGTGATCGGAGGGAGCAGGCCGCCGTCGCCGTTTTTGGCCGCCAGGTCCCCGATGGTCGTGGCGGCCGCAGTGAACATTGCGTCAGAGACTGCCCTGGCCCGCGTGGCGACGACGCCGAGACCGACGCCCGGGAAGACGTGCACGTTGTTGACCTGTGCGATTGGAATTGATCGGCCATGAACGGTGACGGGGCCGAACGGGCTGCCGGTACCGACAAGTGCTGCACCTTCGGTCCAGGCGAGGACATCGGCTGGAATGGCTTCTGCTCTCGGAGTCGGGTTCGAGAGTGGCAGCACGATTGGACGCTCTACGCCCGACGCCTGCGATCGAATGACCGCCTCGGTGAAGATCCCGGGCTGACCGGACACCCCGACCAAAGCGTGCGGCGCCACCCGGTCGATGACGTCGAGTAACTCGATCGAGCCGTCGCCGTCGTCATCCCACTCGCTCACTTCCAGCCACGGACGAGCGAACGGCTGCTGGAACGGCAGGAGCCCTTCCATCCGGTCGTGGAGGAGACCGTCTCGGTCGACCAGCCAGCACCGTGCGACTGCTTCATCGTGTGCGAGGCCGCTAGCGACCATGGCACGCACCGCCTGGTTGGCAATGCCGGTGCCGGCTGATCCGGCGCCGACGATGACGATGCGCAGCTCGGTGATCGGGACGTTGGAGGTCGCCATTCCTGCGACGATCGCCGCCGTGGTGACTGCGGCAGTGCCCTGGATGTCGTCATTGAACGAACAGATCTGATCGCGATGGCGAGCGAGTAGCCGGTTGGCGTGTTGCTGGGCGAAGTCTTCCCACTGCAAGAGCACGTTCGGGAATCGTCGGCGGAGTGCGCCCACGAACGCATCGACGAGTTCGTCGTAGTCGTCGCCGACGACACGGTTGTGTCGCCATCCGAGGTAGAGCGGATCGGAGAGCAGCGCCTCGTTGTTCGTTCCCACGTCGAGGAACACCGGAAGGGTCCGGGACGGATCGAGGCCTCCGCCAGCGGTGTACAAAGCGAGCTTGCCGACGGGGATGCCCATCCCGCCGATTCCGAGATCGCCGAGCCCGAGGACGCGCTCGCCATCGGTGACGACGACCACATCGATTTCACGATCACCGACGACGTTCTCGAGCAGTTCGTCGACGCGATCGCGTTGGGGCCACGAGAGAAACAGGCCGCGCTCGCGACGGTAAATTCGCGACCACTCCTGGCAGGCCACGCCAACCGTCGGCGTGTACACGATCGGCAGCACGGTCTCGAGGTTCTGGTTGAGGAATGCGTAGAACAGCACCGAGTTGCGATCTTGGAGTGCTCGAAGAAACACGTGGCGCCCGAGATCCGTCTGCTTCGAGTCGTACTCGAAGGCCACCCGGTCAAGTTGTGTTGCAAGGTCTTCAATCACCGGCGGCAGTAACCCGTCGAGCCCCAGCTCTTGTCGCTCGATTTCGGTGAAGGCAGTGCCCTTGTTCACGTAGCGGTCGGCAAGCAACCAACGACCGGACAGGTTCATGGCTGGAACGGTACCTTCTTCGGGAGAGCCAGATTCGTCCTGGGCAGAAGATGGCCCAGTACCATCGTTCTGGACGGACTCATTCATCGACCGAACCGACAGGACGTGCCAATGGGCATCCATATTGGTATCGAACATCGCACGACATATCGCTTCGATCGACCTACCCAGATCCACCCACACATCGTGCGTTTGCGGCCTGCCCCGCACTGCCGGACGCCAATTTTGGCGTACAGCCTGCGCGTTACCCCGAGTGAGCACTTCGTCAACTGGCAGCAAGATCCCTTCGGCAATTTCATGGCCCGGCTGGTGTTCCCTGAGCCGACCAAGGTGCTCGATGTAACCGTCGACCTCATCGCCGACCTCACGGTCATCAATCCGTTCGATTTCTTCGTCGAGGAGTCGGCCAAGGCATTCCCGTTCGTCTATGAGCCGCAACTCGCTAAAGACCTCGAGCCGTACCTCCAGCCTGACGGGCCAGCCGGGCCCGAGCTGACGAAGTGGCTTTCCGGTGTGAGGGCGCCCGATGGCGGTACCGCGATTGCCGACTTCCTTGTCGAAGTGAACCGGCGCCTCTACAACGACATCGCCTATTCGATTCGAATGGAACCAGGTGTGCAGACACCCGAAGACACCCTCACGCGGGGTATCGGGTCGTGCCGCGACACGGGTTGGCTCCTCGTCGACGCACTCCGTCGGCTCGGGCTCGCCGCTCGTTTCGTGTCCGGCTACCTGGTGCAGTTGACGTCGGATCAGCCGTCGCTCAGCGGCGCCGACGGGCCCGACGCCGACTTCACCGACCTCCACGCGTGGGCCGAAGTGTTCATCCCGGGTGCGGGCTGGGTCGGCCTCGACCCGACGTCCGGTCTGTTTGCAGGTGAGGGCCACATCCCGCTCGCGTGCACGCCGCACCCGACGACCGCTGCGCCGATTTCGGGACGCACCAACTTCGCCGAAGTCGAGTTCGACTTCTCGAACGTCGTCCACCGCGTGCGCGAGGACCCTCGCGTCACGCTGCCGTACACGCCGGAACAATGGGCGCGCATCGACGAACTCGGCGAGGCAGTCGACGAACGTCTCGAGGCCGGCGACGTCAGGCTGACAATGGGCGGTGAGCCCACCTTCGTCTCCATCGATGACATGGAGGGCGCCCAGTGGAACACCGCAGCCGACGGCCACGACAAGCGGGTGCTGGCATACAAATTGGCTCAGCGCATGCACGCCAGGTTCACGACCGGCGGGTTGATTCAGCACGGTCAAGGCAAGTGGTACCCAGGAGAACCGCTTCCTCGGTGGCAAATGGGCATCGTGTGGCGCAACGACGGCGAACCGTTGTGGTCTCGAGGCGACTTGCTCGCCGACCCAGCGCAGCCAGGCACAGCGACCGTCGAGGATGCCCAACGTTTCGCCGACGCGATCGCCGCCGGCTTTGGAATAGGCGCTGATCGAGTCATCCCGGCATTCGAGGATCCGATCGACCAGGTCTGGCGTGAGGCGCGGCTTCCGAGCGGAGATCCACCGACGGCCGACGCCAAACCTGCCGACACCGATCAGCTTGACGAGCCTGACGCCCGAGTCCGGCTGGTCGAACGTCTGCGTGGTCCGGTGACCGACCCGACCGGCTTCGTTCTCCCGCTGCATCCCGCGTCC
>JBNMOS010000021.1:0-34947 GCA_051275435.1 Ilumatobacter sp.
GGCCGCTGAGCATCACCTGGGTCGTCACAGGGAGTTCGGCAAGGGTCGCGCGGATCTCGTCCATCGGTCGGTTGAGGTCGATGTGGACCGGTGCTGCGTCGTGGAGCTCTTCGGTGCCGACGGCGGGCAAGAAGCGTGCTGGATCAGTTTCGAGCTGCTCGAGGAAGAGGCCGTCGACGGTGATTTTGCCGAGCACTTGGCGGTCGGCCGAGCATGACACCGCCATGCCGACAGGGCACGATGCGCCGTGGCGCGGGAGGCGGACGATGCGGACGTCATGGCAGAAGTACTTGCCGCCGAACTGAGCGCCGACACCGGTGTTCTGGGCAAGTTCGAGGACCTTGGCTTCAAGGTCGAGATCGCGGAACGCGTGGCCGGACTCTGAGCCGGTCGTCGGGAGGGCGTCGAGGTAGTGGGCGCTCGCGAGCTTCGCGGTCTCGACGGCGATCTCGCCAGACGTGCCGCCGATGACGATTGCGAGGTGGTACGGAGGGCAGGCCGATGTGCCGATCGCTTGAATCTTGTCGAAGATCCACGGCAGCAGCGTTGCCTCGTTCAACAGTGCCTTTGTCTCCTGGAAGAGGAAGCTCTTGTTGGCCGAGCCGCCGCCTTTGGCCATGAACAGGAATTTGTAGGCGTTGCCGTCGACGGCACTGATCTTGATTTCGGCTGGCAGGTTTGTTCCGGTGTTCTTCTCGGTGTACATGTCGAGCGGTGCCATTTGGCTGTATCGGAGATTCGACGTCAGGTAGGTGTCGGCGATCCCGTTGGCGATTTGCTCTTCGTCGCCACCACCGGTGAACACGAACTGACCCTTCTTGCTCTTCACGATTGCCGTGCCGGTGTCTTGGCACATCGGCAGCACACCGCCAGCGGCGATCGACGCGTTCTTCAGAAGGTCGAGTGCGACGAAGCGGTCGTTGTCGGATGCTTCAGGGTCATCGAGAATCTTGGCGAGTTGTTCGAGGTGGCTGGTGCGCAGAAAGTGCGCAATGTCGCGCATCGCTTCTGCCGTCAGGCTGCGGATTGCATCCGGCTCGACCTTGAGGAATGTTCCCTCGGGTGTGGCGAACGTAGAAACGCCTTCCGTGGAGACGAGCCGATACTCGGTTTCGTCGGGCCCCAGAGGGAACATCTCGGTGTAGTCGATCTGCGCGTCAGCCATTCCGCTCAGGGTATGCGGTCGCACTGTGCCTGGCACAGTGCGACCTGACGACCTATTTGATCAGGTACACGAAGTCGGTCTGCTCGTCGACTTCATCGAGGGCGATAGGGGTGCCGCCCTTGAAGACGGAGTCGAGGAATGAGACGGCGAAGGTGTTGGTTATCGACTGAGCTCGCTCGATCGGCATGTCGTCGGCGTCGCAACCCGCTTCGGTGCGTGCTTCGAGGGTGTCAACGACGATTTGTGCTGGAGCTTCGAGTGTCGGCAGGAACGCGAGGTACGAACAGATGTCGGTAAACGTCTCGTGCTCGGCCGCCGTGAGGTCGATGCGGTACGAAACGTCGCTCGACGTGAGCTCCCACGGGCGGGTGACGTTGGGGTCGATCGGGGTGGTTTCGTCATTCGTTGCTCCGATGACAAGCGTCGGGACCTCGATCGAGGCGAGCCGCTCATCGCTCAGCAGCGTTTCGCTGGCGGCCGGGGCAAGGGCGATGAGCGCTCCGACGCGTTCGTCGGCGACGAACTCGCCGGTCTCATTGTCGAAGCCAGACGCCATGGCGTACGAGGTGAAACCACCGAAGGAATGGCCGGTGACAGCGATCTGACTCGGGTTGAGATTGGCCACGAAACCAACAGTTTCGATGTTCTCGGGATCGAGGAACGCATCGATCACTCGGGTGACGTCGTTGGGTCGATTGAATGCAGTGACAGCGCCTGGTGTCTCGCTCTCGGCCAGGCTGTCAACAATGGTGTTCCCGATGTGGTCGGCTGCGGCGACGATGTAGCCGTTACTGGCAAGTGCTTCGGTGTAGTTCGAGTGGATGAAGCGGAGGGCTCCGGAACCGTGGGAGTAGATCACCAGCGGGAACGGGCCATCGGTCGCGATGCTCTCGGCTGTGGCAGCGGCCGCCGACGGCGACTCGTAGTACGTGCCAGGGAGCAGGGTGTACTGCTGCGGCGGCAAGTTGGCGTCGATGTCTTGTGAGAGTGGGAACCACACGTCGACGGTGAGGTCGCGGCCGCCGCCGGTCAAGTCAGGGACCAGAATCGTCTGGACGCCGACTTCGTAGGGGCCAAAGCCGTTGCCGAGTTCGATGTCGGCGGTGTTCCCAGGTTCAGTCGCGGGCGGGTCGGTTTCGGCGGGAGGCTCGATAACGGGAGGATCGGTGACGGGAGCCGCGGTTGCTGTTGGCTCTGTCGCTGCAGGAGATTCTGTGGCCACCGGCAGCTCGGTCTCGACGCTCGCCGGGGCTTCGGTGACCGGAGCACCGTCGTTGACGGTGTCAGAACCGGCACACGCAGCTGCGATCAGGACGACAGCAGCAAGGGTTGCCACTCGACTGGAACGGGGGAAAGTCCGTGAGAAACGCATCGGGGAATCGTGCCACGAAGAGGCGGCACTTGGACGGTCAGGAGCTGCTTGATTTCAACAGTTGACGACGCTGCACCGAAGCGCCAGGGCAAACTTGCCTGGGTCGGGCACGGTGAAGAACGTCGGGCGGTTGACCGTGGTCACGATGCCGTCCCAACGGTTGTGGCTGAGGCCGACCACCGTTCGATTGCTCGCTCTTGAATCGGTTGCCGTTGATGGGATCCACGAAGCGAAGTACGTGTTGCACGCAGTTCTGCACTTCGGCGACACCGGGACCTGCGCATAGTTGGTCCAGGGCCCCTGGGCGGAAGGCGCACGGTCAAGGTAGACCGTTGCACCGAACCAGTCGTCTACCTTGGTCACCGCCACGAACTCGTCACCGTCGTAGCGGACCTGGCTGGGGTTGATTGCCCGGCCCTCGGTGGGCATGACCGCGGCGGCCCGCGCTGGGTGTGGCTGCCAGCTGTTGCCGTCCCAGTAGCTCGGGGCAGCGAACAGTTGCCCGAGTGGGACGCGAGCTACCGGAACGTGCGATGAGCAGCTCAGGTCGTGCGCGCGCACACCGAACAGCCCCATGTCCCAACCGAACTGGCGATGGCACTGCCCATACAGATACGTCCAGGTGCCGTCGGACGCGATCGAAAAGCCATACAGCGATGTCGATGAACTCGGCGGCACGCCCTCTGATGTGATCGTCATGGTTGCCAGGTCGAGACCGACGATGCGTGTGCCGACGGGTTCGGTCGTCGAGAGGTACAGCGCGCCGCGCTCGAACATCTCGGCGAGATGAACGTAGAGCCGCCCGTCAGCGCCCATTGCGGCGTCGAGCGGCCAGTACCAGTGGGCGTAGGGCGTGGTCTGGGCGGGCAGGAGCCACGCCTTCGGGTCAGCTGCGGTACCGCTGCGCAGGACCTCAAAGCACGAACCGGTTTGCAGCATCCCGATGTTGTGCAAGAGCCGCTCCGTCGGTGCTGGTGGAAGCGGAGGTTCGTCGGGGTCGATCGTCGTCGTCGTCGTCGTCGTCGGATCGGGCAGCGGAAGTCGGATGGTTGCGTCTTGGAAGAGCCAAAGCGTGCGGCCGTATGAAAGCTCGATCGCACGTTGATAGTCGGCAGCGATGACACCGCCAGGTTCAGCAGCCAAGAGCCCGCTGAGCGCATCCGGTGCCGTCGAACCCAGGCACGTCGAGCTCGAAGGCGTCAGGCGATCGTCAGGCGGAGGGCCGGATGACAGCCACACAGCGATCAGTGCGAAGACGCAAAATGTCACACTCAGTGATCGAACCGTGGTTCGCTGCGTCGCCTCCATCGGTGTGGAGGGTAGGCGGCAGCACGAAGCGATGTCCATCACAGCAGGGAGTTGTTCCGGTGGAGCAGGGGTTTGGGCGTGACTCGTGACTCAGTCTCAGGCCAATGTCTCAACGAGCAGGCTGACCGCGCTGAGTGTGCAAATCACAAGAACTGCGGGCCGCACGACTGCCGGATCGAGGCGGTCTCGGTAGCGCGAGGCGACGAGCATGCCGAGGGCGGTGCTCGGCAACACCAGCAGTGAGAGTTCGAGCTGGCGGCGGCTGACTTGGCCCGCAACAGTCAACGCTGCGAGCGACATCAGTGCGCCAACAGCGAAGAACGTGGAGATGGTCGCACGCATGGTGGGCGGGTTGGCATGTTGGTACGTGAGTGCGATCGGAGGGCCGCCGACGCCGGTTGCTGTGGCCATGAAGCCCGAAGCGAACCCGGCGACACCGAGCACGCCATCGCCGACGTTGAGCTTCTTTCCACTCGCCGATGCGGCCACGGCAACCAGCACGGAGATGGCGACAAAGATGCCAAGCGCATCGGTCGAGACGCGGGAAATGATCAACGCGCCGAGGACCACACCGGGAACCCGCCCGCCGAGCGTGAGCGTCACGCCGCGCCGGTCAATATGTTTCCGTTCGGCCCACGCCACCGCGCCAGACAGCGGAATAACAGCGACGATGATGGAAATGGGGACGAAGTCGGTGTCGGTGATGGCCAAAATTGGCGCGGCAATCATGCCGAGGCCAAGGCCCAGCGATGCCTGCACGGTGGCACCCACGAACACGACGACGACCGTCAGCGCGAGCAGCCAATTTGAGAGTCCAGCGACAGCGAGCACTCAGCGATCCTTCATGCGTTTGGGGACTGCATTCGCCGGATTTTCAGGCCACTGATGCTTCGGGTAGCGGCCGGCCATCTCTTTGCGAACCTCGCTCCAGGACCCCGCCCAGAACCCTGGAAGGTCGGCGGTGACTTGAATCGGGCGATTGGCAGGCGAGAGCAGTTGGAACCGGATCGGTCGGCCACCAGCCGTTGGATGGACCGTGGTGCCGAACAGGTCCTGGACGCGTGCAGACGCCGTTGGCTGCTCGCCGCTGTAGTCGATCTGGGTGGTTCGCCCAGTCGGTAGTTCGATCGAGCGTGGGGCGAGTTCGTCGAGGTCGGAGCCCTGGGGCCATGGCAGTTGTGACCGCAGCACGGTGTTGAGGTCGAGTTGTTCGAGGTCAGCGCGGCCGCGTGCGCCCGGAAGGTACGGGCCGAGCCACTCGTCGAGCGTGGCGACCAGCGTCGCCTTGGACCAATCGGGCCATGGCTCGCCAACGTGCTGATGGAGGAACTCGACGCGCTCGCGAAGGCTCTGTGCCGCCTCGTTCCAACTCAAGACGTTCAACTCGGTGACCTTGACGCGGGCGAGTAGCGCTGCAGTGGTGGCCTCTCCGGCTGCGGGGCGATCGGTGTGGGCGCCCAGCTGAATCGCGCCGAGCCGACGCTCGATCTTCTCGCTCAGGTCGTTGCGGTCGGTGTTCCAGGTGATGGTTCGCTGCTCGAGGATGTCTGGCCCGAAGTTCGCGATCACATCACTGGCATCGACGGCAGCGGCGAGCCGGATTCGGGCCTTGTCGCGCTTGCCGTCGAGGTCGGCCGCAACGACAAACGGCTCGTCGGCGAGCGAGTCGTTACTGGGCAGAAAGGCGGCGCTCCCGGCACGAAGTTGGTACTGCAGGCCACGCCTGAGTGCCGCGAGACGATCGGGGTACGCGAGGAGCAGCAGTGCCCCGGACCGGTCGGGTTCGAGCGCTGAACGATCGAATGGGATGCGGGCCCGGCGAGCGAGGTCGGCGGTTCGGTCGCGTAGACGATGCACAGCGCCGCGGTCGGCGAGATCGTGGCCACGCGCACCAGACAGCACCCCGACGCGCAACGCGAGGTCGGTCGGCACCTCGTCAGGTCGGCCTCGGAAGATGTCGCGCTCGTCGACGAGTGCTGCAACCGCGCAGGCCGTTGGGCTCTGGTCGACCGCGATCATCCGGGCGAGCCGCGGGTGTACCGGGAGCCCCAGCATCTTGCGGCCCAGCGGCGTAATCGACTGGTCGTCCGGATCGAGCGCGTGGAGGTCGGTCAGGAGTTGCCGTGCCTGAGCGAGTGCGCCGGTCGGCGGTGTGTCGATGAAGCGGAGGTCGTCGGGCGAACCCCATGCTGCAAGTTCCAACGCGAAGCCGGCGAGGTCAGCCTGGGTGATCTCGGGGGAGCGATGTTTGGTTCGCGTGCCGTGTTCGATTTTGCTCCAGAGCCGATACGCCGTTCCCGGCTCAGTGCGGCCGGCGCGGCCAGCGCGTTGCTCGGCGGAGGCCCGGCTCGTCGCCACCGTTGTGAGCCTGGTCATTCCTGACCTCGGGTCGAAGCGTGGTTCGCGTGCGAGGCCGCTGTCGATCACGATGCGGACACCGTCGACGGTCAGTGACGTTTCGGCAATGTCGGTGGAGAGCACGATGCGTCGCCGCCCGGGCGGG
Organism: Ilumatobacter sp.; assembly: GCA_051275435.1. Classification (GTDB taxonomy): domain Bacteria; phylum Actinomycetota; class Acidimicrobiia; order Acidimicrobiales; family Ilumatobacteraceae; genus Ilumatobacter_A. The sequence continues at coordinate 6,349 of JBNMOS010000021.1, forward strand.
GACGGGGCGAGAGCGAGATCCTGTTCGGCGAGGCTCAGCGCGCCGGCGAGCGGGTACACGTCGATGTTCGGCCCGAGGACTTGGTTCAACTGCTGCTCGGTGCGACGGATCTCACCGATGCCCGGCAAGAACACGAGGACGTCGCCCGGTCCGTCACCGAGGGCACGCAGGACCGCAGCAACGACGTCGGGTTCGATGCGCTGCTGGCCAGGCCGCTGTGGACGCTTACCGCGAGTCGGTGTCGAACGTGGCAGCCACTGCACGTCGATGGGGAACGTCCGGCCTTCGCTGGTGATCACCGGGGCGTCGAGCAACTTCGTCAGCCCATCGGTGTCCGGTGTTGCCGACATCGCGATGATGCGCAGTTCGGGCCGCAATTCGGCGGCGACATCGAGCGTGAGCGCGAGCCCGACATCGGTCGTGAGGTTGCGTTCGTGGACCTCGTCGAAAATCACGCAGCCGACGCCGGGGAGCTCGGGGTCGTTCTGGAGCCTTCGCGTCAGCACGCCCTCGGTGAGGACTTCGATGCGAGTGGTCGCCGTGATTTCCCGCTCGTCTCGCGTCTGGTAGCCGACAAGCTTTCCGATAGGGGTGCGCGTTGTCGCCGACATCCGCTGAGCCGCTGCACGCGTCGCGAGGCGTCGAGGCTCGAGCATGATGATCGTTTGATCGCCGAGCCACGGTTCGTCGAGTAGCGCGAGCGGAACGACGGTGGTCTTGCCAGCGCCGGGTGGCGCAACCAGGATGGCGCGACGGTGCTCGCCAAGTGCGAGACGGAGGGCGTCGAGTGCCTCCCTGACGGGAAGGTCGGGAAGATCTGCCGAATGAGGCCGGTCGGCCATCAGCAGTGGGCGACGATCAGCCGAGGGCCGGCGAGCCGCTGAAGGCCCCTGGATCGCTGGGGCCGGGGATGTCGAGGGATGTCCACGACGTGACGTCGGCAATCGAGTCGGCAACGACTTGCCACTCGGCTGCGTGCCAGCCCTGGGCCTTCGCTGCAACCGAACCATCGACACGGGTGAAGACGAATGCCGGGAGCTCGGTGAGCCCCATTGCCTTTACTGCCGAACGGTCGGCGTCGCAGAACACGAGGAACTGGTCGGCGAGTGGCCCGAGGAAGGCACGAGCATCGTCAGCGCCAGCAGTGACGATGAAGTTGATCCGAGCGTGGGAGCTGCGGAACTGTTCGAGCACCCGTGTTGCGGCGCGCAGAACCCACGAGCTTTCGTTCGTGTACGGGTCGAGCACAACCGAGGCCAGGTGGAACGTCGTCAACCAGTCCATGATCGGTCGGGCCTGGCCCAGGCCGTCGGCCGTTAAAGGCGTCAGGTTCAATTCGTTTGGGAGCTGCGTCACAGTGGGATCGGCCACGGGCGAGAGCGTAGCGAGTTAGGTGCCCGCCAACCCAACATGTGACGCGGGTACGTTGGTGGCCGATGCATCCGATCGAGCACCTTCGCTATGTTGCCCGAGCCCAAGGGGCCGATCCGGCTGCACTGGTCGAGGAAACCGCACACGCTCTCGGGTCGTTGCGAATGGACCCGTCAGGCATCGTTGTTGCTTGCCGTCGGATCGTCCAACGACATCCGTTCACCGGTGCCCTGTGGTGGTTGTGTGCCAACGTGTCGACATCTTCAGAACCGTTCGATGCCGTCTGGGAATTGGCCGAAGAGATCCGTGCCGACCGGACAGGTTCCGAACTGGCCGCTGCGTTGCCTGACGACGCAACGGTGGCAACCATCGGCGACCCAAGTGTGATCGGCGATGGCCTGATTCGGCGCGGCGACATCCGCGTGCTGGCGCTCGATGTGCACCACGTCGCCACGTCCTTTGTCCGGCGCCTAGAGCGCTACGACGTCGACTACGAGCCCGTCGATGCTGGGGCAGCGGGCACGGTGGCCCGCGTCGCCGATGCCGTACTGATCGAAGCCCTGGCATGCGATGGCGATCGTGTCATTGCTCCAATGGGTTCGTCAACGCTGGCTGCAGCCGCTGTTGCATGGGGCACACCGGTGTGGTTGGTTGCCGGGACCGGTCGCCGCTTGCCCAGTGGAATGATCGACGCAATGGTTGCGAAGATCGACGAGCTCACCGCCGTCGACAGCAGCGCATCAACCGATCCGCTCGGCGTGCGTTCTGCCGTCACGATGGACGCGTGGGATCTCGATGTGGAAGTCATTCCGACGTCGATGATCTCCGATGTCGTTGGTCCCCACGGACGCGTCCCGATGGGCCCACCGGCCATCAAGCCCGAATGCCCCATGGCCTGGGAACTGCTTAAACACAGCCCCATGTGATTCGTTGTCCGTCAGCGTGATGGAAATGGCTTGGATATCAGCCAATTTCATCACGCAGACGCTGCAGGAGCGTCCGGATGACCATGTCGGGCGAGCGCATGACGTCGGCGTAGGTGTATTCGAAGACCCTTCGACCGAGGTCTTGCAGTTCGTTGCGACGCTGCGCATCGCGCTGCCGTTCCGTTGGGCTCGAGTGACCGTGCTGCCCGGAGACTTCGACGACAACGCCCTGCGGGGCGAAGAGAAAGTCCACCCGTGCGACAAATCGGTTGTTCTTGTGGTGAATCGCCTGCGTGAGTGGGCGATCGATTCCGGCTTGGCGGCAGAGCGCGAGGAACCGCCGTTCGAGCGGCGAGTGGCCGCCGCTGTCGAGAACGAGGTTCTCGATAAGGCGACATCCCCACCGGCCGCGACCTCTCAAGGTGTCGAGGCGTCTGGCAATCGCATGCGGCGCCGACAATCCCAGGCGGACCGCACTATCGATCGCTGCCTCGATCCGCTGTTCGGGACGACGTGCCAGCGCCAGATCCAAGATGGTTCGAGTTGCCGACGTGCAGCGAATCCCATCGACCTCCACCCGGTCGATCAGCGGAATCCGGTTGGTCGTGTGCACGCAGAAGGGTGAGTTGTTCACGAAGTTGCCGCGTGGAACGGTGAACTCGACCGCGTCCGGGTCCGAGCGGTCGAGCCCGTGGAGTTGTGCTGCAGCTTCGAAGCTCACCCACGACTCATGGCCAAGACTGAGGAGCCCGGCTCGTAGCTGCTGGCGATGGGTGGTCGGCGCTCCAGAAATCCGGTACGTCTTCGGTGCAATGCGGATGAGCGTGCCTGCTTCGATCAAACGGCGACGACGGTGGCGTGCGGGAACGGCGTGTTCGAATTGATTGAGGGTGATCAGGCCTTCTTGGCGCTCAGCGATCTGGGTGAGGTGGCGTTCCATGCCCTGACAGTGGGCAGATCACTATCGGAGCCGGAACCTGATCGTCAGCATGATGGTTTTGGTCAACATCCACACCATTTCCATCACGCAGACGAGCTGGTGGTGGGTGATGGTGGTGGCGGGGAGTTGGCGGGGGTTGGTGATGGTGATTCAGATCTTGCGGTGGCGTGGAGCGATTCCGGTGACGTCTTCGATGATCTCTTCGGCTTCGGCCTGGCGATCTTCGGTCACGAAAATGCGGCCCATTGGTTCACGGCTGTATGTGCCGAGGTGGATGTTGAAGTCCTCATTCCAGACCGCTGGAACCCCTTCCGAGATCAACATGTCGGTGAGCATCTGCGCCTGCCACATGGGTACCCAGCCAGCCTCGACAGTCTTGTCTGGGTTCGGTGGCTTGGGCAGATGTTTCCCAAAGGCCCAGTTCCAGGCGCTTCGAAACGTCGGCATGTGTGCAGACTATGGGCACCTCATGAGCGACCCCTCACCGATTCCTCAACCAGCCCATCCATCGGTCCTTCCGCCGATCCTGCAATATCTCCCGCCGGCGCCGGACGAGAGCGCGCTCCTCGACGGTTTCACCAACTGGACGATCGAGCAGGGCATCGAGATGTACCCGGCGCAGGAAGAAGCGGCCTTCGAGCTGATTGCCGGGAGCAACGTCATCCTCAACACGCCGACCGGGTCGGGTAAGTCGCTGGTGGCTGTAGCTGCGCACTTTGTTGGCCTGGGGCGCGACCAACGCAGCGTGTATACCGCGCCGATTAAGGCGCTGGTGAGCGAGAAATTTTTCGAGTTGTGCAAGCAGTTCGGATCGGAACGAGTTGGGATGATCACCGGCGATGGCTCGATCAACCCGGACGCGCCGATCATCTGCTGCACTGCCGAGATCCTCGCGAACTGGGCGTTGCGGGATGGGCACCGGACCGACGTCGACATCGTCATTGCCGACGAGTTTCATTTCTACGCCGACCCGCAGCGCGGCTGGGCCTGGCAATTGCCGATCCTTGAACTCCCGCACTGCCAGTTTCTGCTGATGTCGGCGACACTGGGTAACACTCGGTTCTTCGAGGATGAACTGACCAAGCGGACCGGTCGTGAGACCGTCCTGGTCAAGTCGTCGCAGCGACCGGTGCCGCTTGACTTCGAGTACCGGACGACGCTGCTCCACACCTCGATCGAGTCGCTCCTCGAGTCGGGCCGAGCGCCGATTTATCTCGTCCATTTCACGCAGCGCGATGCGACCGAAGCAGCACAGAGCTACGTCAGCCTCGACCCGCTGACGAAGGACGAGAAGCAGCGGGTCAAAGAACTGATCGGCGGGTTCCGCTTCGACTCACCGTTCGGCAAGGGGCTGCGACGGTTCCTCGTTGCAGGTATCGGCGTGCATCACGCCGGGCTGCTGCCGAAGTATCGACTGCTCGTCGAACGGCTCGCTCAAGCTGGCCTGCTCAAGATCATCTGCGGCACCGACACGTTGGGCGTTGGTGTCAATGTCCCGATCCGTTCGGTGCTGTTCACCAAGCTCTGCAAGTACGACGGAAGCACGACGCGCATCTTGCGGAACCGTGAGTTCGCGCAGATCGCAGGGCGTGCAGGCCGCCGAGGTTTTGACGATGAAGGCACGGTGTGGGCGCAGGCGCCGGAGCACGTCGTGATGAACCAGGCGAAGCTCCAGAAGGCCGCCGAGGACGCTAAAAAGAAGAAGAAAATGGTCAAGAAGAAGGCGCCCGACCGGGGTTATGCGCACTGGGACGAGGGCACGTTCCAGAAGATGGTCACTGGCGAACCGGAGCCGCTCACCTCAAGTTTCCAGGTCAACCATCAGATGATCATGAGCCTGCTCGATCGGCGCGGTGATGGGTGCGCGGCGGTTCGAAAGCTGATGGTCGACAACCACGAACCACGCAAGCGTCAGCGTCAGCACATCAAGCAGTCGATCTCGATCTATCGCTCGCTCGTCGATGCGGGCTTGCTCGAATTCCCAGACGAGCCCGACGAACTCGGTCGGCGCGTCCGTGTGGATTTCGACTTGCAAGACGAGTTTGCGCTGCATCAGCCGCTGTCGCTGTGGGCGCTCGACGCAATCGAGCATCTCGATCGGCAATTCGAAGTCGAAGAACGGTCGCATGAACAACGCCACGAGCGGCGCGAGCGGCAGCGAGAGGCGGTCGTCGAAGACGACGCTGCCGCAAGCGACAATCCGTTTGCTGCGCTGTCTGGCCTCGTGCTCGACGCAGCCCCCGAACTGGTTGTCCCCGAGCCGGATGAGGTAGTAAAGGACTCATCACTCGTCGATGACAGCGATGACCGCGATGAGGCGGTACGTGCCGAGCCGGATGAGCCAGCTGACGAGTCATCGATGCGCGTCGTCGAGGCCGAAACGAAGGGCGATATGCAGCGGGCGCTCGCTGTGATGACGATCATCGAGGCGGTGCAGGAGAGCCCAGGCGTCGTGATCAACGCACAACTACGCAAAGCAAAAGACGAAGTGATGGCGGAGATGAAATCGTCCGGGGTCGAGTACGAGGAACGAATGGAACGGCTCGCCAAAGTCGAACCGCCGCGGCCGATGAAGGATTGGATGTACGCCGACTTCAACGAGTTTCGCGCACGCCACCCGTGGGTCGGCGGTCACACGGTGAAGCCCAAGTCGATCGCCCGCGACATGTTTGAACGGTCGATGACCTTCGGTGAATACACGGGCCACTACGGCCTGAAGCAGAGCGAGGGTGTTCTCCTGCGCTATCTGTCCGACGTGTACAAGGGCATCACGCAGAATGTGCCAGCGGAGGCGATGAACGACGAACTCGACGAGATCGCGCACTGGCTCGGCACGCTCGTTCGCCAGGTCGACTCGAGCTTGCTCGACGAGTGGGCGCGGCTTCAGAACCCTGACGAGTACGAGGTTCTCGACGGACCGGTGCGCCCGCCAACCGGAGACAAAGCGGAGAGCGGTGAGGTCACGATCACCTCCGACCGTCGTGCGTTCAACACGATGGTTCGCAACGCTGCGTTCAGGTGGATCGAGCAGCTTGCTCGCCGTCAGCGACCAGCCGGATCGGTGGAGGGGCTGAACGCCCGCGAGCTCATGGAGTCATATTGGGAAGAGTACGACGCGATCGAAATCGACGGCGACGCTCGCCATTCCAGTCGCTTCCAGCTCGACTGGGCATCTGGCGCGGTGAGTCAAACCATCCATGACCCCGAGGGGCACGATGAGTGGCGCGTGCTGGGCGAGGTCGACCTCGCCGCATCTCGCGAGGAAGATCGCCTCGTCATCGCGCTCACCGGCATCGAGCGGCGCTGAGGTTGTCAGCCTGACTGGCGGTCCAGCAGTCGACAGGGGGGTTCCTCGCTCAGAGCGATCGCGTCCAGGGCAACGAACACTTCGCACGGTGTTGTATTTGAATCGATTGCTCGGCGTGCGACATGTCGTAGTGTTCGGGCATGGCAAACATCGTGAAGGCCGCACTTCTGCAGACTGACTGGACAGGCGACAAGGAGTCGATGATCGTCAAGCACGAGGAGGCGGCGCGCGAAGCAGCCGCCCAGGGTGCTCAGATTATTTGCTTCCAGGAGCTCTTCTACGGCCCGTATTTCTGTCAGGTGCAGGACGCCGAATACTACGAGTACACCGAGTACATCCCCGACGGGCCGACGACCAAGCGTTTCCAGGCACTGGCCAAGGAACTCAACATGGTGATGGTCCTGCCGATGTACGAGATCGAACAACCTGGCGTGTACTACAACACCGCGGCGGTCATCGACGCTGATGGCACCTACCTCGGCAAGTACCGCAAGCAGCACATCCCGCAGGTCAAAGGCTTCTGGGAGAAGTTCTATTTCAAGCCAGGCAACGGCGGCTATCCGGTCTTCGATACCGCCGTCGGCAAGGTCGGGGTCTACATCTGCTACGACCGCCACTTCCCCGAAGGTTGGCGAGCGCTCGGCCTCAACGGTGCCGAGATCGTCTTCAATCCATCAGCGACCCACCGCGGCCTAAGCGAGTACCTCTGGTCGATCGAACAGCCGGCTGCGGCCGTGGCCAACATGTACTACGTCGGTGCAATCAACCGGGTGGGCATCGAGCCGCTCGGTGACAACGACTTCTACGGGCAGAGCTACTTCATTGGCCCACGCGGCGAGTACGTCGGCGACAAGGGGAGCGCAACCGACCCCGAACTCATTGTCCGTGAATTCGACCTGGACCTCATCCGCGAGGTCCGCGACGGCTGGCAGTTCTACCGCGACCGTCGCCCCGAGGCGTACGGCGAACTGGTCGAAGGCTGAGAGGGGTCTGACGGTGGCAACCACACTGATTCAGGGCGGCACGGTCGTCTCGGCGATCGGGCGCCGCGAAGCTGATGTGCTGATCGACGGCGAATCGATCGCCGCGATCCTCGCTCCGGGGCACGCGGCTGCATACGGCATCACGCCCGATGCGGTGATCGACGCGACCGGGAAATACGTCGTGCCTGGTGGCGTTGACGCCCACGTCCATATGTCACTGCCGTTCGGTGGGACGGTATCCGCCGACGATTTTGATACAGGCTCGCGGGCTGCGGCTTGGGGCGGCGTGACCACGATCATCGACTTCGCGTCGCAGACGGTGGGGCTCGACGTACGCGAGACCCTCGCGGCTCGACACGTCGAAGCCGCTGGCGAATGCCACGTTGATTACGCGTTCCACCAGATCATCGGTGACGTCAACGAGAAATCGCTCGAGGCAATGACCTATCTCGTCGAGCACGAAGGCGTCACCAGCTTCAAGATGTTCATGGCGTACCCGGGGGTCTTCTACTCCGACGACGGCCAGATCCTTCGAGCGATGCAGAACGCATCTGAATCGGGTGCGTTGATGATGATGCACGCCGAGAACGGCATCGCGATTGACGTCCTGGTCGCCCAGTCGTTGGCCCGTGGCGATACCGACCCGAAGTATCACTCGTACACCCGACCCGAAGAGCTTGAGTCCGAGGCGACCCACCGGGCGATCAAGCTTGCTCGTGTCGCCGGCAACGTGCCGCTCTACATCGTGCACATGTCGGCATCAGAGGCACTCGAAGAAGTTTCGCGTGCCCAACACATGGGCCTCAACGTGTTTGCTGAGACCTGCCCGCAATACCTGTACCTGTCGATCGAGGACCACCTCGCGCAGCCCGGTTTCGAAGGCGCGAAGTGGGTGTGTTCGACGCCGCTGCGCTCCAAGCACGAGCACCACCAGAAGGACCTGTGGAAAGGCCTGCGGATGAACGAGCTCGCCGTCGTGTCCACCGATCATTGCCCGTTCTGCATGAAAGATCAGAAGGAACTCGGTATCGGTGATTTCTCGAAGATCCCGAACGGCATGGGCGGCGTTGAGCACCGAATGGAAATGATCTACCAGGGTGTGGTGATGGGGGAGATGACCCTCGAACGCTGGGTCGAGACCTGCTGTACTACCCCGGCGCGCATGTTTGGCCTCGAGAAGAAGGGTGTCCTCGAGCCCGGCGCTGACGCAGACGTTCTCGTGTGGGATCCGAATACCAAAACCAAGATCGGTGTCAACGACAAACACCACATGGCAATGGACCACTCGTCCTACGAGGGATTCGAAGTCGACGGCAAGGTCGACACCGTGATCTCACGCGGCCGCGTCGTCGTGGCCAACGACACCTACCTTGGCGCCAAGGGCCACGGCCAGTTTGTCAAGCGCAGCCTCAACCAATACATCCACTGAATCGAGATCACTCATGGACATCGGAGTCGTATTACAGACCACCCCGCCAGCGGCGCGGGTGATCGACCTCGCCCGGCGCGCCGAGACGTACGGGTTCAGCCACGTGTGGACGTTTGATTCGCACATCCTGTGGCAGGAGCCCTACGTCATCTTCTCCCAGATCCTCGCTGAAACACGCAACATCGTTGTCGGGCCGATGGTCACCAACCCGGCAACGCGCGACTGGACCGTCACTGCCTCCACGTACGCAACACTCAACGAGATGTACGGCAACCGCACCGTCTGCGGGATCGGTCGCGGCGACTCAGCGGTGCGCGTCACCAACGGCAAGCCGACCACCTTGGCCACGATGCGCGACTCGATCAACGTGATCCGCGAACTCGCCTGTGGTCGGAGTGTCGAACACAACGGTTCGACCATCACCCTGCCGTGGGCGGCCAAGAGCGAGCTCGAAGTCTGGGGAGCGGGCTACGGCCCGAAGGCCCTCAAGATGATTGGCGAAACGTGCGACGGCTTCATCCTGCAGTTGGCTGATCTGTCGATCACCGAATGGATGATCAACGCAGTTCGAACAGCAGCCAGCGATGCCGGCCGCAATCCCGACGACATCACGATGTGTATCGCAGCCCCCGCCTACGTGGGTCCAATGGACGACCTGGCGTATATGCGTGACCAGTGCCGTTGGTTCGGTGGCATGGTTGGCAACCACGTGGCCGACATTGTGACCCGATATGGCGATGCTGCACCGGTGCCTCAAGCGCTGACCGACTACATCGCTGGTCGCAAGGAGTACGACTACAACCAGCATGGCCAGGCGGGGAACACGCACGCTGCATTCGTGCCTGACGAGATCGTCGATCGGTTCTGCATCCTCGGCCCGGTCGAAGCACAACTCGAACGGCTACTCGCGCTCCAGGCGCTCGGTGTCGATCAGTTCGCGATCTACTTGCAGCACGACGGTAAAGACCACACTCTGCAGCAGTATGGCGAACACATTATTCCGGCGCTGCGCGAACAAGCGCTCGCCAAGCAGTAGGCGTCGGGCAGCTCATGCTTTCCGGAGCGCTGCGCAATCGTCTACAATGGCAGTCGAATTAGAGCGCTCTAATTCTTTCGGACAAGGGGATGACATGGACACCATCGGACATTGGATCAACGGCGCAGCCGTGCCATCGACATCTGGCAACACCTCGCCGGTGTACAACCCGGCCACAGGCCAGCAGGCGGCAGCAGTCGGCCTGGCATCGGTTGCTGAAGTTGAAGCCGCAGTCGCCGCGGCGAAGGCGGCGTTCCCCGGTTGGCGTTCGACGTCGCTGACGAAGCGTGCCGAGATCATGTTCCGATTCCGCGAACTGATCGACGCGAACAAGCTCAAGATCGCCACGCTCGTGAGTAACGAGCACGGCAAGGTCGTATCTGACGCGATGGGCGAAGTGTCGCGTGGCCTCGAGAACGTCGAGTACGCCTGTGGTATTTCGGAGCTGATCAAGGGTTCCTACAGCGAGCAGGCAGCAACAGGCGTCGACGTGTATTCGATCCGTCAGCCGCTCGGTGTGGTTGCCGGGATCACGCCGTTCAACTTCCCAGCAATGGTCCCGATGTGGATGTTTTCCAACGCTATTGCGTGCGGGAATACGTTCATCTTGAAGCCCAGCGAGAAGGACCCTTCAGCGGTGATGTTCATTGCCGAACTGTTCGCTCAGGCCGGGTTGCCCGCCGGTGTGTTCAACGTGGTTCAGGGCGACAAACTCGCTGTCGACACGATCCTCGAACACGACGACATTGCTGCGGTGAGCTTCGTCGGCTCGACGCCGATTGCTCGCTACATCTATGAGACCGGCACGAAGAATGGCAAGCGTGTGCAGGCACTCGGCGGTGCGAAGAACCACATGCTGGTTCTGCCCGATGCCGACCTCGACATGGCGGCCGACGCACTGATCGGCGCCGCCTACGGCTCAGCCGGTGAGCGGTGTATGGCCGTCAGCGTGGTGCTCGCGGCTGATGCAATCGCCGACGAGCTCGTTGCCAAAATTGCCGATCGCATTCCCGGCATCAAGGTCGGCCCTGGCAACGAACCCGATAACGAGATGGGCCCGCTGATCACCGCCGAACATCGCGACAAGGTGAAGGGCTACATCGACGGGGCACCCGCTGATGGCGCGACGATCGTCGTCGACGGCCGAGAGAACCTTCCCGCCGATGGCTACTTCGTCAACCCGACGTTGATCGACCATGTCAAGCCGGGTATGGCGTGTTACGACGACGAGATCTTCGGCCCTGTGCTCAGCGTGATGCGCGTCTCGGGATACCAAGAGGGCCTCGAGACCATCAACTCGAATCAGTTCGCCAATGGCGTCGCGATCTTTACCCGTGACGGCGGCGCCGCTCGGCAGTTCCAATTCGACGTGCAGGTCGGCATGGTCGGCATCAACGTGCCGATTCCAGTGCCGGTGAGCTACTACAGCTTCGGTGGCTGGAAGGCGAGCCTGTTTGGCGACACCCACATGTATGGCCCCGAGGGCATCAACTTTTACACTCAGGGCAAGGTCGTCACCAGCCGCTGGCCCGACCCGGCGCACAGCACCATCGACCTCGGTTTCCCGTCAGACCGCTGACCGTCGGTCACGCTGTGGCTGACACAGCGTGACCGCGGTACGTTCGGGGGATGAGCAGTGACATGGTCGAGTTCCCGAGCAACGGCAACAACGCACGCGGGTATCTCGCCGTGCCGGAAAGCGGCTCGGGCCCCGGGGTGATCGTCGTCCAAGAGTGGTGGGGTCTCGACTCCGGAATCAAGGAGATGGCCGACCGCCTCGCCACGGCGGGCTTCGTCGCGCTGGCCCCTGATCTCTACCACGGCGAACTTGCAGCTCACGACGAGATGGACAAGGCCGGTGAGCTGATGAACTCGCTGCCCGCCGATCGAGCGGGTCGCGACATGAGTGGTGCTGTCGACTACCTCGTCGAGCACGAAGCGACCATTGGCGACGGCATCGGCGTCGTCGGTTTCTGCATGGGAGGCCTGTTGACGTTTGTCCTTGCATCGCTGCGTCCCGACCGGGTCAAGGTTGCTGTTCCCTTCTACGGATTTCCGCAGGGCGATGATCAGCCCGATTACTCGACGATGACCGCGTCCATTCAGGGACACATGGCCGAGCACGATGACTTCTTCCCACCGGAAGCAGCCAAAGAGCTCGAAGCGCGCCTGCAGGCAATGGGTAAAGACGTGACGCTGACGGTGCACGCGGGCACCGGCCACGCGTTCATGGCGCCGCACAATGCCCTTGGCACACAGGACGCTGAGCGAATTGCTGCCATCTGGCCGCAAGCAACGGCGTTCCTGCACCAGCACCTCGGCTGAGGTGAATTGCCGGTTTCGGTCGGCGCTGGGCAACTAACGTCACTGCCATGATCTTGAACACGTCAATGTCTCGGCATCGCAAGCTCACCGCAGCGTTGGCTGTTGTGCCGCTGCTGTTTGGCGCATGTGGCGGCTCGTCGTCGGGCCCGGCTGGCGGCGCTTCTGCCGCGAGCTGGTGCGATTTCGCCGACGAGTCTGACGTCGTCGATGAAATCTTCTCGTCACTCGGTGCCGACGCGAGCGACTTGGAAGCGGGCATCACGCAGGTCGAGTCCTTCGTTAAGCGACTGCCCGATGAGGCACCTGACGAAATCAAGGAACCAGCCAAAAAACTCGCCGAAGGCACCCAGATGCTGGTCGACGCCATCAAGGCCGCTGATTACAACATCCTCGATGCTGACCTGAGTTTCCTGGAAAACTCGACGCTCGACGCTGAGCTTGAGGCGGCGTCGGACGAACTTGACGCCTACACAGAGACCGCCTGCGGCCGTAGTTTTAGCGGTGGCGACGAAACAGACACCGACACAGGTGTTGCGGGCGATGACACCGTTGACACCAGTGACGACGCTGTTGACGACTCCGGCGATTTCAACCCCGGCGATGGAACGATTCGCGAACAGTTGGTGGCTCAGTTCGTGTCGATTGGCCTCGCCCAACAGGAAGCCGAGTGCATCGCCGACAAGCTGGACTTCGGTGATCCAGCTGTGCAGAGCGGTGACATCGGAGCGATGCTCGGTGTGTTCGAGGAATGCGGCATTGGCCTCGACCGCCTCGCCGAACTCGGTGGCGGCTGACGAACAGGGTTGTAGCTCAGCTATGACATCGCGTTTCGATGCGGTTCTGTTTGACGCGGGCGGCGTGCTCGTCTTGCCCGACCCCACGGTGATCGCCCCGCTACTCGAGTTCTACGGTGGCGACACAGCCTTCGCCGTACATCGGCGTGCGCACTATGCCGGCATGGCAGCCAAGTCACGGGCTGGCTCGTCTGAGGTCGAATGGCTTGTTTACGACGAGGCATATGTTGCCGCAGTCGGGGTGCGTGATGCCGACTTGGCCGAGGCCGCCGATGTTTTGAATCGGACCCGCACTCCTGATTTGTGGCGGTGGCCGATCCCAGAGACACTCGCTGCACTTCAGCAGTTCGCTGCGGCGGGTGTCCCAATGGGTGTTGTTTCGAACGCCAGCGGACAGGTCGAAGGCTCGCTCATCCGCTCGGTGTGCCAAGTCGGGCCAGGAACTTTCACCGCGATGCGATGCATTGTCGATAGCCAGGTCGTCGGCGTCGAGAAGCCAGATGCACGGATCTTCGACTTTGCGCTGCCGTACTTCGCCGAGTTCGATCCCAAGCGGATTGCGTACGTCGGCGATTCTGTTGCGATGGACATTGTGTCATCACGCGCCGCAGGGTTGCACTCGATCCTCATCGACCCCTATAACGATCATGACGGAGCCGATTTCGAGCGAATCAGCTCGGTTCAGGTGTTGGCTGACGAACTCGTCGGCTCTACCTGATCGGCGGTCGACCATCGCTTGCCGTTGACCAGCACGTAGAGCCATGCGAGCGACGGGACGACCGTTACCGCGGCGAGGCCGAACACGATGATGAGGCCAATGAGTGTGGGGCGCGCACCAGCGGCGTCGGCAATGGTGATCTCGTCGACGAGGAGATCCGGATATTGGCCGACGCCCCAGCCGATCACGATCGCAGCAACGGCGATCACCGCGCCGACACGTGCCAGCGCCCATCGCTGCTGACGTAGCCGAACGAGGCTGAATGAGCCGGCCAAGACCGAGATGATGATCAATGCGAGTCCGCGCCCGTGTAGGCCGCTGGCGAGTGAGTCAGCGTCGAGTTCGAGGGTGACCGCCGCAGCCAGCGCAGCGGCACCCGTGATTGCTCCGGCCAGCAATGCGTCATGGCCAATCTTTTCCGCGAGCTCGTTGTTCCCCGAGCGTTCGGCATCAGCGGCGAGGAACGTCCCGGCGAGGAAGGTGCAGGTGAGCACAGCGAGCACTCCACCGACCCACGAGGTCGGGCCGGTCCAGCTGCCCCACAAATCGCCGGTCCCGTCGATCGGCACGCGGCCACTCGCGATGGCGCCGGCAATCATCCCGAGAAAGAACGGGGTGATCAGCGACGAGGCAGCGAACACGGCGCCATGGAGGCGAGCCTCGATCAGCGTCGAGGAGAACTTACGGAAGGCGAACGCGCCGCCGCGCAGGACAATGCCGAGGCCGACAAACATCCAGGGCACAAACAACGTGTTCATGATCGCGGCAAATGCGTCGGGGAACGCGGTCCAGAGGAACACGAGAACATAGATCAGCCAGACGTGATTGGCTTCCCACACTGGGCCGATGCTGCGATCGATCTGGGCTCGGAGATGAGCGCCTTGTTTGGCGTCGCCGGCAACGAGATCCCACACACCGCTGCCGAAGTCGGCGCCCCCGAAGATCGCGTACGCCACGACCCCGAGGAACATCAGCGCGGCGACGACGTCACTGATCGACATCAGGCCGGCTCCAACTCGTCGTGGTCGGCGTATCGGTCCAGTTCGGAGGGGCCATATGGTGTGGGGAGGTCGACGTCGTCCGATTCACGCCACCGTCGGGCCATGCCGCGGATGATCTTCGTTGCAAGCGCCGCCATGCTGGCGTAGACGATGATCATTGCCACAAGGCTGATCCACACGCCACTGTTTTCCGTAACTGCATCGACGGTCTTCATCTCTCCGTACACGATCCAGGGCTGACGCCCGACCTCGGTGGTGGTCCAGCCGGTTTCGAGGGCGAGTACCGAGAGGCCGGCGCCAGCGACGACCGCACGCATCAGCCATCGGTTCTCGAACACGGCATCACCGATGCGGCGCCAACTCCACCAGAAGTAGGTGACGATCAGGGCCATCGCTGTGCCGGCAGCGATCATCAATTGAAACGCAATGTGGGTCACGTTGACAGGAGGGCGTTCGTCTTCTGGGATGTCTTCGAGGCCGGGAACGATTTGGTTGAGTGAGTTGCCTGAAGCGAGTGAACCGAGCAGCGGGATTTCGATGGCGAAACGCTTCTCGCCGTCGATGTAGAGCCCGCCGATCGTGAGCGGCGCACGGTCCTCGGCCTCGATCGACAGCTCGATGGCCGCCAGCTTGCTCGGCTGGTCCTCGGCAAGTCGCTGGCCGGCGAAGTGTCCGATCATGGGCTGGGTGAGCGCGGCGATCGTGGCGAAGACGAATGCGACCTTGAACCCCATCCGATGACGTTGATCGTTGCGGCCGCGCATGATGCCGACGGCGTAGACCGCCGCGACGAGGAAGCCCGTGACCGCGAATGTCGCGACGTACATGTGGGCGGCTTGGCCCCAGACAGCGTTGTTGAACATGGCAGCGAGAGGGTCGACGTTGATGATTTCACCAGTCACCGGATCTCGATCGAAGCCAGCAGGATTGTTCATGAAGGCGTTGACCGTCAGGATGCAGAACGTGCCGAATGCACCGGAAATCATCATGGGGATGAGTGTGCGGAGATGCACTTTCGACGGCAGCCGGTCCCAGCCGTAGAGGTAGATACCCATGAAGATTGCCTCGATGAAGAAGGCGATGCCCTCAAGCGCAAAGGGCAAGCCAATCACGTCGCCGTACTCCGACATCATGCCGGGCCAGAGGAGGCCCATCTCGAAGCTGAGGATCGTTCCTGACACTGCGCCAATGGCGAACAGCACCGCTGACACCTTGGCCCACTTCTTGGCGAGGACAAGCGCGTCGGACCGAACATCGGGATCGGAATGCCGCAAGCCACGGCGATGCAAGACGTAGATCAGCGTAGGGAGCGCGACACCGAAGCACGAGAGCACGATGTGGAATCCGAGCGACAGCGCCATCTGGTAGCGGGCCGCCATCAACTCACTCGCAGCAAGCAACACCAGGCACCTCCATGCATCGGACTCCCGGGACGGTACTCGCGCCAGTCGATCAGCGCCGGTCCTATCGGGTGTTCCCGAGCACGTTGGCGAATCGTTCCAACGTTCGGTCGACGTCATCATCGACGGTCTGCCAGCTCGTCACGAGTCGGATGAGGCCAGGGCGGATCCGGTAAAAGAGCAGCCCGGCCGCTTCCAACTGCGTTGCCGACTCGTCTGGGACCCGGGCAAACACCATGTTGACATCGGGCGGGTTGAGAAACTCAACGCCCGCATCGGAGAGGCCGGCGGCCAGTCGCTCCATCTGTTGATTGGAGTGCGCCGCTAGCCGCAACCACAGATCGTCGGTGAGGTAGGCAATCAACTGCGCCGACTGGAATCGCATCTTCGATGTGACGTGGCCGGATCGCTTGGTGCGGTAGACGAGTTCGTTTGCAGCGTTGTTGTCGAAGACGACGATCGCCTCTGCCGACAGCGCTCCGTTCTTGGTGGCGCCGAGTGAGAGAACGTCAACGCCCGCCCGCCAGGTGATGTCGGCGGGGGAGCAGGCCAGCCGAGCGGTTGCGTTGGCGATGCGTGCCCCGTCGATGTGGACGCGTAGCCCCCGGTCACGGGCAGTGTCGGCCAGCGCGGTGATCTCGGCGACCGTATACACGGTGCCCATATCGGTTGGTTGTGTGAGCGAGAGCACTGCTGGCTGGGAATGATGTGGATCGCCCCAGCGGACAGCGTCGAGTGCGGCCTTCAGCCCATCGGGATGCACTCGGTGGTTGCTGCCCGGCACGCCCTGCATCACGGCACCGCCACCGAGCATCGAGGTCGCGCCACCCTCGCTGTTGAGGATGTGCGCCGACTCGTGACACAAGACGGCACCCCAGGGTGGACACAGCGACGTCAGTGCAAGGGCGTTGGCGGCAGTTCCGCTCGTAACGGGGAAAACCCGTGCCGTTGGATGCTCGAACACGTCGCGAACGACCGCTTCAAGTCGTGTGGTGACGTCGTCGTCGCCGTAGGCGAGTGCCGAACCCTCGTTGGCCGCAGCAACCGCCGCCAGGATCTCGGGTGCAACCCCCGCAGCGTTGTCTGAACGAAGCTCGATCTCGGTCATGCGTCAGTGTTGCATCTCGACCCGTCCGGGCTGCCAGGCGACCAAGGTCGAGGGTGGTTGTTCGGCTACTGGCTCGAGCAGGCGTCGATCCAGTCGACCTCAAGCTTGAAGCGGCCGTCGATGCCATCGGCGATGATGATGCCCAATTCGACTGCCTCATCGGGGTTGAACGGTGGCGCATCGAGTGGTTGACCGAAAATCGAGGGTCGAAGCTCGTCGTATGCCAGTTCGACCGTTCGCCATCCGTCGACATCGGCTGGTCCGTCGATGGTGAGGTTGGCTCCGTGTGCAATGGGCCGGCGACCGGTTTGTGCAGAGTCTTCGAGGGTCAGCCCGTACGTGCGTTCGTCCGAGCGGAGACGCAACGCAAGGTAGCCAGAATCTGTGAGCTCATCGCCGGTCAGTTGCAGCCGGACCGACGTGAAGCCGCCGCCTGCTGTCACGACGTTGCCCGTGAACTGCATCGCTGAGTCGGTGAACTCGATGGCGCCGTTGGAGAGCCCGCCCATGACCCCGTCGTTCACGACGACCCAGTTGTCGTCGCCGTCATCAAAGTCGCCGTCGTTGAAGTCGGTCAGCCGCCGACATTCGTCGGCTGCTGCGATGGGTGGTTGAGCAATCGTGGGCGCAGGCGTCGTTTTGGCTATCTCAGGCGCAGCGGTCGTTGCCAGAGCGACCGTCGCCGGCGGATCACCGACGGTCGGCGGTGCGGTGACGGTGGCGGTCGCAGTGGACGCGGACTCGGGCGGTGCCGCACTGCCGCAACTGGTGATGGCCAACACAACACCAGCGGTGCCAAGCACTCGCTGCAATGTGCGGCGACGTCGAACAGCGCCGGGCGGTTCACGGAGCGACGTGTCGAAGTCGGGCGGCCTCATGGAAAGTCTTCGGTGCCGCAGTGGCGACGGGATGCCGGATTCAATGTTGATGCCGAGGACCGTCCGCTCGGTGATACTGGCTTCATGACGAAGCCAGCGACGAACACCGAGGTCTATGCCGAGCTCCGGGCCGAGATGATTGCGTTGGTGCGAAGTTTGACTGCCGCGGAGGTCGACCTCAAGGTTCCTCAGTCGCCCAACTGGTCGATCAGCGATGTGGTTGCGCACGTCGTCGGCATCATCGACGACATTCTGTCCGACAACCTCGCCGCGATCGGAACCGACGAATGGACAGCTCTGCATGTCAGCACTCGCGCTGACAAGACGCTGAACGAAATCTGTGACGAATGGAGTTCGCTGGCCCCTCGGTTTAAGGCGCTGGGCGATGCGAACCCGGTGTGGCCCATGCGAGCAGGAGCCGACCTGATCACGCACTATCACGACATCAATCAGGCGCTGGGGCGACAGGGCAACCGCGACACGGCCGCCGTGCGAATGGGCCTCGAACGTTATGGACCGTTCTTCTGCGAACGTGCGGGAAACGCTGGCTTGCCCGTGGTTCGGGTCGATGCCGGTGAGCAGGTGTGGCAGTCGGGTGATGGTGAACCGGTAGCAGTCGTGACCGGATCGGCGTTCGATTTACTACGGGCGTTCAGCGGAAGGCGGAGTGCTGCACAGATTTTGGCGATGAACTGGATCGGCGATGCTGCGCCCTACGTGAGCGTCGCGAGCCCCTACGGACTTCCCGCCGACGATGTCCTGGAGTACACCGGTCGAGCGAGCAAGGCGTGAGGTAGATGCGCATGTGGTGCGCACCTACCTCACGCCTTCGCCGGGTTTGAGCGGCCGTAGTCGCCGTACAGCCAATGCCACGCGGCTTGTGCGGCGACAAACCGCTTCAATCGCAGCGGGGGCCGGCGAGGGTCGTCGTCCGGGAGGCGGGTCAACGCTCGGTCATACCACTTCACTGCTTCGACCTTGGCGCCAGTGCGATCGCTCTCGGCTCCGGCTGCAGTGAACCCTTCGACAGCGTCATCGAGCCCAGCAGCGGCGCCCGCCGCGAAGTAATGCGAGGCAACAGCCGCCGTGACGCCGTCGGATCGCGGTTGCGACGCCCACGCTCCCGCAGCGGCCACGTGAAGATCTTCGAGGTGGAGCACTGACATCGACGCTGTTGCGGCCTTGCGGATGATGGCATGCGTGAACTGATATTGCCGTTCGTCGTGGTCGACCTCGGCCAAGATGCCCGCCTGGGTCGCCTCGGCCAGCGCTGCTGGCACGTCTGGGATCACGCCCGCAAACTGTCGAAGCAGGCTGACCGGGGCCGCTTCGCCGAGAACCGCCGCGTACTCGAGCAGTTTTTGCGTCTCGGGCGAGAGCCGCCGCAACCGTCGCTCGACCACCTCGGCGACGCCAACAGGAACGCCATCGCGCGATCCTGTCTCAGCGATGTGGCCGATGATCTCGACGGCGAGGAACGGATTACCGTCGGTCTCGCGGTACACCCAGCTTGCCGTCTCATCGTCGCTGCTGAGCGGACCACTCGGCATCAGCAGCATCAGGTCGGTGGCGGGCAGCCCGCTCAACAACATCCGCTCGACCTGAGGCTCGGTTCGCAGGTCGGCGAGGATGTCTTCGAACAAATCCGCTGGCTCCGTTGTGCGATGCGTGCCGATGACGATCGACCCCGGCAACCGGTGCCCAGCTGCCAGATAGTGCAGCAGACGGAGGGTTGCTGAGTCTGCCCAATGCAGATCTTCGAGGATCAAGATCAGCCGCCGGCTGCCTTGGATCTGCTGCAACATCCAACAGAACGTGTCGAAGCGTTCGAGCAGTGTGATCTCGGGCGCCGATGAGGGGCGCCCGCCTACGTCGCGGCCAGATGGGCGAGCAGTACGGAGCGATGGAACGACCTCGGTGGCAATGTCCCACCGCTGACCGATCAGTGCGTCCGTCGCGTCGTCGCCGATTGATCGGACATGATTCGTGAGAGCTTCGATGAATGGCCGGTACGGCACGGCGACGTGTTCATCGCACCGTCCGACGAGCACCACGGTCTCGTCGCCGACAGCGGAGCGCGCGACCTCCCGCGCCAAGGTGGTCTTGCCGATACCCGGTTCACCACCAATAAATATCGTGTGCTGGGCGCCGATCGCTGCCTGTGCCAGACGGTTGTGGAGGCGGGCGAGTTCGGCCGTGCGTCCAACCATCGTCGGTGACGCCAACGGAGCGACCGGTACGGCAGGAACAGCGAGCGCGTCGAGTGCCGGGTCGTGATTGAGGATCTGCTGCTCGACCTCGACCAGACGTCGTCCCGGTGACACACCCAGGTCGTTGGCCAGCACACGGCGGGAGTCGGCGAGGAAGCGCAGAGCGTCAACCTGCCGGTCGCTCTGGTAGAGCGCAACTGCGAGCGTGGCTCGGAGGCCCTCGCGGTACGGGTGCTGCTCGATCAGCTCATCAAGTTTGACGACAGCTTCGTGGTGGGCTCCGAGGCTGAGGAGCGTCTGGGCGTGTAACTCCGCAGCATCGACCCACTGCTCGGTCAACCTTGCCGACCATGCGGCAAGCGGCCCGTCTGGTGGTGCTTCCCCGAACGGTACGCCCGCCCCGAGTGCCAGGGCCTCGGCCAGCAACGCCAGCGCGAAGTGCGGCTCAGCCGTTTCGGCCGACCGGGCCCGACGAACTAATTGCTGGAACCGAACGACATCGACTGCGTCGCCCTCGATGACCAGGGCGTATCCACTCTCAGTGGTCTGAATGTGCTGACGGCCGACGACTTTGCGCAGATCTGAGACGTACCCCTGCACCAGGTTTGGTGCAGACGCCGGGGGATTCGCGCCCCACAAGGCGTCGATGATCGAGTCGACGGATCGGCCTCGACCAGCGTCCAAGGCCAGAAAGGCGAGCAGCCAGCGCGCCTTCGCAGCGCCGATTCGAACGCCCGGCTCGTCGTCGATGTCGACCTCGATACAGCCGAGCAGTCGGATCTCCATCGCTCCAGTCTGCCTCCAGCGCCACTCCAGCGCGTGCCTGCAGGATGAACATCACCAATCAAGACCAACCCGGCAACACCAACCCGAAAGCAAAGGAAATCCCATGCAGAGCTACTTGATCGAACGTAACTTCGGCCACATCACGCCCGAACAACTCGCCGCCGGCGGGTCGAAGTCGAAGCAGTGCGCTGCTGAAGATTTCGCCGACACCATCGTCTGGAAGCAGTCGCACGCCCTTGACACGGCTGACGGCCTTGTCACCTACTGCTTGTACGAGGCAGCGAGCGAGGACACCATCCGCGAACACGCAGCGGCTGCCGGACTGCCGTGTGACAAGATCAGTGCCGTGCAGGTCGTTGGACCTGACGACTTCGAGTGAGTGGAGGGTTCGAGATCATGCCGAAGTTCCTGGTTGAACGTGTGTGGGAGCCGATGGACGAAGCCGAGCTCTCGAAGATGGCCGTGCTGTCGAAACGCATCATCGATGAGACCTTTTCCGACATCACCTGGGAACGCTCCCAAGTAGCGGTCGACGACGACGGTGTGATCCGAACCTTCTGTGTCTATGGAGCGCCCGGCAAGGATCGAGTGCGCGAGCACTCAGCCGTGCTCGGGTGCCACCGGATCGACAACATCTACGAGATCGCCGGCGACATCGACCCCGCCGACCTCCCGTCGTAAGCAGCCATCGTCAGCACACCGCGGATTGAGTAAGGCGTGAGGTAGGTGCGCATGTGGTGCGCACGTACCTCACGCCTTCACACGAAAAGGCGCGAGATTCAGTCTTGATTGCTGGTGGCGATCAGCTGGCGCGCGATGACCTTCAAACACAGGGTCTCGTCGGCGCCTTCGAAGATGCTGAGTACGCGGGCATCGACGAACAGCCGGCTGATCTCGTACTCCTCGGCGTAGCCCATGCCGCCGTGGATCTGCATTGACTCGCGAGTGACCCACTCGGCGGCGCGGCAGACGTACGCCTTGACCATCGATGCTTCCATCTGCCCTTGGCCCTTGGCCATCAGCGTTGCGACGGCGTAGCTGAATTGGCGGCCAGCCTGAGTGAGTACGGCGATGCGGCCGAGCTTGGCGCGGATCAGCTGATAGTCGATGATCGACTCGCCGAACACCTTGCGGTTCTCTGCATATTCGAGGCCCAACTCGTAGGCGGCCTGCATCACACCAACGGCGCGGGCAGCGGTCTGCAAGCGGCCGTTCTCGAAACCGGCCATCTGGTAATAGAAGCCCTTGCCCAGACCCTCTTCCATCCCGACTTGGTTCTCGGAAGGCACCCACCAGTTTTCGAGAGCAATCTCGTAGGAGTGCATGCCCCGGTAGCCGATCGTGTCGATCGGGCTGCCGGTCATGGTGCCGCCAGTTGGCTTGCCATCAATGTCCTGTGTGAAATCAAAGCCGTGGGCGTCGCCGCGGGGCTTGGGGACGATGAACAGCGACAAGCCCTTATGGGTCTTGGACCGGTCGGGGTCGGTGCGGGCAAGCAGGGTGAGCGCGTCGGCGCGGGCACCAAATGTGCACCACGTCTTGACGCCGTTGATGACCCAGCCAGCCTCGCCGTTCGGGCCCTCGGCACGGGTTGCCATGACTTTGATGCCAGCAACATCAGAGCCGTAGTCGGGCTCGGTGACTGCAACTGCGGGCATCACTTCGGCGGTTGCGAGGAGTGGCAGCCACTTCTGCTTCTGCTCTTCCGTGCCACCCTTGACGAGCGCCCGGGTGAGGATCTCGGGGCGGGTGATCAAGGAACCGCCGATACCGAGACTGGCCTTCGATAGCGCCTCGGTAGCGGCAACCATGGCGATGTATTCCTCGTCGCCACCTTCGGAGTAGCCGCCGTATTCGGACGGAACGCTGAGGCCAAAGGCGCCGAGTTCGGCCATGCCGGTGATGATCTCTTCAGGGACGTCGGCGTTGGTGCGGTGTACGTGCTCGGCGTGCGGGGCGATGACCTTCTGAGCGAACGCACCGAACGTGTCGGCGACCATCTCCATGTCGCTCGATAGGTGGAGCGGTCCTGGCTGGTCGGCCAGCGACGCAAGGAACTCCGCTGCGCGGAACTGCGTCATGAAGGCATGCGCGTTGGCAAGGGGGTCTCGTTCGACGCCCCAGTCGTCTTCGCGGCCCAGCACTTTGCTGGCCACGTCGTGCAACATGTCGGCTGTGTAGGCGCAGCAGATCTTCGCTTCGACCTCGCCCTTGTTGCCATAGTCGATCAACGACTTTGCCGTAGCAACGGCGGATGCAGCGTGTGCGATCTCGTAGGCCAGGACCTGATGAACGTCTGGGCCACCTTCAAGCGACGCAAGTCGTCGGACGGCCTTGCCGACCACGCGATCGGCCAGATCGATGGCATCAGCGCAGGCGGGCAGGTCAGGAGCAGCAATTCCCATGGGTGCCGAGAATACCCGTCGGTAACAGAGTCGTTCACAATCGTCCGGCCGTGTCACTCTGTGACTCGTGTCAAACATCTGTGTGTACTGCGGGTCAAGTAGCGGAAGTGATGGGGCTTTTGCCCTGATGGCTGCGGCGCTTGGAACCGCCATTGTCGAGGCGGGCCACCGTCTGGTTTACGGCGGCGGCGACGTCGGCCTGATGGGCACCGTTGCCGACGCGGTCCTTGCTGCGGGCGGAGATGTGGTCGGCGTCATCACCGAGCAACTCCTGGCGCTTGAGGTCGGGCACAACGGTCTCACCGAGCTGGAAGTGCTCCCAGATATGCACTCGCGTAAGGCGCGCATGGCCGAGCTTGCAGACGGCATCGTGGTCCTTCCGGGCGGATTTGGAACGTATGAGGAAGCGTTCGAGGTGCTCACGTGGAATCAACTCGGCATCGTCAGTACGCCGGTGGTCTTCCTCGACGTCACGCTGGGTGGCGCGGAGACGAGCTTTTATGACCCGTTGTTCGACTTCATCGACGGGGCGATCGCTGCGGGCTTTATGAAGCCGCAGCACGGCGGACTCGCCCAGCGGGCCGCGACGCCTACCGAGGCGGTGTCGATCGCAGCCGGGCCGGCGCCGAAGTACACCCGGAAGTGGGTCGGCTGAGCAGCGCAGCGCATGCAGGCTGAGCCGCCGAGAGCGCCATTATCGTTCTTGCATGGCTCGAACCGCTGCGCTGGGCGCACTCGTCTCCATCGCGTTGATCGCTGCTGCTTGCTCGTCTGCAGGCGTTGGGGTCTCGACCGAGCGATCTGATGACAACACCGGAACTGCAGTCGACGACTCGAATGTTCCGCAACTGGCCTGGGAACCGTGTGAGGACGCCGGAAATACTGCGGTCGAACTCGACTGCGCGATGCTCTCGGTTCCGCTCGACTACGACGCCCCTGATAGCGAGCAGATTGAGATCGCCGTCGCCCGCTCAGCGGCGACCGGGTTGGCCAACGACCGCATCGGTTCGCTCGTCTTCAACCCTGGCGGGCCCGGCGGTTCCGGCATCGAGTCGCTGGGATTTCTCCCGCTGACAATGTCGAGCGACATTCTCGAACGCTTCGACCTCGTGAGCTTTGACCCGCGTGGGGTTGGTGCATCGACTGCGGTCAACTGTGCGACGGACGTTGACGACGAGATCTCACTGCTTGCCGTGGGCGACGATGCTGGTTGGGCAGCCTTGTTGGCGGACGGCGAGGCGCAACTTGCATCGTGTGACGCGGCAACACTCGACCTGGCACCGTTCGTCGGCACCAACAACGCCGCCCGAGATATGGATCGACTGCGTGTTGCTCTCGGCGATGCCGGACTGACCTACGTGGGCTATTCCTATGGCACGCGGCTCGGAGCGACCTATGCCGAATTGTTCCCGGACAATGTCCGTGCGCTGGTGCTCGACGCTGGGGTCAAGCCGTCGTCCGACTCGCGCGAACTCGACAAGGAACAGGGTGGTGGCTTCGACCGTGCGCTAGAAAACTTTGCCGCTGCGTGCGATGCCGACTCCGACTGCCTGCTCAACGAGGTTGGGTCGACCCTCGACGTGATCGACGGTCTCGAAGCCGAGATTGCCGAGCTCGGTTCGTTCCCAACCGACGATCCTGACCGCGTGCTGACCCCTGGGGAACTGAGCCTCGGCGTCGCCGCGGCGCTCTATAGCAAGGAGTCGTGGCCCTTTCTGGCCTCGGCACTTTTCACTGCTGAGGTCGAGCAAGACGGGACGCTGCTGCAAGTGCTCGGGGATTCGCTCGCCGGTCGGCAACCCGACGGCACCTACGACAATTCGAACGTTGCAAATGGCTTCATTAACTGCGCGGACGATCCAGCCCGTCCAAATGCCGACGACCAACGCGCTGCGGCCGATGCTGCCGCTGAGCTGTCGACCCATTTCGCCGACTTCTTGCGGGCCTCAACGGGATGCATCGGGATTACTCCAGCGGTCGACCCGCTCTTGATCGGTCCTGCCGAGGGGGCCGCTCCGATCGTGGTGATTGGTAACTCCGGCGACCCAGCCACCCCCTTTGAGTGGTCGGTCGAGCTTGCAGATTCCCTCGACTCAGCGGTGCTCTACACCGTCGAAGCCGAGGGCCACACCGCATACGGCTCGATTGAGTGTGTGCAGGCTGAAATCGACGCCTACCTGATCGAGTTGACCGTGCCGGCCGAGGGGGCGTCGTGTTCAGACAATACGAGTGCCGACTTTTTCTTGCCGGAGGGGGAATCTGACCTCGGCCAGATTCTCGCTTTCTTCGACTGCGTGCGCGACGAAGGCGCTGACATCCCGGAGTTCTCGGAGGCTGACGTCCTCGCTGACCCGACGCTCGACACCGTGTTTGGCGACATCGATCTGACCGATCCGGAACTTCAGGGAGCGTTCCTCGCCTGCTCAGCGCTGCTGCCGGAGCTGTAGGCGCTCGTTGTCGAGGGGTTTGTTCGGGGGGTTTCGAGGGCGGTCGTCCACAGGGGAGCGGGGAAGTCCACAGGCTGTCCACATGGTCAGCCACATCAAACTCACACGGTTTCCCGTCTTGTTGCGCACAGGCAACTTGGCCCAGAGTGGAGGCCATGGCCAGCCCCTTGCTCTCCAGAGCCCGAACCGAGCGTGTTTCGCACGTCCGTCGGCATCGCTCGACGCTGCGACAACTTGACCGCCGGTGGCTTGAACGCGGAGGGTGGCGAACCACACTGGAGTTCCGTGAGAATCACATCCGCTCGATCGAGGGCCGATTGCTCGGAACAGAGTCGATGTGGGTGGCCGAAGCCGAGTTCGAAGGCCGAGTAATCGCCGCGATCGAACGTTCCGAATCACGTGCGTGGGCGCGATTGGTAAGTATCGCGAGCGCCTGAGCAGGGGCTTCGCGAGATGGCAACGGAAACACAGATGTTTTGCACCCGCTACCGTTGACATCTACGTAGTTTCACTGCTGTAATTACGGACTCGGCACCACGACATGTGGTGTCGGGGTGGCTCTTTCCAAACCTTGAGCCACGACATCTGGTGCCTTTGGTATCGGGGGGCGACTGAGGCCACGGACGAGAATCTGGCCTGGCAATACGCAGGAAATACAGACGCAACACGACGGAATACGACAAACACAGACGATGACGACGATGAGACGGAGCAACCGGTGACACTGATTGACGGCAATGTTGGGACCCAGGCAACTACAGATGACACCGGTGCGTTACGCGCTCCGACCTTGACCGACGCTGCGATGTCGGCTCCTGTGACGCAGGCGGGCGCAGGTGGCGCCACTCCTGGTGGTGGCATGCGCGTGATGAAACGCAACGGTCAACTCGAACCGGTCGACCTGAACAAGATCGTCCACGCCATCGCCCGGGCGTCCGAAGGGCTGCTTGGCGTCGATCCCATGCGTGTCGCCACTCGTACGATCTCGGCACTCGCCGACGGTGCGACCACGAACGAACTCGACAACCTGTCGATCCGTACAGCGGCGGGCCTGATCGTCGAAGAGCCCAACTACTCCAAGCTGGCTGCACGCCTCCTGGCCACGGTCGTCGACAAAGAAGTCCGCAACCAAAACATTCCGTGGTTCTCTGAGTCGATCAAGGTCGCCCACGAGCAGGGCATCGTGTCCGACGAGGTGCTGGCGTTCGTCGATGCAAATGCTCCCGAACTCAACGCTGCCATCAACTCCGACCGTGACCGGTTATTTGAGTTCTTCGGCCTCCGCACGGTCTATGACCGCTACCTGCTCCGCCATCCCGAGCGCCGTGACGTCATCGAGACACCGCAGTACTTCATGCTCCGTGTCGCCTGCGGTCTTGTTGCCGGCGACGCCAAGACCGGCGAACTGCCAGGCGGCGTCGACGCTGCGGTCAAGTTCTACGACCTGATGTCGTCACTGGCCTACCTGCCGTCGAGCCCGACGCTGTTCAACTCGGGAACCACGCACAGCCAAATGTCGAGCTGCTACCTGCTCGACTCGCCCGAAGACAGCCTCGAAGGTATCTACAAGCGCTACACCGACATTGCCAAGCTCTCGAAGTTCGCCGGGGGCATCGGCGTCGCATGGCACCGGGTGCGTGCAAAGAACAGCCTCATCCAGGGCACCAACGGCCTGTCCAACGGCATCGTCCCGTGGCTCCGCACCCTCGACTCGTCAGTCGCTGCGGTCAACCAGGGTGGCCGTCGTAAAGGCGCCGCCTGCGTGTACCTCGAGTCGTGGCATGCTGACGTCGAGGACTTCCTCGAGCTGCGTGACAACACCGGCGACCATGCTCGTCGTACCCACAACCTGAACATCGCCAACTGGGTTCCCGACCTCTTTATGGAGCGCGTCGAGAAAGATTGGCAGTGGAGCCTCTTCGATCCGAAGAAGGTCCCGAACCTGACCGACAAGTTCGGCGAAGACTTTGAGCGGGCCTACACCGCCGCCGAAGAAGCCGGCCTCTTCGAAAAGCAGATCTCAGCACGCTCGCTCTACACGAAGATGATGCGCACGCTCGCCCAGACTGGCAACGGCTGGATGACGTTCAAGGACGCTTCCAACGAGAAGTGCAACCAGACCGGTGCGCTCAACGACGATGGCTCGCCACGAGTTGTGCACCTGTCCAACCTGTGCACCGAAATTCTCGAGGTCACCGACCAAGACAACACTGCAGTCTGCAACCTCGGTTCACTCAACCTCGGGAGCTTTGTCGGCACCGGCGCCGAGGGTGGCCACGAGTTCGATTTCGAGAGCCTCGGCCGTGTCGTCCGCCAGGTCGTCCCGTTCCTCGACCGTGTCATCGACATCAACTACTACCCGACGCCTGAAGCGGAATACTCGAACAACAAGTGGCGCCCCGTCGGCCTTGGCATGATGGGCCTGCAAGATGTCTTCTTCAAGAAGGGTCTGCCGTTCGATTCGCCTGAGGCAAAGGAACTCAGCAAGCGGATCAGCGCGCACATCTACTTCCATGCACTGTGGGCGTCGACCGA
>JBNMOS010000022.1:0-34679 GCA_051275435.1 Ilumatobacter sp.
TTTGCCCATGGCGGCATGTTGTAGTGGTGCAGGTAACGCTTCGTGTCGTTCGGCGACAGCGAGTCGATCATCTGGTTCATACGCGGCATCGCCATCGTGAGAACGGACATGACCTGAGTTTCGCCACGCTGGAACAGGGCTGAGCCGTGTGCGCTTCCGAGCACGCCGACTTCGGCAGTGACCTCGCGGAGATCGCCAGGCGCACGACCATCGATGCGAACACCTTCGTCGAGGACGCGGCGACGCACCATCTTCTTCATGAGGCTGCGAACGGCTTCCTTGACCATCTTGTTCTGGCCGGGGAATTCACCGTCGTCACCACAGAGCTGCGCGATGCAGTCAGCGGCAACAGCGTCGACGGCCTGGTTGCGGTCGCCCTTGTTCGCAATCGTGACGGCCGGGGTCATGCCCTTGGCACCGATCTTTTCGACAGCGTCGAAGATTTCGGGGGTGTAGTCGAGGACCGGGGTCCAGGACATTGGCTCGATTGCGCCGTGTGTGGCGATGACCGAGGCAACGAGCTGACGCTGCAGTGCGATGGATTCCTTGATCCACACCTTGCAGGCCTGGAGGGCGTCGCCGAGGACTTCTTCGGTGACTTTCTTGGCGCCGTCGTCGTAGTAGTAGAACGCGTTCTCGGAGCCACCGGCTTCGACCATCATCACGGCGACGTCGCCGTCTTCCAGCTCACGGCCGGCAATAACGATCTCGAAGGTGCCGTTCTCGGACTCTTCGTAGGTCGGATGCGGAATCCATTCGCCTTCTTGGCTGTAGGCCAGGCGGACGGTGCCGAGCGGGCCGTCGAACGGGATACCCGAGATCATCAGTGCAGCGGAGGCAGCGTTGATCGAGAGCACGTCGTGCGGGTTCGACTGGTCAGCGCCGAGCACGGTCGTGACGACCTGCGTCTCGTGGCGGAAACCCTCGGGGAACGACGGGCGCAGCGGCCGGTCGGTGAGGCGGCACGTGAGGATCGCGTCCTCGGTCGGGCGACCTTCACGACGGAAGAACGAGCCGGGGATCTTGCCGGCGGCGTAGGCACGCTCCTCGACGTCAACCGTCAGCGGGAAGAAGTCCATGCCTTCGCGGACTGAACTCGCGGCGTTGGCCGTGGTCAGGACTTTCGTGTTACCGATCGATGCCACAACGGCACCCATCGAGTTCGGAGCGAAACGCCCCGTTTCAAACGTGAGTGTCTTGTCGGTCCCTGAAATGGGTCCGGACACGGTAATGGCTTCAGCCATAGTGGTTCCTTTCGATCACGCGACACCCTGCCGCGTGGCTTCTGTGCAGAGAAAGGAGCCGGTTCCCAGTTCTGACCCGAGATCGACGGCTTGAAATCAAAGACTCCGCACGACATCTCGGAGTCATCCACCGGCAACAAGCGCCAGAACTCCGTCGACCGGACGTTCCGGTCAGGAAACAGTGTACCCAGAGTGGCCACAACAACACGCGGACCCCGAAAACGCAAAACGGCCGCTCGCCGAGGCGAGCAGCCGTTTCACTCAAATTCTCTTCCTGAACCTCAGTCTTGAGATTCGGGATCAGGTCGTTCGAATGCCAGGAGCGTGAAGCTCAGCGGCGGAGGCCGAGGTCTGCGACGATCTTGCGGTAGCGCTCGATGTCGATGCCCTTGACATAGTCGAGCATGCGGCGACGACGGCCGACGATCATCAGGAGGCCACGACGGCTGTGGTGGTCCTTCTTGTGCATCTTGAGATGCTCGGTGAGGTGGGTGATGCGCTCGGTCATGAGCGCGATCTGTACCTCGGGGGACCCAGTGTCGGTTTCGTGGATCCGGTTGTTTTCGATGGTCTCAACCTTGTTGGGCATAAGACTGCCTTCCTCGTCAGCATCACGCTGACCGTTGCGCCGGCTGCGGGCCGACCGTTATGGAGGTCGCAGCCGGCTCGGATGAGCCGATCTGCATCACGCCCACGCCAAAGCCTGAACGGACTCCGCAATGCTACGGCGTCGCCAGCGGAGCCACAACGGCCGAATCCACGCCGATGGCAGCGGCACGGTTACGCTCGCCCAAGTGCCCGGCGCTGTTTCCATCTCGAAGGTCTCCAAGACCTTTGCGGGCCGCGGCCGACGCGGCCCTGGCCGAGTCGAGGCCCTCGCTTCGATCGACCTCGAGATCGAACCAGGCGAAGCAGTCACTCTGCTCGGGCCATCCGGATGCGGCAAGACAACGCTGCTCCGTCTGATCGCCGGATTGGAGAGAACAAGTAGCGGCTCAATCATGATCGACGGACAGGTCCCGGCCGAGGCGCGGTCGCGCAAGCAGATCGCCTTCGTCCCGCAAGCGCCGGCTCTGCTTCCTTGGCGGACGGTGGGAGCCAACGCCCGTGTCCTCCTCGACGTAAATCCACATGCTGGCGTCAAGAGCTCCGTCAATGTTGACGAACTTCTTCGTTCGGTTGGCCTCGGTGACTTCGTCAATGCATATCCGCACGAACTGTCTGGCGGCATGCAACAGCGTGTCGGTCTCGTCCGAGCGTTCGCCCTCGATGCCCCGCTCATTCTGATGGACGAGCCATTTGCCGCTCTCGATGAGCTCACTCGAGCCGATATGCGTCATCTTCTCGTCCTGCTCCGAGGCCAGCGCACCTCGACGCTGGTGTTCGTTACACACTCGATCTCCGAAGCTGTATTCCTCTCCGATCGCGTGGCCGTGATGTCAGGTCGGCCCGGCCGGGTCACGGAACTGGTCGACGTACCGCTCGAACGTCCACGACACCCCGACCTCGAAGACGACCCTGAGTTCTTCGCAATTACCCGGCAACTGCGGCACGCGCTCAGCAAGGGACGGGATGCGTCGTGAGCAACCTCAATCCCGTCTCGACGCGTCTCCTTCGCACGTGGTGGATCGCCCCGCTTGCCGGCGTGGTCATCTTTGCTGGGCTCTGGGAGGCCGTCGTTCGAGTTTTCGACGTCCAGCCCTTCGTGCTGCTAGCGCCTTCGGAGATCGGCGCCGAACTGATGGCCACACCGGGCTTTTTCTTCGAGAACGCTGTGGTTACCGGCCGCCACATGCTGATCGGACTGGTCATCTCGCTGATCGTGTCAATCTGCGTCGGTGCGGTGATGGCATCAGCAAAATTCATCGAGGAGGCAACACAACCAGTCCTCGTCTTGATACTCGTCACTCCGTGGGTTGCCTACGTCACCTCGGTCGTCACGTGGCTCAGCTTCGGCGAGGCACCGATTGTCTTCATGGTGGCCTTCACCTCCCTGCCGATTTTCACGTTCGGCGTCGTCGGTGGCATGAAATCGGCCGATGCATCAGCGCGCGAACTCTTCGCCTCAATCGATGCCCGGCGAATCGATGTGCTCTTTCGCCTCCGGCTGCCAGCCGCACTGCCGTCGATCTTCACAACTGCGCGTTTCGCCGTCGGGCTTGGCCTCGCCGCGGCCTACTTCAGTGAAGGTGCGGCGCTCTCGAACGACGGGCTCGGCGCCGCAGGCAAACGGGCCGCAGCCTTCAACAACGGCCCGACACTCTGGGCCACCATCGTCACGACCGCAGCGCTCGGCCTCATCGGGCTCGGCCTCATCGCTGCGATCGAGCGTGCGGCCCTTCGCTGGCACGTGTCGCAGCGCTGAACAGCCCACCTGAGCCTCGACTGGCGGATATGTCGATGGGGCGACAATTGAGTGAAGATCGACCCGATGCATGTCCGCCCTGTAGGTCATCGTTAATATTTGGTCACCCGAATGGGTGCAGTCCGTTCAGTTCGTTTCAACGCTGTCCAGGCGCCCCGTCGAACCTCAACGGAGATCTACATGCGAACGCGACAACTCACCGCTCTCGCCAGCGCCGCGATACTGCTCTTGGGGGCTTGTGGCAGCGACGACCCGACCAGCGCCTCGGTACCTGGTAGCGAAGCGGGTACCGCTGCGGCCGGCGCCAACACCACTGCCGACACTGATGTCATCGCGGGCGAACCCTTCCCCGAGGCCCGCTGTGCAGCGAACAAGGCCGCAGGCACCATCACCTACCTGACCGGCTTTGACTTCGCTGCAGCAGCCTCCATCGTCGAGATCATCGCCGCTGAAGCAGCCGGCTACTACACCGACCTGTGCCTCGATGTCGACATCAAAGCCAGCTTCTCGGTTGCCAACTACCCGTTGATCGCCGACAACACCGCGCAGTTCGCCTCCGGCGGTTCATTCAGCGAGGTCGCTGCGTTCGCCGTAGCAAACGATGCTGATTTTGTCGTCACGGCGGTCGAAGGACGCACCGCAATCGAGACCCTCATCATCAAGGCGGGCGAAGCGGCTGAGCTCGGGGATCTTGCCGGCTCAACCATCGGCGTGAAAGGCAAGTTGCCGCCGAGTATCGAAGCCATGATGCTCGGCGCCGGCCTGACCGAAGGCGTCGACTTCCAAACCGTGTTACTCGACGGTTTTGACCCGACGCAACACATCGCTATTCCCACGATCGTGGGCTTCCCAGGCTTCAAGAGCAACGAGCCGGGCGGGCTGAACCGGGCCGGTATCGGCTTCCAAACGTTCGACCCGCTCGACTTCAACATTCCGGGCTCGTTCGGCGCGATCTACACGAATCAAACCTTCATTGCCGATCACCCAACGGCCGCCGAAGACTTCATGCGGGCAACGATGCGGGGGCTTGCTGACTCACTCGCCGACCCAGTGGCCACCGCCAACCTCGCAGTCGAGAAGGTCAATGCCAACGGCAACCCAAACTTCCTGTCGCCAGAAGGCGAAGTGTTCCGGTGGGAAACCGACGCCCAACTGATCATCGACACGACGCCAGAAGGATCGGCGTTCGGCCTCCCGGATGCAGCCATGCTGCAGGCCGAACTCGATGCATACGCCGCTGTCGGCCTGTTCGGCGACAGCGCTACTCCCAACGCGGCCTCACGCCTCGGCAACGACATCATCGCGAGCGTCTATGACTCCAACGGCATAGTGATCTGGCCCGGCTGAGACTGAGCAGGGCCGCTGTCTACTTGATGAGCAGCCCTCGAGCGTGGGCAATGTCGAGGTCGAGCTGTTCCTTCAACGCCTCGATGCCATCAAACTTGCGCTCGCTTCTCAGGAAGTGAGTGAACCGAACTCGTGCTCGCTCGCCGTACAAATCGGCTTCGAAGTCGAGAAGGTGAGCTTCGAGCAGTGAGCTGTCGGCATGTTCGTAGAACGTCGGACGACGGCCAAGGTTGATGGCACACGGATGCGACTCACCCGATGGCCGTTCGTACCAGCCGGCGTACACCCCGTCGGCCGGCAGCGACATCGAGTTCGGCACTTCGACGTTCGCCGTCGGAAAACCAAGCAGCCGGCCGCGCTGGTCGCCGGTGACGACCGATCCACGTGCTTCGAAAGTGTGCCCGAGCATCTCGTTAGCACGGGTGACATCGCCGCCAGCGAGCGCACGACGGATTGCGGTACTGCTCACCGGCTCGTCAACCCCGTCGACACGCGGCAGCAATTCGAGCGGCTCGACCTCGAAGTCATGCTCGCCGCCGAGCTTGCGCAACAGATTGACATTGCCGTCTCGGTGTCGACCGAAGTGGAAGTCTTCGCCGACAACGATCACCTTGGTGGCAAGGCACTCGACGAGCACACGCTGCACGAATGACTCGGGCGACTCCCCTGCCTGCTCTGCATTGAACGGTACGACCACGACGGCGTCGACACCGGTTGCTTCGAGTAGCTCCATCTTCTGTTCGGGTCCGGTGAGGAGCAATGGCGCCGACTCAGGCCGGACCACCGAAGCGGGGTGACGGTCGAACGTCACGACAGCCGACCTCGCTCCCAACTCGAGCGCACGTTGTCGGACGTGGGAAATCACAGCTTGATGGCCAAGATGCACCCCGTCGTAGGCACCGATCGTAATGACGGTCCGCTCGCCAGGGAACACACGAGCGGTCTGATCGTCGATGATCTGCATCGGGCTCGACGCTATCGGTGGGCGTCCATCAGGCACTATTCGAGCAGACGGTGCCACAGCGCAATTTCTATCCTTGCGGAACAACGACGGCGGGTTTGGCTTCGCCTCGGTACGACTCGTAGACCGCTATAAGCGAACCCGCTGGGTTGAACAGCGCCCACGGCCCATCGCCTTCGAAGTGCGGGAGCACACGGCCATTTGCGACGACCGCAGCGAGCTCGTCCGTGATGTCGACCCGGTCAAGCGTGCGGACAGCCTCTTCGACAGGGAGGAGTTCGCAGTCGTCCGGCCCGGCCGCCTCGCCGATCGTGAACCGTCCAACAGCGGTGCGGCGCAGGTTTCGAAGGTGGGCGCCGCCACCGAGCATCTTGCCCAGGTCTGCGGCCAGGGTGCGAATGTAGGTGCCGGGCGTGCACTCCACCGCGGCGAGGAACACGTTGGGTTCGCCGGTCGGCAGGAGCTGGAACGAATAAATCGTGCACGGCCGCGGCGGCCGGTCGACTTCGATCCCCTGGCGGGCCAGTTCATGAAGACGCTTTCCATCGATTTTGATCGCCGAGACCATCGGCGGAATCTGCTCGATTTCACCCGTGAAATGCTTGGCGACCAAAGCTTGCGCGTCGGCAAGTGATACTTCACCCATGTCATAGGTGGCTGTTACTTGGCCATCGGCGTCGAGCGTGTCGGTCTCGGTCCCGAACACAATCTCGCCGAGGTACGCCTTGCGTGTCTTCTCGACGAAGCGGAGCAGCTTGGTTGCCTTGCCGACAGCGACCACGAGTACCCCTGTGGCGCTTGGATCGAGCGTGCCACCGTGGCCGACTTGACGTTCGTTGAAACGAAGCCGCAGCATGGCCACAACGTCGTGACTGGTGATACCCGTCGGCTTGTCGACGATGACAATGCCGTGCGTCGTCGGCGGCTTCTTGCGAGCCATATCAGTACCGCAGCAATCAGTCGGTTGCTTCGGGTGAACGGTATTGATCGCGTTCGCGGTCGGCGCGCAGAATGGTGTCGATGCGCTCTGCTGACCGGATCACCATGTCCGGCCTAAAGCTGAGAATCGGTGTCTTCTTAGCTTTGATCTGTCGAGCGATCGACGACTGCAGCTTGATGCGATGCTCACCGAGCGTCTCGACGATGTCGTCGTCGCCTGCCTCACCAGTCAGCGAGTCAAAGAAAACGATGGCGCGGTTCAACTCGGGGTCGACGTCGACCGACGTGATCGTGACGAAGGCGAGCCGTTCGTCGTCAAGCCGGACGAGGTCGTCTGCGATGATCTCGCGCAGCGTCTCACCGACGCGTGCGCTTCTCGGGTATTTCTGGCCGGTGTTGCGGCCGCGTCGCTGTGCCATATCGGCATCCTCTCATGTCAGTTTCAGTTGGAGTTTCAGTTGGGGTCAGACCCCAACTGAAACTCAGGTGTAGTCGGGAGCGTCCCGGTTGGATCGTTTGAGTTCAGCAACGCCTGACGTAGCCAGCTTCTCGATGGCGTTCCAGAGTTCGGATGCTTCCGCACCCTTCGGCGCCTTCGAGATAACCGGACCAAAGAAGCTGCCTTCCTTGTCGCTGCCTGGTCGGAAAGTAAGGATCGGCGTACCGACGTCCTTGCCTGCACGGCTCAGTGCCAACTCGGTTTCGGCTCTGATGTATTCGTCGTGACTCTCGTCGTCAGCATCACTCAGGTATGCGGCCGAGAAACCGGCCTCGTCGAGGACGGTTTCGAGGAATGCCTCGTTATCAGCGCGCGCTTCGTCGCGACGATTATTGAGATGCAATGCTTCGCCGAGGGCCGTGTACCACGAACCGACTGCTTCGCCGTCCTCCTGGAGCCGGATCGCATTGGCGATACGGAGCCCCTTGTGGCCGAGATAGTGCCCGGCGCGGTACGCAGGTGTGTACCACTCCTGGTTGGTGTCCTCGTTGAGAATCCACAACGAAATGAATCGCCAATCGACCTCGTACGAGCGTTGTTGTTGCACATCCACCACCCAACGGGAGGTGATCCAGGCCCATGGTCAAACGGGATCCCAGAAGAAATCAAGATCCGGCTGCTTGGTCGCGTCGGGATGTGCCATCAGGTCAACCTATCTACGAAGTGCGGTCACACTGTGCCTGGCACAGTGTGACCGCCACCACGATCAGCTACGAGGAATTTCTCGGTCTTCGTAGGTCTCGATGAGGTCGCCAGGCTTGAGGTCCTGGAAGTCATCGAGGCCAATACCGCACTCGAAGCCCTCGCGGACTTCGCGGACATCGTCCTTGAAACGACGCAGTGTTGCGATTGCGCCCTTCCAAATGATTGTGCCGTCTCGGAGGAAACGCACCTTGGAGCCACGTGTGATGAGGCCGGACGTGACCATGCAACCTGCGATTGCACCCTGCTTCGGCACCCGGAAGATCTCGCGGACCTCACATTCGCCGGTGACGACTTCTTCGTACTCGGGGTCGAGCATGCCGATCAGAGCCTGCTCGATGTCTTCAAGCAGCTTGTAGATGATCTCGTAGGTACGGATCTCCACTTCTTCTTGCTCAGCCAGCTTGCGGGCCTTGCCGTCAGGGCGGACGTTGAAGCCGAGGATCGTCGCGTTGGTCGCATTGGCCAACGTGATGTCGTTCTCGGTGATGCCGCCGACAGCGCGGTGGACGAACTGCAGGTCGACTTCTGGACGCTCGAGGCGCCGCAGCGACTCGGTGACGGCTTCGAGGGAACCCTGGACATCAGCCTTGAGGATGATGTTCAGCGATGCCCTCTCGCCAGCCTGGATCTGCGCGAACAGATCTTCGAGCTTGGTACCCGTCTTGACTCGGCTGTCTTCACGGAGATGACGTGCCTTCAAGCGGAGCGCACGCGCCTCGCCGACGGTCTGAGCAATCTTGGTGTTCGGTGCTGAGCGGAACTCGTCGCCGGCCTCGGGCACATCGGACAGGCCGAGGACCTGTACCGGTGTCGACGGGCCAGCGGACTTGATCATCTCGCCCTTGTCGTTGATCATGGCTCGGACCTTGCCCCAGGCACCACCGGCGACGATTGGGTCGCCGATCTTGAGCGTGCCCTTGTCGATGAGGATCGTGGCAACCGGGCCGCGTCCCTTGTCGAGCTGGGCCTCGATGACGATGCCCTTGGCACGGCCATTCGGATTGGCCTGGAGGTCTTCGATTTCGGCAACAACCTGGAGCTGCTCGATCAGTTCGTCGACGCCGACACCCTGAAGGGCAGACATCTCGACGACGATCGTGTCGCCGCCCCACGACTCGGGAACGAGTTCGTATTCGGCGAGCTGTGTGAGCACGCGCTGCGGGTCGGCGTTGTCCTTGTCGATCTTGTTGACAGCAACCACGATCGGCACATCAGCGGCACGGGCGTGGTTGATGGCCTCGATCGTCTGTGGCATCAGGCCGTCGTCGGCAGCGACCATCAGCACGACGATGTCAGTGGCATCGGCACCGCGAGCACGCATCTGCGTAAACGCAGCGTGGCCCGGGGTATCGAGGAACGTGACCGAACCGTGCTCGTTGTGCACCTGGTACGCACCGATGTGCTGTGTGATGCCACCAGCTTCGCCATCGACAACGTTGGCACCGCGGATGCGGTCAAGCAACGTGGTCTTGCCGTGGTCGACGTGACCCATGACAGTGATGACCGGCGGGCGAGGCTCCATGTCCTCTTCGTCGTCCGAATCGTCGAACAACGCCTGCAGCTCGAGCTCTTCCTGCTGGCCAGGCTCGACCATGAGGATCTCGGCGCCGACTTCGAGGGCGAAGAGCTCCATCTGCTCGTCGGCGAGCGTCATGGTCGCAGTGACCATTTCACCGTTGGTGAGGAGGAATCGGAGCACGTCAGCAGACGTACGGTTCAGCTTGGGACCGAACTCCTGCGCCGAGACGCCGCGCTCGATGACAACGATGCCGTCGGGTACGGGCACATCTGACGACGTGTACTGCATTGCCTGAGGCTGCAGATCGTCTTGATCGCGACGACGCCTGCGACGACCGGTACGACGTGGGGGCCTGCGTTGGCCGCTGGGCCGGTTGCCGGGTCCACGACCAGGGCCGCCACCAGGACCACCGGGGCCGCCACCGGGGCGAGGAGCTCCGGGAGCACCACCGGGGCGCGGGGCGTAACCGCCCGGACGACCGCCGGGGCGAGTGTTGGAACCAGGTTGCGGACGAGCCGAGCCAGGGGGCGGAGGAATGACCTTGCCGCTGGGCGACAGCGGACGCCCGGGAGGTGGAGGTACTGGCTTGCCGCTGGGCGACAACGGCTTGGGTGCCGTCGATGCGGGTGCATCGGAGGCAGCGTTCGCCGTTGCGGCCTGCTCAGGCGGACGGCCACTTGCGTCGGGCCGTGCACTGGAAATGACACGCGATGGCGGCTCGGGGGCGGGCTGCGGTGCTGGCGTCGGCGCTGGCTGCGGTGCTGGTGCAGCGACAGGCAGGCGGCCCTCCGCTGCGGCGACCACTGCATCGGCGGAGCTCATCGGCGCAGGTGTCGGAGCCGGAGCCGGCCTCGGTGCGGGAGCCGGAGCCGGCTTCGGCGCAGGTGCGACAGCAACCGGAGCTGCGGCCGCAGGTGCCGGTTCGACAGCAACCGGTGCTGTCGGTGCGGGTGCGGGTTCCGTGACAGGCGGTGTCGGAGCTGGTTCCTCTGCAACCGGGGTTGCAGCGACCGGCGCATCAGGAGCTGACTCGACAGGTACGTCGGCCACTGGCTCTGCGGCCTCAGGCACGACGGCGGCTGCTTCGACCTCTGCTTCGACCTCTGCCTCAACCGCTGCATCGTCAGAAGCATCGTCTGCAGATTCAGTCGTGGGCGCGCCTGTCTTCTTGGCTGTCGCCTTCTTGGCCGCAGCCTTCTTCTTGGCCGCGACTTTCTTGACGGGCTTCACCTCTTCGGGTTGCTCGTCACGCGTCAACCCATCACGCTGAGCGCGACGGGTCACCATGTCGGCGTATGCCTCAGCGAGCGACGACGAAGGTCCCTTCGCGGCAACACCGAGTACTCCACAGAGGCCAAGGACCTCTGCATTTGTCATCCCGAGATCTTTGGCAAGCTCGTGGATTCTGATCTTCTTTGCTGCCACGCTTCGATTCAACCTTTCCCAGTCGTCATTCCCTCGCAGATGTGTCAATGAATGCACATCGCGCGGTGTTCGTTTCACCCGTCAGACCGTCGGATTTCCGACGGCTGGTGTCATGGACGGCTGGATTGTTCTTTGATGTTCGTGATGTCGTCACCACTGACGTCGCTGCGCCAGGCACGAGCAAACGCTCGCTTGGTGATTGCGGTGTCGAGACACTCCCCCGCAACACCATCTCTTCGTTGATCTCGACAGATCCATGCCCCGCGCCCGCTGCTCGAACCATCGACGGTGATACCGCTGGGCGACCGAGTAATCCGAACAAGTTCGGATTGTGGTCGCTTGGTGCGGCAGCCGATGCAGCTGCGGACGGGGCCGAGGATCTTAGTCGTCTTCCTCACTTGTCGCTTCGTCATCTGCTGCCTCGATTGCTTCGGCCGGAGCTTCTGCGTCGTCGGCCGGAGCTTCTTCGGCGGTTTCTTCGGCTGTTTCGGCGGGGGCTTCGGCAGCTTCAGCTGGTGCTGCAGCGGCCTCGTCCTCGTCCTCCACGTCGGCGGGTGCGTCGATATCAGAGTCGGACGTGTCGTCGCCGCCGCCGGGTGGCGTGTAGCCAGCACCTTCGGCTGCGTCAACGCTCCGGAACCACAACTCGGCCTTTGTCGCGTCGTAGTAACGCGAGCCGGGGATGTGGTACATCTCTGACTGCTCGTTGCCCTTGATCTCGAAGCCCTCGGGCACCTGATCGGGGTCAGACATCGGCAAGACCGAACCGGCCCACGGGCCAGCCTTGAGCTCTTCGAGCACTTCGGGGATCTCGGCGTCGGCAGCAGCGGCTGCTTCGGCTTCGGCCTGCGCCTCTTCGGCCTTCTTGTTCCACTCGGACTCGGAGATGACAGAACCGTCGGCTGCATGCCACTCGTTCTCGCCAGTCTCGGCGTTCGGGCGCCATTCGCCAACGGCGTACTCGACGTCGGAATCACGGCCGTGACCGGCCGGGATACCTTCGGCGAGTTGCGTCTCGGAGCGAATGTCAACACGCACACCGGTGAGACGGGCAGACAGACGGGCGTTCTGACCTTCGCGGCCGATTGCAAGGCTCAACTGGTGGTCGGGCACGATCACGTCGGCAGCGGTGCCGTCTTCGGAGATGATGACCTGCGTGACCTTGGCCGGCGAGAGTGCCTTGGCGACGAAGTCGGCGAGGTCTTCGCTGAATGGCACGATGTCGATCTTTTCGCCGCGCATCTCGTTGACGACCATGCGAACACGGCCGCCACGGGCGCCAACACAGGCGCCAACGGGATCGACGTTGTGATCGTTCGACCAAACGGCGATCTTGGTGCGGTGTCCGGGTTCGCGGGCACAGGCCTTGATCTCGACGATGCCGTCAGCGATTTCGGGAACTTCGAGTTCGAAGAGCCGCTTGATGAGACCCGGGTGCGTGCGGGAGACGACGATCTGCGGGCCTTTAGGAGTCCGGCGAACCTCGACGATGTATGCCTTCTGGCGATCACCCTGTGCAGGGCGCTCGAACGGCACTTGCTCGGCCTGCGGCAGCAACGCTTCAGCGCGGCCCAAGTCGAGAAGGG
The DNA here is from genome assembly GCA_051275435.1 of Ilumatobacter sp. Lineage (GTDB taxonomy): Bacteria > Actinomycetota > Acidimicrobiia > Acidimicrobiales > Ilumatobacteraceae > Ilumatobacter_A. The sequence continues at coordinate 12,591 of JBNMOS010000022.1, forward strand.
TGTAGCGGGCGTCCGTGCGCTGGATGATGCCGGTGACGATGTCGCCCTCGCGGTTCGCGTACTCCTCGAACTTGCGGTCGGATTCGACTTCGCGGATGCGCTGGCTCATCACCTGACGGAAGGTCATGGCCGCGATGCGGCCCATCTCTTCCTTGCGCGGCGTGTCGTCACGCTCGTTGACCCAGTTGCCGTCTTCGTCGACGTCATACGCAATAAAGGAGAACTCCAACGTTTCAGGGTTCACTTCGACGACGACTTCGTCGGCGGCATCGTCGCGGCGCTTGTAGGCCGAGGCCAGCGCGTCAACGAGGACGTGCAGGAGTGCCTCTTCGGAGAGGCCCTTCTCCTGGGCCAACATGCCAATTGCTTCACTCATGTCCATATTGGTCATGACGTCTGCGTCTCCTTCTGGGTAGCGGTCTTGTTCTTCTTCGCAGCCTGCTTCTTGGCCGGCTGCTTCTTGCCGTCTTGATTTTTTCCGGCGTTCTTCGAGTGTTGCTTCGGGGCGCCCGGCTTGGGACCCGGCCCCCACTCGAAAATCGTGCGCGCTTTGTCGACCTCGTCGATCGTGAACGAGCACTCGGTGCCGTCGTCGAGCAGCAGTGTGACGTTCGTATCGTCTGCTGCGATCAGTTGGCCGTCAATGCGGCGGGGATCGGCGTTCGGGTCGCGGAATCGCACCGTGACGTCCTTGCCGACTTCGCGCTGAAAGTGACGAGGCGTGCGCAAGTGCCGCTCGAGGCCAGGGCTGGTTACTTCAAGGGTGAACCGCGTGTTGATCGGGTCTTCGTGGTCGATTTCACGAGAGATCAACCGGGTAGCCAGCGACAGATTGTCGAGCGTTATGCCCCCGTCGGAACCGGGTTGCGTATCGAGTGTGACGCGCACCGTGACGCCTCGGCGTTCGATGTCGTACACCTCAAGGTCGAGGTCGGAGGCGATCGGTTCGACGATTTCACGGACTCGTGTGAGCTCACTGTTCTCGGTCATGTTGATCTGCCTCCTTCCTGTGCTTGTACTGAACCCCGTTCAAAGAACAAGGCGTGAGGCAAAGCCCCACGCCTTGGTCACGAACCAAATTGCGAAATCCGATGATAGCAGAAGACCGCCCGGTTCGGGCCGGGCCCTGCGGGAGTTGCTACTCGGCAACGCCCCTCGCCGAGCCAACGGTGTCTTCGCCGCTCACCAGAAACACGACGCACAGCACTCCACGATCGTTGACGTCGTCCCAACTCTGCTCGGTCGGTTGGAGCAGAGTGATATCCCAAACCGACTCTGCGAAGGCCAAACCAATGAACGCATCGAACTCGGCAACGCAGCCTTCTTGAGCCAGCTTGCTCGTTGCCTCTTCGCCGGGGAACACGTCGCCGACCAGGTCGAAGCCGTGGAAAATTTCGGAGTTATGCGGTTCGGAGCACGGCACGACCGGGACCGACTCGACCTCGCCGACGGCTTCGGCGCCAAGACAGTCGCCGACCTTCAAACGGAGCGAACCAACTTCGCCAGCTTCGACGACGTCGCCGCTCTCGTCACGCACAGACTCATCGCTGAACGCAGCCTCGCTGCCGCACGCAGCGCCCAGCGCCCCAAGTATAAAAACTGCGGCCAAACTGGGCCAAGCGATTGAGCGGCAGAGTCGAGTCGGACGGTTTCGTTGAGTTCTGTTCATCACAACAAATTAACACGTGATTGACAGAACCTCCTCAACCTCCATCAACCGAAGGCGAACTGTCTCAACCGCAGCCGGTAGCTTCGTCTCGTGCTTCGGATGTCCAATCTTTTCCTGCGAACACTGCGTGACGATCCGTCGGACGCAGAGGTTCCCAGCCATCGCCTTCTGGTACGTGCGGGCTACATCCGCCGCGCTGCGCCCGGGGGATTCAGCTGGCTCCCCCTCGGCTGGGAGGTGTTCCGCAACGTCGAACGCATCGTCCGCGAGGAGATGAACGCCGCCGGATTCCAGGAAGTCCATTTCCCGGCGCTCCTGCCGAAAGAGCCCTACGAGGCCACCAACCGGTACGAGGAATACGGCGACAATCTGTTCCGCCTCACGGACCGCCATGGAGCCGAGTTCTTGCTGGCGCCGACGCATGAGGAGATGTTCACGCTCACAGTGAAAGACCTCTACAGCTCGTACCGCGACCTGCCGCTCGTGATCTACCAGATTCAGACGAAGTTCCGTGACGAAGCACGCCCGCGAGCTGGCCTGTTGCGTACCCGCGAATTCTCGATGAAGGATTCGTACAGCTTCGACCTCGACCAGGCCGGGCTCGACGCCGCCTACCAGGCGCACCGTGACGCATACGTCAAGCTGTTCGAGCGGATGCAACTCCCGTTCGTCATTGTCGCCGCAACCTCGGGCGCCATGGGTGGTTCAGCATCGGAAGAGTTCCTCGCTCCGCTGCCGGTTGGTGAAGACACGTTCGTCCGCTGCACGAACTGCGACTTCGCAGCAAACGTTGAGGCTGTCCACACCCCTGTGCCCGAGGCAATCCCCTTCGACGGATTGCCCGCGTCGATGGTGCACGACACGCCGAAAACGCCGACGATTGCGAAGCTTGTTGACTACGTGAACGGAGTCGGCGAAAGAAGCGATGCAACGCTGCGTCACCCTGACCGCGACTGGACCGCTGCCGACACGTTGAAGAACGTCGTCGTCAAGTTGAAGCACCCCGACGGCACCACCGAGCCGCTGGCCGTGGGTCTCGAGGGCCACCGCGAGGTCGACATGAAGCGCCTCGAAGCTCAGGTTGCTCCGGCCGAAGTCGCACCCTTCGACGAAGACGATTTCAAGCAGTACCCGGCCTTGAAGAAGGGCTACATCGGGCCGGGCTCGCTTGGCGCTGGCAACGAGTCCGGCATCCGCTACCTCCTCGACCCACGCATCGTCGACGGCACCCAGTGGATCACCGGCGCCGATCAGTACAACCAACACGTTCTACACCTCACCGCAGGTCGCGATTTCACCGGCGACGGAGTGATCGAAGCCGCCGAGATCCTCGACGGTGACGTGTGTCCATCGTGCGGCTCAGCCGTCGAGATTGCACGTGGCATCGAGATTGGCCATATCTTCCAACTCGGCACCAAGTACGCCGAGGCACTCGAACTGACTGTGCGCGACGAAAACGACAAGCCGGTCACCCCCACGATGGGTTCGTACGGGGTCGGCGTGTCGCGCTGCCTCGCTGCTGTCGCTGAGGCATCCCTTGATGACAACGGATTGTGCTGGCCACGCGAGATTGCCCCCGCCGACTTCCACATCGTGAGCGCCGGCAAGGAAGGTACCGCGCACGGGCCCTACGCCGAAGAATTGGCGGCTTCGCTCGAGGCTGCTGGCCTGCGCGTCCTCCTTGACGATCGGCCGAAGACTTCTCCGGGCGTCAAGTTCAAGGACGCCGAGTTGATCGGTATCCCGACAATCGTTGTTGTGGGCCGCGGTCTGAACAACGAGGACGATCCGACCATCGAGGTCAAGGATCGCAAAACCGGCGAGCGCGAAGACATCTCGACCTCAACAATCGTCGACCACCTCATCGCCCTCGCCAAATAGTTTCAGTTGGGGTCAGACCCCAACTGAAACGCTCAGACGTGGCGCACCAGCCCCTGGTCGATCACGACCCGTTCGTCGCCGCCGCCCGCTGGTTGTGCGCTCGTGGTGAACATCGCTTCGCCGCTCTCGGTCGACCACATGCGCACTCTGAGCGCGTCGCCAGGGATCACTGGCGAGGCAAAACGACCTTCGATGTGCTGGAACCGTGCCGGGTCGTTGTCGCACAATGCACTCAGGAGCGCTCGGGCGGTGAAGCCATACGAGCAGAGGCCGTGCAAGATCGGTGTGTCAAAGCCACCCATGGCGGCAAAAGCTGGATCGGTATGCAGCGGGTTGCGGTCACCCGAAAGGCGGTACACGAAGGCCTGGTCACGGTCGGTCACGTAGGTGACCTCATGGTCCCAGGGTCGCTCGGGGGGCACGTTCTTGGGGCCGGACGGGCCGCGGTCGCCGCCCCATCCCCCTTCACCACGCATAAACGACGAACCCACGTTCGTGTACAGCGGCTCGCCGTCCATTACGGCGACCGTCTCGGACACGACGACTGCGGCACTAACCTTGTCGTAGATTCCGGTGATCGTGCTGGTCAGCATGACCGTACCCTCGACGGGAATCGGACGATGCAGCGTGACGGCCTGCTGACCGTGAACCAGCATGGCCGGATTGAACGAGCCGATCTTGCCCATTGCCGAACCTCGACCCCACCCGATGACAACAGGGAACGTCGGGTACACGAGTTGCTCAATATCTTTGCTGTTCTCGGTCGTGAAGGGCAGCTCGTCGTGACCCGCACCGATGCCGACTGCATAGAGCAAGGCGTCTTTCGAGTTCCAACTCGCTTCGATCGGATCGCTCGTGGATCCGACAGCATCGGGGTTGATTGGCATGATGTTGCTCCCTGGTTGATTGATGTTCTCTTGGCGGTTCAGCCGGTGACGGTCTTGCCATCCATGCCCGTTCGACCGCGAGCGTTTGCAAGCAATGACTCAACGATCGGGCCGAGCGACTCGGGGTCATCTGTGGGGTCGACGGCCGGGCCGCGCACCCAACCTTCGGCAACGGCTAGGAACTGCCCGGACGCCTCGAAGACACGGCCGGTCACGTCGGCCGCTTCGTCAGAGATCAGCCACGTGACGATCGGGGCGATCCACTTCGGCGATCGAGCCTCGCGCTCCTCGTCGGTCTCCGGCGCTGGGCCGAGGTCTTCGGTCATTCGGGTCAGTGCCACCGGTGCGACCGCGTTGACCGTCACCCCGTATCGGCCGAGCTCCATCGACGCGATCTGGGTGAACGCCGCGATGCCCGCCTTGGCAGCTCCGTAGTTCGACTGGCCGACGTTGCCGTAAATTCCAGACACCGACGACGTGTTGACGATGCGACCGGCGACCGGATGACCCGCCTTCGACTGCTCACGCCAGTAGGCCGCCGCGTGACGAGCCGGGGCGAACGTGCCCTTCAGATGCACGTTGATAACTGCGTCCCACTCCTGCTCGGTCATGTTGGCGAGCATCCGATCGCGGAGGATTCCGGCGTTGTTGACGATCGCGTCGAGGCCACCAAAGGTCTCGATCGCCATGTCGACCATCCGCTTGGCACCGTCCCAATCGGCCACGTTGTCGCCGTTCGCTATTGCTTCGCCACCCCCGGCGACAATCTCGTCAACCACCTGCTGGGCCGGCGATACGTCGGTGCCCGTGCCATCGCGCTCGCCACCGAGATCGTTCACAACAACCTTCGCTCCGTGGCGAGCCAAGCTCAACGCATGCTCACGGCCGATGCCTCGGCCCGCGCCAGTGACGATTGCGATCTTGCCTTCACAGAGTCGTGCCATACCGACGACTGTATGAATCTGCCGGCTGATTGATCGGGTCGAAGGCCGCAGCCCGCACAGAGTTGCGAAAGGGGCCTGACCCCATGCGTACTTACCTGAGGGTGACGCCGGGGCGTTTGAACAACTTGCGGTGCCATCGACTCGGGGTGAGTGCGATGGCGCGCGGCTCATCTTCGAACATCCAGCGGGCGAAGTTCCGCTTGCCCCACGCGCCACTGGCAGCGACAACTCTGATCGCACCGCGGGCGCCCCACGGTTTGGCGAGCACCTTGCCCAGCGCCCGCGACATCTTGTGATCGGCGAACAGGTGATACTCGACTTCACGCTCGTAAATACCTGCTGCCACGCTCGGGTAGATGGCCCCGGCCGCGTCGACCGCCTCGGCTGCAAGTCGGCCTGTCAGCAATGCCTGACCGATGCCTTCGCCCGTCATAACATCGGTGGCCATCGCAGCATCGCCGGTAAAGAGGACGCGGCCGCGAGCGAGCACTGCTTCGTCGACACGCGCCGGGATCGGCCACGCGGTGTGTCGCTCCTCCAGCTCGAAGTCAGGCCCCAGCGCCTCGACGATGTGCGGGCGTTGCAGCAAGTCGAGCCAGAGCTGCTTCATCTCTTTGGTCTTGACTTCACCGCCGCGCAGGACCCCAAAGCCGATGTTGAACCGGCCGTTCGGTAGCGGGAACGACCAGGCGTACCCCGGCAGAAGGTCGGCTTCGAACCAGACGTGCAGCTGTTTCGCCGCTGTCCCGGTCGCGCCGCGGCCGTACTGCCGAAAGCCGTGCCACTCCCCCAGGTATCCCTGCTCGTTGATCCCGAGTGCCTTGCGCACCGGGCTCCACATGCCATCGGCGGCAATGACATAGCGAGTGGTGATGTCGAGGTTTTCCGCAACGACCTCAATGCGGTCATCATGCTCGACCATCGACTCAAATCCGTGTCCGTCGCGCACGTCGACCCCGGCGGCTCGCGCCATGTCGACGAGTGCGTTATCGAGTTGGAGTCGCGGCGCAACGGCGGCGTAGGTCCCCGGTCCGTCGAGTGGAACATCGACCGAACGACCCGACGGCGATCGCAGCGATGCGCCGTCGACCTCGAACCAGTCCTCGACGGCGCCCGGGTCGAAGGCGAGCAATTCGAGCTCACGTAATGCCAGGGTGGTCAGGCCATCCCCGCAGCACTTGTCGCGCGGAAAAACCGCTCGGTCGATCAAGATGACGTCACGGCCAGACCGAGCGAGAGCGATTGCCGCTGCTGATCCGGCAGGGCCGCCACCCACCACCAGCACGTCGGTCGACACGTTCTCGTTCACGTTGTGCAGGCTAGAAGCGCTGGGTGACAAGTGCGTGATCACGCTCGTCGATGTGCAAACAGTTAATTCTCCGGATCAGTCAGGCAATTCTGTGTGGATGCTGACGCCAGCAACCGTCAGGCCGATGCCGTCCTTGTCGATGTCGCCCACTTTGCCGGCGCTCTCGGACACTTCTTCGATGTCGTCCTTGATCTCTTTGCCCTCGTACAATTCGCTGAGGGTGACCATCGCCCCGGCCAACGCCGCACCGAGCAATCCTCCCTTGCGACGACCGGCTTCGATCGAGGAGAGCTTCCGTGATGCCCGGTACTCCTCCCGGTCGCTAACGATTCGCGCTTGCAGCTCTTCGTCCGGCACGGCGAACCTCTCGGGGTCAATTCGTTCCGCGGTCGTGGTCGCAGCGCGTTCGAGATCGTCGCTCATGCTGAAAGAATACTGAGAAAGGTTGGCGCCGAGCAGGCAGCCGCGCACGGCGACGTCAATCCATGACAGCTAGCGTCAGTCGTCGAATGAGTGACTTCGAGATGGCGGACACCAACCTGGCCCAACCCAACGCTGGTAGCCCTACGACGATCGGCGGCCGTACAACACCCGTCGCTCCAATGAATGATGCGGCGACGGCGGAGACCTTCGAGAAAATCTTCTTTGAGTTGCGGAAGGTAATCGTGGGCCAGTCGCGGTTGTTGGAACGTTTGCTCGTCGGCGTGCTGTGTCGCGGCCACTGCCTGCTCGAATCGGTTCCAGGTCTCGCAAAGACGCTCGCCGCCGAAACACTCGCCGCCGTGGTCGGCGGATCGTTCGCTCGGATCCAGTTCACCCCCGACCTCTTACCGTCCGACATCGTCGGCACACGGATTTACCGTGCGGGCAGCGAGACCTTCGACGTCGAACTCGGCCCCGTGTTCGTCAACTTCCTGCTGACCGACGAAATCAATCGTGCACCCGCCAAGGTCCAGTCGGCGCTGCTCGAAATCATGGCCGAACAGCAGGTCACCATTGGCGGTATCACCCACCCAGTCGAGCCGCCGTTCTTCGTCGTCGCCACGCAGAATCCGATCGAGTCGGAGGGCGTTTACCAACTTCCCGATGCACAGCGCGACCGGTTCATGATGAAGATCGTCCTCGATCACCCGACCGCCGACGAGGAGATGATGATCCTCGACCGGATGGCCGTCGCCTCGGCCGCGCCGGTACCAGCGCAGGTGATCACACTCGATGAACTCATCAGGTTGCAGCAGCGCGCTGACGAAGTCTTCGTCGACCGGTCGGTCTCGCAGTACGCCATCGACCTCGTTCAATGCACCCGCTACCCCGCCCGTTTCAACCTCGCTGATCTCAGCACGGTGATCGGCCTGGGCGCCAGCCCCCGAGCATCGATCAACTTGGTCAAGGGCGCTCGCGCCATCGCGATGCTCCGCGGCCGGACGTACGCCACGCCGCAAGACGTGTTCGATCTCGCGCCTGAAGTCTTGCGCCATCGCCTCTTGCTGACCTATGACGCGCTCGCTCGCGACATCACGGCCGACCACGTGATCCAGCGGATCTTGGCCACGGTTCCGGCGAACTGGGTGTCACCCAAGCCAAACGACGCTTTCGAGCGGAGCTGATCGATGCCGGCGCCCGCAACCGCTGCCGATACCCCATCTGACACAGCGCGAACCTGGGCCCAAGGTCCGCCAGCCGAGACCGTCACCGAGCTCCTCCGAACTCTCGAACTGACGATTAACCGACGGCTCGATGGCGTACTCCACGGCAACTACCAAGGCCTGACCCCCGGACACGGAACAGAGCCCGGAGAGTCTCGTCCGTATCAACCGGGCGACGATGTCCGGCGCATCGACTGGAACGTCACAGCCAGAACGAACGAGACCTACGTTCGTGACCAGATCGCCGATCATGACCTCACCGCCTGGATCGTCGTCGACACCTCTGCCACCATGCAATTCGGTACCGCCACGAACGACAAGGCTGCGACGGCCCTGGCCGCTGCAGCCGTCATCGGGTTCCTCACCGCCCGCAACCAGAATCGCGTCGGCGCCATTTTGGTCGCGGGGCCCGACATCCATGTCGTACCGCCACGGGCCGGCAAGAACCAGGTGCGGGCCATTCTGTCGACAGTCGCATCAGCGCCATCGTCGGAAGGGCGCGGCGCTGCCGACCTTTCCGGCGCACTCAACCGAGTCGGGGCCGTGGGCAAGCGGCGCGGGTTCGTCGGCGTGATCTCTGACTTCGCCGGCGATGCCTGGGTCGATCCGCTCGGTCGCCTCGGTCTTCGTCATGACCTCCTCGCTGTGACGATCCACGATCAACGTGAGTACGACATCCCGCCAATCGGCCTCGTCCACCTCACTGATCCGTCAACCGGACGGACACGCGAAATTCGAGTCACGGCGAACGTGCAACGCAAGTTCGCCGACGCTGCCGCAGTGCGACGCTCGAGCCGCCTCGATTCCCTTGGCCGGAGCGGCGCTGAGATCATCGAACTCTCGACGGACAGTGACTGGCTCGGGTCCATCGTGCAACACGTACAACGACGCCGCACCCAGGCTGTGCGGGGAGGGGTGCTGCGCCGATGAGTACCGACTTCATCGCTGGCGGACGGCTCTGGTTTCTCCTCGTTGTCGTCGCATTGGGCGCGTTCTACGTGGCCTCCTTGCGCTGGCGCAGTCGCACGGCGGTGCGCTTCACACAGATCGATCTGCTCGACAAGATCGTTCCGGAACGACCCAAGTGGCGCCGGCATGTGATTGCAGCCATTCAGCTGGTCGGCCTCGCTGCAGCGGTCATCGCGATCGCCCGACCCGTCGACCGGTCCACCGAACGCACCAATAGCGACGGCCGCATCCTGGTCTTGTTCGACGTGTCGCTCTCGATGGAGGCCACCGACGTCGACCCCAGCCGCTTCGAGTCGGCACGCGCTGCGGCTCGCGACTTCATCGACGAAGTCGACGACGGCGTCGAGGTTGGGCTCGTGTCGTTCTCCGGCAGAGTCACCGTTGCGGTTCCTCCGACGCTCGACCGCACAGCTCTCGATCAAGGGCTCGACCGACTGGTCCTGGCCGAGTCGACAGCGATCGGCGACGCCCTCACCACCGCCACCGAGCTCTTGACCTCCGCCGAGAACCGCGATCCGTCACCAGCTGATGACGGCATCGCTCCCGGAGTGATCGTCCTACTCAGCGACGGCGAGACCACCGTCGGCCGGCTCACCTCCGACGGAGCTCAAGATGCCGCCGATGCTGGCATCCCGGTCTTCACTATCGCTTTCGGCACCGAGGACGGCGTGATCGACGACCCGCTCAGCGGCCAGCGCGTGCCGGTGCCCGTTCGCCCAGCCGACCTGGAACTTGTTGCCGAGGCCACCGGCGGCGCGTCGTTCGAGGCCCGCACCGGCAACGAACTCGCTGAGGCATACGACCAGATCCAGGCCTCGCTCGGCGACACCCTGGGCGAAGAAATCGAGATCGTCAAGGAGCTGACCTGGCGTTGGGCCATGGCCTCGTTCCTGCTGCTCTCACTTGCCTGGGCACTGAGCCTGCATTGGCTCAGGGGCATGGTCTGACTTACATCACCTTGCTGTAGTCGACCGTCAGCCATTGTTCTGGCGCGAGGTGGGCCACAACTGAGTCTTCGGTCGGCGGATTGTTCTTGGCGTACCAAGCACCCATTTCGGCACCGAGGTAGCGGGTGGCCAGTTCCTTCGTGTCGATTTCTTTCGTGTCCGGGTCGTTCGGCGCCAAGGTCACCGGGCCTTCGACCATGACGTATCGGTACGGCGGGGCCTCTTGCTGCACCGTCAACGTGGCCCGTTGACGCTTGCGAAGCAGGTCGGCTTTGACCGAGCTACCACTCATCGAGATCAGCACTTTGCCGTCGGCGTACAGATACCAGATTGGCAGCGCCAGCGGCCCTTTGCCCTGCCGTGCGATGGACAGTACCCCGACGTGGATGTCAGCAAGAAATGCTTCCCGTTCGGCATGGGTCATATCGGTGTCGGCCATCTCGCCAACGTACAGCGCGGCTAGTCGACGAGTGAGAGCAGGTGGTCAACGAGCGTCAACAGGGTCGTTTTGACCGATTCTTTCACCCGAGCGTCAACGGTCAGGATCGGAATCGCGGGGTCGAGCGCCAGGACCTCGCGGATTTCAGCCGTGGTGCCTTGCGGTGCGTCGGCGAACTGGTTGACGGCAACGATGAACGGAATACCGCGTGCCTCGAAGTAGTCGATCGGTGCGTAGCAATCGTCGATCCGCGACGTATCAACGAGGATGACCGCTCCGAGCGCTCCATCGGTGATTCGATCCCACATGAAGGCAAAGCGGTCCTGTCCGGGCGTCCCGAATAGGTAGAGCTTGAATGCGTCGTCGACCGAGATGCGACCGAAGTCCATTGCCACGGTTGTCGACTTTTTCGATCGCGTGCCAGACACATCGTCGTGCCCCACCGCCGCAACGGTCATCTGCTCCTCGGTTCGCAGCGGGTCGATCTCAGAGATCGATCCGACGAACGTTGTCTTGCCGACACCGAATCCGCCCGCCACCACGAGCTTGGCAGAAACCGCCTTCGCTGCGGGTCGCTGCTGCACAGAACGGTCCACGACAGTCATTGGTGACCCCTCAGAAGCGATCACAGCGTCGCAATAGCATTGCGAATGCGCATGAGTACCGAGGTCTCGATGCGGTGAATAGTTTCGTGGCGTTGCAGCAGGCCGTCGCTGATCATTTCGCTCGCCACGACTTGCATGGCGCGCAGCGGGAGCTTCATGACTGCAGCGATCTCGGCAATCGCTATCGGCTCGTCGAAGTGATCGAGGATCCGCCGTCGCTCGAACTGCATGGTGTGGATTTTGACGAGACCGTGCGCGGTTGGGCTGACCATCGTCTCAACGCCGAATTCCTCCGACATCGCTACGGTGCGCCCTCCCGTCACCATGAATGCCCGGACGACTTCGGCACCCTCTTCGATCTCGTCCTCGTAATTCATCGCACCGGAGCGCTCTTCAACTGCTCAACCAGATCTGGTGAGAGCACATCGCCAAGGCGTTGAGCCAACAGGGTCATCTCGTACCCGACCATACCCAGGTCGACGTCGGCGTCGGCAACGACCCCCATCGATGCGGTCTCCGACACCCGTGCGACCAGGATCCAGCCGTGGGTCGCCTCGATGATCTGGCGAGTGAAGTCACCGAGACCAAAGTTATTCACTGCGCCCTCGGTCAGGCTTGCGAGGCCAGACGCGATTGCGGCAAACGTTTCGTGTTTCGCTTCGGTGTAGCCAGCCGATGCGGCCAGATGCATGCCGTCGGCCGAAACTGTCTGGGCGAAGGTGACGCCGTGCGTGTCGTTCACGAACGACTGGAGGATAAACCCCAGGCCGCCATCAGGTGCGGGGAAATTCATCGTTGGGTTCCTTGTTCGGTTGTCGGTGGCGTCTCATGGCGATCGGCGCGTCCCGTGCCGGCCTGGAAGCCAGACAGCGAGTTTCTGACCTGCTCCGGGGAGCGGCCCGGGCCCGGCGCAGGCGCCACCGTCGGGTGAGAGGGCCCGTCGGTCGTCGCCGGGGTCTGCGGAAGGTTGGCTCCAGGGCGCCGGGCGGTCGCACCGAACCTGTTGGCTGGCGCTGTCTGCGGACCGGCCGGGAGGCCGGTGGTGGGCGACGTCAGCGGACGGCTTGGGTCAGGAAGCGACCCGGGAAGTTGCGGCACTGGCGATGCGGTATCTGGAGGCGACTGTCCGGCGATATCACGGATCGACGCAAACGAATCACGGAACATCGGTGAGGCCTTTGCCGACCGGGCCTCAGGTTCGGCAACGCGGACCACGGGCGGTACTGGTTCGGGAAGCAGTTGAGCGGAGGCTGGCAACGGCTCGCTGGGAGCGGCGTCCAGGGCGGGCGGTGCGGCGACGGGTGGCTTGATCGCCTGTGCAGCCTCGACCGCTGACTGTTCGACAGCCGCAGGCGTCTGGCCGATTGTCAACAGGTCTGACGGCGTCTCGACATCTCCGGACGCGACGAACAGCGCACTGTCCGGAAGCGCGACCCGCACTGCGACGCCACCGCTCGGGCTCTCGTACAAGCGAACGCTGACCGACCGCCGAGCCGCAAGGCGACCAACGACGAACAGTCCGAGGAACTTTGACGGTGTCTCTTCTTGTGTTGCCGCGAGCTCGATGCGACGGTTGGCCGCCTCGAGCTTGTCCGACGACATGCCGATGCCGTCGTCGTTGACGGTCACCATGAAACCGCGTTGGGTCATGCGAGTCGTGACCTGCACGATCGAATCCGGCGGCGAGAACGTGAGCGCGTTCTCGACCAACTCAGCCACGAGGTGGGTGAGGTCAGCCACGAATTCGCCGCGAATCTGCTGACCTGAGTCGCCGAAGATCTGTACCCGCTCGAAGTTTTCCACTTCGGCAAGCGATGCCCGCACGATGTCGCCAGCCGCCACTGGGTCAACGAAACGACGGGTCTGCTGTGCACCCGCGAGAATCAGCAGTGACTCTGCGTTGCGGCGCATTCGAGTGGTGAGGTGGTCCACCTCGTACAACGCCTGCAATGCAACCGGATCCTGCTCATTGCGCTGCAGGTGATCCAGGTTATGCAGCATGCGATTCAGCAACTTCTGGTTTCGGCGACCAAGGTTCATGAACATGTCACCGACAGCGCGACGCGCCATCGCCTGTTCGCCTGCGAGTTCGAGGGCCGTGGCCGACATCTGGTTGAACGCCTCGACCAGCTGGCCGATCTCGTCGTTCGTCGATGAGCGAATCGTCTCGATCTCGGGTAGCTCAGCATCAACGTCGGCGCGTAGCGCAGCAACCACCGCGGGGAGTTCAACGTTCGCCACTTCGAGACTGCGTTGGGTCACTCGGCGGAGTGGCTTGCGAATACTCACGTAGAGCAAGTAGATCAGCGCGCCGACCATCGCAACGAAGAGCGCAGCGAGCGCCATGGTGACGTACGCCGATCGTGAGGCGTCGGTACGCACGGCGTCGACCTTGGCAATCGTGTCGGCCGACAGTTCGGCTCGGAGCGCCTGCAACTCAGCAGCCTGCACGACAAAGGCCTCCTGCACATCGGCGGCACTGACCGAGAGAGGCTGGCCCGGCACGAGCGCCGCCATCGACTGGCGTGCCGACTCGACCTGGTTGGAGGCTTCGCCATTCACGACGGCCTCGAACGAATCAACCATCTTCGTTGCTCCAAGCTGATCGATTGCTGAACGCCACAGCCGGGCGTCTTGCGCTGCCGCCTCGCCGACCTTGAGCGTTGCTTCAGTTCGGGCGCTGGCCGGGAGGCTGGCGAGGGCCACATACACCTGGCCCTCGACATTCTGCTGCCGAGCAAACTGATCGAACAACTGGAGCGTCGAGATGTCCGCAGCCAAAGCACCATCGACAAAGAGCTCGTCATCGAATTTCGTGGCATCTTGCAGTTCGTCGGTGAAACGGTCGAACTCGCGGGTTGCTTCGAGGATGCTGACTGCATCATCCGACATCGCTTCGAGCGCTGCGACGTCGGCAGTAAACACCGCACGGCCGACAGCGGCGCCCGAGAGGCGATAGCTACTCGGGTTGGAAGGGATCACGCCACGCAGTTCGGGGAGCTGGTCACGGAAGTTCTCGACACGGTCGATTGTCGCCTGATCCGAGCCGTACGGATTTGTGAGTAACTCCGCAATTGCAGCATCAGATCGTGCTCGCTGCGCAAATACGTCGCGCTCATCTGCACCCAGTTCGTTCAGAGTCAAAATCTCGTTATCGACCTGTTCGATCACCTGACCGAGCGAATCGACTCGACGAACTTCGTCGGCTTCGGTGACACGGCTCGAGGCAACCTCAAAATCGTCAATGACGCGAAGTGTGACCAGCCCGGCTATGGCGCTCAACGGCACCAAACCGAGCAGGCCAAGTTTCACCGGCAGCGTGATTCTCGAAATCATGTGGACCCTCTCGGTGGTCTTCCAGCTCAGCGCCCGCTGAGCTGGAATTCGTTTCCGTAATGTCCATCGGTGTCGATCGACTTAGCTTGAGGCGTTTTGTTTCTGGAATCCGTCAAGAGACGGCGCGTTCACGCTCCCACGTTGTGGGTCAGGAGTCAGTCGGCCACACGACGGCGATCGGCTCGGACAGTTCGGCGAGCACGCGTGCCAGGTTGTCGAGCCCGGCGCTGGTCGGCACCGAATCCAGAGCCGACAGTGTGAGCGGCGCAAACTCGATCGTTGCAGGTGCGACCGCTTCTGGCTCGTGGCTTGTCGGAATCAGAGGTTCGACGGGCGCTGGGACCGATGACACGACGGGCGCTGGGACCGATGACACGACTGGCTCAGCGACAGGCTGCACGACCGGTTGAGTGACGGTCTCAGCTGAAATATCTGGCGTTACCGACGGGGTGCCAGTTCGTCGCAATTCAGCAACTTCGGATTCGAGCGCTGTCACCCGCTGCTTTTCGATGCCGAGTTCATCGCGAAGGCGGTGCACCTCAGACACGACGTCCCTGCTGAATCTGCTCAGCTCCATGGCGACGGCATCGATCACGTCGGCATTGCTGGGATCGCTCGTCATCTGCTGGTCCTTCGGTGGATTATCACTGCCGCATCGGGTCCGCCCACTGCTCTATCTTCGGCACCGCCGCAGAATTTCTTGAGCGAGGGTCAGCGACAGTACCACCGATCGGGCTGGTTGTGGCACAGCTGCGTCACTGTCCGTCGGGGTTCGTGCTCACAGGAGGGACCGTCGTCGGAATTGTCACATCACCAGCGTCGCTGCCCGACAGCGCCGACAACTCTTCGGCAATGAGACGCACGACCAACTCGTCGAGTGCGAGCTCTTCGTAGTCGGTGGAGGCAATATCGGTCGATCCACCGGTTGCTGCGCCGCCTGCTCCGTTGCTCAAGAAGACGAACGGGGCGCCTGTCGCCTGCGCCAATTGCCGGAATACTGCTTCTGCCTGGTCATCGCTCTCTGACGATGCGACCGGGAAGATCTTGATCCCACGCTCGATCGCAGTAACGACCGAGTCGGTGTATGGCGTCGCCACCTGACGGCCGACCTGGGGCGGCGCATCGGCGACGATGAAAATCAACTGGATCGCCTCGGCCGGGTCGCGCCAGGCGGGCTTGGAAAGCGCATCGGCCAGGCCCTCGTCGAGTGCTTCCGGATAGTCGCCGCCGCCATCGGCGACGACGTCGGCCAATGCGGCACGGAATTGCTCGACGTCGGATGTGAAGTCGAAGTTGGCGGTGACGAAGGCATCGCCCTCGTCCCGATAGAGCGTCATTGCAAACCGCACGTCAGGCGCCGGGTCGAGGGAAGCGACGCGATCTGCAACGCTGTCGATGGTCTGTTTCAAGCGGTCGATCTCGTCGCCCATCGAGCCAGTTGCGTCGAGCAGGAACAAGACGTCGAGCGGTACCGGCGTGGCAATCATTACCGACGGCGCAACGATCGTGATGTTTTCACCTGCTGCCGCGGACACCAACTCGATATCGGCCATGCCGAGACCAAAGTCGACAATGCCATCTGTCGCCCCGCCGTAGAGGCCCGGAAGGAATCGGACAGTGCCGTCGGCCGTGGTCCGGAGCTTGATCGGAATCCCGTCGGGCGTGAGGGTGCTCGACGATGCCTCGACCACGGCCCCCGGCACCGGGTTGCCTGCCTCGTCCACAACGCTGACAATCGTGCGGCCAGCAGCATCGAGGTCGCGGGTGACGACACCGAGCTTCTGAATGCGGTCGAGATAGTCAAGAAACCCCTGGTAGTCAGAATTGTCATCGACGCTTCCCGCGCGGAGGGGCGTCGTGTCGACGGGGCGATCGATCGACGGCTCGATCGGGTCGATGGGCCGATCCTCAAAGGGCAGCGGCTCACCACGCGACACGGTGTCTTCAAGCACAGCCGACTCAGCAGCCCGCGCCAGTCCGCCTTCGCCGCCAGACCACTCCGGTTCACCGTCGATCCATCCGCCGGTGATCGGTTGCGTCGTCGAAGGTCCTGGTACTTCGACGGTGACTGACGTCGAAGCAGGTGGGCCCGCGCCGATTCCAACTTCGGAATCGTCGCTGCCGCACGCGGCCACCATCAGCGTGAGTCCGGCGGCCGCGGCCACCAGACGTTGGAGTTGCGTGCGCTGCTGCATGTCTTTTGGACGTCGCCGGCTCCGGGTTCGTTCCCGTCAGTCGATAAGTCCGCGGAGCTGCTCGATCACGGCAGTCGAATCGGCGCCGACCGGGTTGACCGAAAGGTGCGTGACCCCAGCCTCTTTGTACGCAGCGATTCGTTCCTTCACGTAGCTGGCCGGCCCGACGAGGTTCGTGTTCGCGAGCATCTCGGTTGGCACCAGCGCCGCAGCCTTGTCCTTGCTGCCGTCGAGGTAGTTGTCCTGGATTGCAATGGCTTCGTCCACGTAGCCGTACTTCTGCATGATCGTGTTGTAGAAGTTCTGGTCGCGGGCACCCATGCCACCGACGTAGAGCGCCACGCTCGGACGTGCCATGTCGAGGACTGCATTGGCCTTGTCACCCACGAGGTCTTCACCAATAGCAACCATGCCGCCAGCGGAGATCTGCACCGGGCCGAGCGACGCGTCACGCTTCGCTGTGCCCTTCTTGAGTTCTGCACCCCAGACGTTGTGGAACTTCTCTGGGTCGAAGAAGATTGGCAGCCAGCCGTCGGCGTGCTCGGCGGTTGCCGTGACGGACAGGCCCATCAGGCTGGCCCAGAAAATCGGAACATGCTCGCGCACGGGATGGTTGATCAGCTTCAGCGGCTTGCCGAGACCGGTTCCCTCGCCATCGGGCAGCGGAACCTGCACGGTCGGGCCGTTGTAGATGACCTTCTCGCGCTTGGTGACCATGCGGCAGACGTTGATGTAGTCACGGATGCGCGGCATCGGCTTCTCGTAAGGAACGCCGTGAAAGCCCTCGATGACCTGCGGGCCAGAGGCGCCGAGGCCAAGGATGAACCGGCCGCTCGACACGAAGTCGAGGCCTGCTGCGGTCTGGCCCATACACGTCGCCGTACGCGAGAACACGTTCAGGATCCCGGCACCAATTTCGATCGTGTCGGTCTTGGCGGCGAGATAGCCCATCTGGGACACCGAGTCGAAGCTGTATGCCTCGGGCACCCACACGACGTCGAGACCAGCCTTTTCGAGTTCCTGAACCTTTGCAACGTCGGCGTGGAAGTCACCGGAGTAGCTGATCTGCATAGAGAGCTTCATGGCCCTGACGATACGTGAACAGCCGTGAACTCGAGCAATCGAGGCGGAGCGAACACCCTCGATTGCGGGGAGTGCAAAGCGGGGTGCGCGGAGACGCGAGTCAGCCGTTGAGGTTGCCGCTGCGGAAACCTTCGAGATCGAGCGTGACGTACTTGTAGCCGGCACCCTTGACCGCGTCGACAATCTCGACACGACGCTCAACGGCTCCGAGTAGCTCGGATGCTTCGACCTCGATACGCGCCGTGTCGCCGTAGTGCCGCACGCGCACCTGCGTGAATCCAAGCCGATGGAGCGATGCTTCGGCGCGGTCCACCCGCGAGAGGATCCCGACCGAGACCTCGGTGCCGTAAGGAATTCGGGAGGCAAGGCAGGCCGCAGCAGGCTTGTCGTGTGTCCGCAACCCGAGGTATGCAGATGCTGCGCGGACGTCAGCCTTGGTGAAACCGGCCTCGACGAGCGGGAACACCGCCCCTGCCTGTTCGGCTGCCCGCTGACCAGGGCGATGGTCGCCAAGGTCGTCGACGTTCACACCGAGGACCACGGTTGCACCCTCGGACTCGGCAATCGGCCCGACGACGTCCATCAACTCTGCTTTGCAGTGGAAGCAGCGGTCGGTGTCGTTGAGCCGATAGGCCGCCCGTTCCATCTCGTTAGTGGTGACGGGCGTCCAGCGCAGGTCCCACTCTTGCGCGAGTGCCCGACAATCTCGTTCTTCGTCACCGGCAAGCGACGGCGATACTGCGGTGACGCAGTGGGCACGTTCAGCGCCGAGCACGCGCCGGGCGGAAGCCGCCAAGAACGCAGAATCGGCGCCACCGCTGAAGGCGATGACCAGTTTGCCGAGCTTGCGCAGGCCAGCATCGAGAGCCTCGATCTTCGCTGCAAGTGCGGGATCGAGCGTGACGACCATGAGGGGCAGTATGCCTGAGCTCAGTCGATCAGCCCTTACGGGCTTCGTCTTCAGCCTTCAGTTCGTTGCTGACCTTCTTGGCGTGACGGGCACGAATCGTGGGGTCGAGCTCGACCTTGCGAATACGAATGTTGTCCGGCGTCACCTCGACGCATTCGTCGACGCTGATGAACTCGAGTGCGCCTTCGAGCGAGAGCAGCTTCGGCGGCGTGACCTTGACGGTGTCGTCGGACGACGACGCACGCACGTTGGTCTGCTTCTTCTCACGACAGATGTTGACGTCCATGTCGCCAGCGCGGGAGTTCTCGCCGATGATCATGCCTTCGTAAACGTCGTCGCCAGCCTTGACCATCATGGCCGAGCGATCTTGCAGGTTGATCATGGCGTAGTTGGTGACCGGGCCCATGCGGTCACTGACCAGGACGCCCTGCGCACGAGCGCGGATCTCGCCTGCCCACGGTTCGTAACCTTCGAAGATGTGGCTGATGATGCCGGTACCGCGGGTCTCGGTCATGAACTGCGTGCGGAAACCAATGAGGCCACGGGCGGGCACGAGGTAGTCGAGGCGAACCCAGCCGCTGCCACCCATGTTCTGCATGCGGCCCTTGCGGGTGGCCAGCAGCTGTGTGACGGCGCCGAGGTATTCGTCGGGGACGTCAATGGTGACACGCTCGACCGGCTCGTGGACCTTGCCGTCGATTTCTTTGGTCAGCACGATCGGCTTGCCGACGGTCAGCTCGAAACCTTCGCGACGCATCTGCTCGACGAGGATCGCCAGCTGCAGTTCGCCGCGGGCCTGTACTTCCCAGGCATCGGGACGCGCTGTCGGGAGCACACGGATCGACACGTTGCCGACAAGCTCCTGGTCGAGGCGAGCCTTGACCAAGCGAGCGGTGAGCTTCTTGCCCTCGCGGCCTGCGAGCGGTGAGGTGTTGATGCCAATGGTCATCGACAGTGCCGGCTCGTCGACGGTGATGAGCGGCAGCGCGATCGGATTATCGATGTCCGCCAAGGTCTCACCGATGAAGATGTCTTCGATGCCGGCGATGGCTGCGAGGTCGCCCTGGCGAGCCGACTCAACCGGCACGCGGGTCAGGTGTTCGGTGAGGAACAGCTCGGAGATCTTGGCTCGGGCGATCGTGCCGTCGACCTTGCACCAGGCAACCTGCTGCCCCTTCTTGATCTCGCCTTCCATGATTCGGAGCAATGCCATGCGTCCGAGGTACGGCGAGGAATCGAGGTTGGTGACCCAAGCCTGCAGGGGTGCACCTTCGGTGTAGGTCGGCGCTGGGATGCTCTCGAGAATGACGTTGACGAACGCAGTCAGATCCTTGCCGGTCACGTCGCCCTTGACAATGGCCTGTGCCTCGTCGAGGTCAAGGGTGGCCCAGCCGTCACGACCCGAGCAGTAGACGATCGGGAACTCGACCTGGTCTTCACGGGCGTCGAGGTCGAAGAAGAGTTCGTAGACCTCGTCGACGACTTCGGCGGTACGCGCGTCGGCGCGGTCGATCTTGTTGATCGCGAGGATCACGGGCAGGTTCCGAGCGAGCGCCTTGCGGAGCACGAAGCGGGTCTGCGGCAGTGGGCCCTCAGCCGAGTCGACGAGGAGCACGATGCCGTCGACCATGGTGAGCGCACGCTCGACTTCGCCACCGAAATCGGCGTGACCGGGCGTGTCGACGATGTTCAGGGTGATCTTCTCGCCGCTCGCTTTGTCATCCCAGACGAGGGACGTGTTCTTGGCGAGAATCGTGATGCCCTTTTCTCTTTCGAGGTCGCCGGAGTCCATGACTCGCTCAACGACTTCTTCGTGTGCGCTGAAGGCACCCGACTGCTGGAGCATGGCGTCAACGAGCGTGGTCTTGCCATGATCGACGTGCGCGACGATCGCGAGGTTGCGGATGTCAGTTCGCGAAGACAGTCCGTCTGCGAGCGTCTGGGTGGTTTCGGTAGAAGACACGGCTGACCACGCTATCCACGTTTCACAACCGAACGATCGATGCGCCCTGGGTCACAGCCGAGCATGCCAGCTCGGTCGGTCGCAAGCCAAACGTCACGAGCAGGCCGCGTGCGGTGGATACGGCCACGAACGGCGCGACGATGGCGGAGTGAAATACCGAGCACCCATCGGACTGCGCGCATTCGTCGCGATCCTCGCACTCGGCGTGGTGCTGTCCAATGTGGCGCTACTGCTGTCCGACCGGGCCCCGACGGTGCTCCGCGTACTGTTCGGCGATTTTGCCCGCCAGCTGTCGAATCGACTCGACTCCGATGGGCAAGCGAGCAACGCACTCGAAGCTCGGAGCGTCGGCAATGACTCGCTCGTCCACTTGGGGCTCTGGGCGGTCGCCACCATCCTCATCGGTATCGCTGTGTGGTCGTGGATCGGCCTAGCAATGTCGGCGCTCGCTGTTTCGGCGGCCAGTCTGATCACCGAGGTCGCGCAGGGCCGCTACTCCAGTACCCGTGCCGTCGAGTCGAAAGACGCCATGTTCAACCTGCTGGGGGTCGGAACGGGGACCGTTGCGGTGGCACTGCTCTACCTCGGGTACGGCGCTGTGGCTGGCTTCGCAGCCGGACACCGCCGCCGCACCACGGCCTGACCTGACCTGACCTGACCTGAGGGATCAGGCGATACGGGCCAAATCAGCCGACTCGGCGGGTATGGCCTTGCCAGTAAGGCTCACGCAGGTCTTTCTTCAGAATCTTGCCCGTGGGGTTACGTGGGAGTTCGGTCACCCAGTCGACGGTCGTGGGGCACTTAAAGCCGGCGAGTTGGGTCTTGGCGAACGCGATGATGGAAGCAGCCGTGTCGTCGTCGGCAGTCGCTCCCTCGGCAACGACCACAACGGCCTTGCCGGTTTCGCCCCACTTCTCGTGTGGCACGCCGATGACGGCGACATCGGCGACAGCGGCGTGCTTCATCAGAACGTTTTCGACTTCGGCCGGGTACACGTTCTCGCCACCAGAGACGATCATGTCCTTGACGCGATCGTGGATGTAGAGATAGCCATCGACGTCCAAATAGCCGGCGTCGCCTGACTTGAACCAACCGTCGTCGGTGAGTGCCTTGGCCGTTTCTTCCGGCATCTTCCAGTAACCAAGCATGTTTTGCGGCGTCCGCACCCAGATTTCGCCGACCTTGTCGACGTCGACATCTTCTCCGTCGTCGCCCACAATCCGCACCTCGACCCCAGGGCCGGCGACACCGCACGAACGGAGGCGATGCTTGTTCGGTCCGTTCGGATCGTGATCTTCGGGCGGCA
>JBNMOS010000023.1:0-34234 GCA_051275435.1 Ilumatobacter sp.
TGCCGATTGTCGGTGCGGTCGTCCTGTGGATCGTTGCTGCCCGAGCCGCGTCGGGTTCGCTCGGGCCGAATCGCTGGGCCGGGCTGCGAACCCGAGCCACGTTGGCATCACCTGAGGCCTGGGTCGCGGGGAACCGTGCCGCTCGGCCAGGGATACAAACGGCCGCCGTCATTCTTGGTGTCACCGGTGTCTTGGTCGGAGTGCTCGCGTGGACAACGGACTTGCTGCCGCTGTTCTTGCTCGTCGGTGTCGCCCTGATGTTCGGGGCGACTGTCCGTGGCGCCATTCTTGGCAATCGCGCCGCGCTGAAGGTGAATTCGGAGTCGTCGCCGAATGAGAAGTAGCAACGACCCGCCGATCGAATCGATCAGACTCGGAGGGGGAGGTGTCGACATCACAGCGGCTGAGGCGGTCGAGATCTGCATTGCAATCGCTGACTATCTGCGCCCGATCGACCCTGCTGGGACCATCATCATTTCGACGTACGAACACTTCGACGACGGCACGTTCGGAGCTGAGTCCGAGGTGCTTGCGGGCAGCGTCGCCGGCGGCTGCTGACCCGAGGATCATTGGGCCGTCAGGCGGCGAGGTCGATGTGCAAGACAGACCAGCCGAGCTCGGCGGTTGTTGGCATTCGGTAGCGCGTTCGGCCTGCCGCATCGATCGTCGATGGGCTCGCTTGCCCATCAGCAATATCATCAGCAGCGGCCCGTTCGGGATCAGGCCATTCGGGATCCCGGGCGTTCAAGGGTTTGATCACGCTTCCGTCCGGTCTGATCAGGTGGATGCGGCCGTGTCGGTCGCGTCGGCCGCGCAACTGTTGACGATGTTTGCGTCGATCGTGCCATCCGCACAACGGCATTGAGTTCGCCTGATCAGTTTCGCCACCATCAACCCACGGTGTCACGTGGTCGACATCGCAGAACTCGGCAGCAACATCGCAACCCCTGAACCCGCACCGAACCGCCAACAGCTGCGCTGCCTGACGCGCTTTGCCAGTGAACAGCCGTTGTGTGCGACCCATATTGATCACCACATCATGAGCGTCAACCATCACCCGCCGGACACTCCCCGCAAACATGGCCTGCAACGCAACATGAGGATGCACCGCAACACCCGTCGACGTCGCACAACGACGCGACGCCGGATCGACCTTCGCCAGGTCGGTGAGATCGTTGTCGGCCGGATCAGAATCGGTGAGGTCGATGAGCCCGTACTTGGCGAGCACCTCGAGGCTGGTGGTCGGGTCGATCACAATGTTGACGAGCGGCTGAGGCCGCTTGCCGTTGGCCGGCGCAACCACCGACGCCATGAAGATCGCGTAGATCGCATCGAACCGACGCTGGTCAGCTGAGCGCGGCATCGGGTGCGCCAACGCGTCATCACCGTGCTCGCCACGTCGAGTCTCGAAGTCTTTGTGGGCTTCAGCTTCAACTGCGCGGTCGAAGATCTCTTTCATCTCCACTGACCGCAACGGATCACCACCCGAAGCATGCACCCGGATTGCACCATCATCAACACGCACCGATGCCGTCCGCTGATCTTCGTGAAACTTCTGATCGCTGAACGCGCCGTCTTGATCGGCCTGCACCACAAAATGTTTGACGACATCAGCAAAGTCGTCGTGCTCCAACCGCTCAGCCTGGCCAAGAAACAGTCCAGCGAACTCACCGAACTGGCCGCCGGCACGCGGATGCTGCTGCGCTGATGCCATGACGTCGACTTGGCCGACAGCGATACGACTGTCGCCGAACACGTCAGCAATCTCAGGATGCTGATTGAACAACCGTGCCCGCCGCTTGATCCGCAGCGCATCAGGACCAGAGCAATTCAACTGCTGCTTCAAATATGCCTTGATCGAAGATTGCGAATGCTCCTGAAACAGTTGCCGCGAATCGACCACCGCCGCGACCGCTGCGATCTCCAGATCAGCCTCGTCACGTTTGCGTTTCGCAGCTGCCAACACAGTGTCGAGATCAGCGATGTCGGCATCAGCCAACTCGTCGATCCGTGCTGCGAACATGTGACTGATTATATCGCATCATGACGAACGTATCTTCGGTTCAGATTCCCGAAGCTGGCCCCTTCCGTGATCGGCGTTGAGGGCCGATAAGGCACTGCTGGCCAGGCGCGGCGCAGTCGTTCGGCCACGACTTGCGGCCCAACCGCACGGCCCAACGCGTCGCACTCACGCCGGCGTGGAGGTGGCTCTACGATGCCTGGGAGGCCACAGAAATCTCACAGAAAGCTTTGATGTGCCCTGGTTTGGTGGACTTGGTGAGGTGGCCGCGGTTTAGCAGACCCCAACGGGGTAGCGGCACTCCCAATCCAGCCGGGCAGTCATGCCCTGTTCGGCGGCTACTCGGAAGAGGATCTCGGGGGATTCCCGCGGGGTGTCGCGAGAGGTAAGAATAATGCTGAATAATACTTATTTCGGCGCATTACTCGATCTGTCGTGATCCATGATGAAACTCAGTTGAGCGCTCTGCAGCTGGCCTTTTCGCCTGACAACGGAACAGATTGAGAGCTTCGACGAACGGCGCCTCATCGTGCAGGTGCAGGCCGAGGCCGACGCGCGGCTCTGCACCGCCAAACAATCAGGCCGGAGCTGCGTGAGCGGACCGGTTCAGACGGTCGCCCCGCAGCTGCGGCCTGATCACTGCGAGGTCAGCGGATGGTGACTGCGACTTTGCCGTTGGCGCTGCCGGAGCGTGCGTAGTCATAGGCGGCGGCCACCTCGTCGAGGGGGAAGGTGCGGTCGAGCACGGGGCGGATCGTGCCGGCGGTGATCAGTGCCGCGATCTCGGCGAGTTGTTCGCCGTTGGGCTGCATGAAGAACGAGTGGAAGGTGACGTTGCGTTCGGCTGCGAGCCCGTCGGGTGCATCGCCCTTGATGGAGACGATCGTGCCGCCTGGCTTTACTGCGTCGAACGACCGCTTCAGGGTGTCATCGCCGAGCATGTCGAACACGAGGTCGTACTTTTCGGCGACATCTTCGAACCGTTCCGTCGAATAGTCGACGAATTGATCGGCGCCTAAGTTTTCAACGAGGTCCTTGTTCTTGGCGCTCGCGGTCGTTGCAACCCATGCTCCGGCGTGTTTCGCGATTTGGATCGCCAGAGTGCCAACGCCGCCTGAGCCGGCGTGGATCAACACGCGTTGGCCGGCCTTGAGCCCACCCTTGTCGAACAGTGCCTGCCACGCGGTGAGGCCGGCGAGTGGGATGCCCGCCGCTTCCGCGTGGGAGATGTTGGACGGCTTGATCGCAAGATTGCTTGCCTTTACCGCCGAGTATTCGGCCATGGTCCCGGCCTGCATGCCGTCGGCGCGAGCGAACACTTCGTCGCCGATGGAGAAGCCCTGGGCGTCAGGCCCGACTTCGACGACGACGCCGGATACGTCGTAGCCGACGATCCAGGGAAGTTCGTAGGGCAGCATGGCCTGTACGTATCCGGCCATAACAATCCAGTCGATCGGGTTGATCGAGGCGGCGTGGACTTCGACCATCACGCTGTCGTTGGGAAGATCGGGCCGATCCATCTCGACGACCTCGGGGTCGTTTCCGTACTCGCTCAGGATTGCTGCCTTCATGGTGTCTCCTCTTGGAATTCGTTACTTGCGGAGGCATCTACGGTACCGATACGGTACTGGTATCTACAATGGTAGTAACGGAAGAAAATGGTGGATCATGACGGATGACACAACAGACCCGACCGTGTGCCAAATGGCCGGTTTCACGAGCGTGATCGGCGGGCGGTGGAAACTCGGGATTCTCTGCACGCTGACGACTGACGGCAAGGCCCGCTTCAACGAACTCGTCGAACGGCTCGCTCCCATTACTCCGACCACGCTGACTCGCCAGCTCCGAGAACTCGAGCGGGATGGTCTGGTCACGCGCACCCAGTACAACGAGATACCCCCACGAGTGGAGTACGAGGCGACCGAGTTGTCGGCCACCCTCGGTCCCGTGCTTGAAACAATCGCAGAGTGGGTGCATACCCACGCCCTTCAGCGTCCCACCCTGACCGAACCCGCAGCCAACGAGGTGCGCCAACCTGCGTGATCACGCGGTCGTGTTTGCGCTCGGATGGCCGTCTATCGCTCGACGGCAGCTCGAGGCGGCTCAGCCGGGTTCGGCTTCGTGGCCCGGCTGGATGCGGAAGAGGCCGCGGTAGGCCTGGTCGCCGGTGATCTCGCCAGTGATGACCTGGTGGACTTCTCGGCAGATGGGAAGGTCGACGCCGTACCGCTCGCCGAGCTGCATCACACTGCCGACGGTTTTGACGCCCTCGGCAACCATGTTCATCTCGTCGAGGATGTCCTGCAACGAACGACCTTGGCCGAGCTGTTCGCCGACGTAACGGTTGCGGCTCTGCTTCGACACGCACGTGGCGACGAGGTCGCCGAGGCCCGCAAGGCCGGCGAAGGTTGCTGCTTCGCCGCCCATTGCCTCGCCCAAGCGAGACAGCTCCGCCAGCCCGCGGGCGATCACTGCTGAGCGAGTGTTGTCGCCAACGCTGAGGCCTTCGGCCATGCCAGCCGCAATCGCGATGACGTTCTTGAGTGCGCCACCCATCTCGCAACCCACGACGTCGTGGTTGGTGTACACGCGAAACAGTCCACTCTGGAAGACGCGCTGCAACGCCTCGGCGACCTCGCGGTCGTGCGTGGCGACGACGGTCGCTGCGGCCTGGCCCGCCATGATCTCCTTGGCGAGGTTGGGGCCAGACAGCGCGGCAACAGGGCGGCCCGGCAGCACGTCTTTGATCACCTCGGTCATGCGCAGCATCGAGTCGGCTTCGAGGCCCTTGGTCAGGCTGACGATCGGGATCCACGGATGCACAAACGGTTTGGCAGCTTCGAGCGTCGAGCGGAATGCATGAGAGGGAACGCCGACGACCAGAACGTGTGCTCCGGTCACGGCCGCTTCGAGATCGGAGGTGCCCTCGAGATTCGCGGGCAGGTCGTAGTCGGCGAGGTACTTCGAGTTCTTGTGCTCGTCGTTGATCTCACGCATCTGCGCTTCGTCGCGGCCCCACAGCGTTGCGTCGTTGTGGCGGGCGGCAAGCGACGCGACCGTTGTGCCCCACGAACCGGCGCCAAGCACCGTGACCTTCATCTTGCGATCCGGCATCTGTTCACCCTGCATGTTGTGCCCCCGTCATCGTCATCGTCATCGTCATCATCGTCGTCAGCGTTGTGATCGTTGTAATCGTCGCTTCGCATCCGTCTCGGAAGTGCCGACCGTATACGGTCGGCCGCGGGCACTTCACCACCGCGAGTTCTTGGGGGACAGCACATGTACGCAGCGCAACATGCGATCGAGCATCCGGATCAGGCGGCCTTCATCATGGCGTCGACCGGTGAATCGGTCAGCTACCGCGAGTTCGAGGGGCGAAGTAATCAGCTCGCTCATTTGCTCGTCAACCATGGGCTCCAACCGCTCGATCACTATTCGATCTTCATGGAGAACAACAACAGGTACTTCGAGTCGTGCGGGGCGGGCGAACGTTCCGGGCTGTACTACACGTGCATCAACTCGTACCTCACCGCCGACGAGATGGCGTACATCGTCAACAACTCTGAGTCGCAAGTGGTCATCACGTCGGCTGCCAAGCTGCCGCTGATCGTCGAAGCAATGCCGACCTTCGACAATGTGTCCCTCATCCTCGTGGTCGGTGGCGCGCCAGCAGGCTCCGACGAGCGCATTCGCGACTATGCCGCCGCGATCGCCGACCAGCCGACGACGGCAATCGACAACGAAGTGCTTGGCACGTCGATGCTCTACTCGTCGGGTACCACAGGGCAGCCGAAGGGAATCATCCGGCCACTCCCGAAGCAGGCTCCGTCGAAGAACCTGCCGATCTTCGACTTCCTCTCCAACCTTTGGCAGTACCGCGACGGCATGATTTACCTGTCGCCCGCACCGCTCTATCACTCGGCACCCCAGGCTGCGGTCAACCTCACGATCCGCCAGGGCGGCACGGTGATCATCATGGAGCGATTCGACCCGCTCGAATATCTCCGCCTCATCGAGCGATATCAGGTGACGCACAGCCAGCTGGTGCCGACGTTTTTCAGCCGGATGCTGAAACTTCCCGTGGCCGAACGAGAAGCACCCGACATCTCGTCGCTCGAGTTCGCGGTTCACGCGGCGGCTCCCTGCCCGGTTCAGGTCAAAGAGCAGATGATCGACTGGTGGGGGCCGATCATCCACGAGTACTACGGCGCCACCGAGGGGCTCGGCTTCTCTGCCTGCAACTCGGAGGAGTGGTTGGCGCATAAGGGCACGGTCGGCAAGATTGTGCTGGGCGAAGTGTTCGTCGCTGATGACGACATGAACGAAATGCCGGCCGGTGTGCCGGGCACGCTGTGGTTCAAATCGGGTTCCGAGTTCCAGTACCACAACGACCCCGACAAGACCGCCGAATCGACTTCTGGCGACGGCACGATGACCACGGTCAACGATGTCGGATACGTCGACGAGGACAACTTCCTGTACCTCACCGACCGCAAGACCTTCATGATCATCTCGGGCGGCGTGAACATCTATCCGCAAGAGACCGAGAACCTGCTGATCACGCACCCGAAGGTTGCCGACGCTGCCGTGTTCGGCGTGCCGAACGTCGACCTCGGCGAAGAGGTCAAGGCCGTTGTGCAACCACTCGAGGGTGTGGTGGGCGACGCAGCGTTGGCCCAGGAGCTCATCGAGTTCTGCGGTCAACATCTTTCCCGCCAGAAGGTGCCGCGTTCGATTGACTTCGACGCACACCTGCCGCGCCTGCCGACCGGCAAGCTCTACAAACGCGTGCTCCGTGACCGGTACTGGGGCGAAGGCGTCAGCAAAATCGTCTAGCGGTCACGCTGTGCCAGGCAGAGGGCGACCGTCAGTTCAGCGCTGCTTTCCGAGACTGACTAACGTGACAGTAGGCACAACGTCGATGATCTGGGGGTCATGCAATGAGCGAGAAGTACTACGTCACAGATTCCGCACTGTCAGAGCGGTTTCCGCTTTACACGCGAGCCAACGTCGGCGAGGTCTTCCCTGACCCGGTTACGCCGCTCAGCGGCTCAGCAGTCATGTTTCGCTCCGAGATCGCATGGCGCGAAGCATGGGAGCGCATTGGTGCCTTCCAGATGGACGAGTTCCCTGCCGACGAGATGGCCCAGTTGGGCATCGTTGGTGGCTACTGCTATCTCAACGCGTCGATCATCCGCCTGTTCGGCGAACGCGCCCCAGGCCTGACGTGGAAGGACATGGACGAACAGTTCTTCGGTGCGCAGCCCGGCATCCCGCCCTACGTGGCCGTCGACGGTGACGAAAACCTTGCGGCGACCGAGAAGATCGGTGGCACGTTCGGTTGGGCACTGTCGCTTGCCAAGGTCGACGATCTCGAGGAATTAACCACAGACCGCAACGACACCCGACAGCTGCGGGCCGACCGGCGCGACTACTCGGCGATGACTGACGGCGAGATTTGGCAGTTCTTCCTGGATTCGGTTCCCGAGCATCAGCGGTACTTCTCGCACCATATTTTCACGACCTACATGGCAACTGTTCCCGTTGGCATCATCAGTGCTGTCGCCACGGCAGTCGGTCGACCCGATCTGATCATGCCGATCATCGCCGGTATCGGCCAGGTCGACTCCGCCGAGCCATCCCACGTCATGTGGGATCTCGGCCGCAGCGCCGCAGCCAGCACGGAGGTCACGGCGGCTTTCGAAGCCGGAGTCCACGGGATGCTCGACCGTCTTCGGGCCAGTGATGCAGCTGATGTGGCCGCTTGGCTCGAACAGTTCGAAGCATTTCTCTACAACTTTGGATCGCGCGGTCCCAACGAATGGGAGACGCGCTCGAACTCGTGGGAGACACATCCCGAACTCGCCCTCAGCGCAATCGATCGCATGCGCATCTCGCCTGGAGAAATGGCTCCGGGCCTGCAATTCGAGGCGCGTGCAGCTGAGCGGGCAACGGTGAGTGCCATTTTGCTCGCCATGGTTGAAGGCGATGCCGAAACGCACGGTCAGCTCAGCGCAGCGATCACATCGTCAGCGGCGTGGCTGCCAGGTCGTGAGCGGACCAAAACCAACAACATCCGTTTCATCCACGAACTGCGCATCGCGCTCCGCGAACTGGGTCGCCGCATGGTCGCGGCCGGCGGCTTTGACGAGATTGAGGACTTTGCGATGGTCCAGGAGGACGAGTGGCCCGCGCTGCTTGCGGCGCCGACCTCGATGCTCGACATAGTGCGCCAGCGCCGCGCCGAATACGACGACCTCCTCACGCGCGAACCGCCGTTCATTTTTGACGGCCATCCGGAACCGCCGTCGGCGTGGCGGGTCAAGGGTCAAGATGTGCCCGACAAGCTCGTTGCCGGTGACACTTTGCAGGGCCTCCCTGGCTGCCCTGGCTCGGCCGAGGGGCGTGCCCGCGTCATTCTCGACAGCCACGATCCGCTCGCGCTTGAGCCAGGCGACATCCTGATTGCTCCGATCACCGACCCGTCGTGGACCCCGCTCTTCGTCCCGTCGGCAGCCGTGGTCGTCGACGTTGGTGCCGCGCTGTCGCACGCGATCATCGTCAGCCGAGAACTTGGCATCCCCTGCGTGATCAGCGCCACGCAAGCCACCGAGAAGATCCCCGACGGCGCCATGATCAAGGTCAACGGCGACACCGGCGTCGTCACGATCCTCAGCCTCGAATAGTCACGCATGGGGTCAGGCCCCTTTCGCAACTCTGTAGCCCGCCACGCGGAAACTCGGGACACTCCTGGGCGGAATCCGCTGCGTGGCGTCCCGAGATTGCCGAGGCGTCGAACTTCGGGACGCCCTATTTCAAGACGTCTTTACTGATGATCGTTTTCATGATCTCGCTCGTGCCACCGTAGATCGTCGTGACGCGTGCGTCGACGTAGGCCGGGCCAATCGGGTATTCGGTCATGAAGCCGTAGCCGCCGAACAGTTGCAGGCAGCGGTCGGTTGCCCGGTTTTGCAACTCGGTGCCGTGCAGCTTCGCCATGGCGGCCTCAGCTGGTGTGAGCGTGCCAGCATTCAACTTGAGCAGGCACTGGTCGATGAACGGCTGGGCGACAGCAACCTCGGTGGCGACTTCGGCGAGGACAAACTTGGTGTTCTGGAAGGAGGCGATCGACTGCCCGAAGGCGGTTCGCTCTTTGACGTATTCGACAGTCCAGTCGAGCGCGGCTTTTGCAGCAGCGACGCCGAAAATGCCGATCGACAGCCGCTCTTGAGCGAGGTTGAATGCCAGGTATTCCATCGCTCTGCCCTCTTCGCCGAGGACGTTGGTGGCAGGGACACGGACATCTGCGAAGAAAAGTTCGGCGGTGTCGGCGGACTTCTGCCCAATCTTGTCGAGATTGCGGCCGCGCTCGAAACCGGCCATACCGCGTTCGACGACCAGCAGCGACATTCCGCTGCGGCCAGCCTCGGGGTCGGTGATGCACACGACGACGACAAGGTCGGAGTTGATGCCGTTGGTGATGAATGTTTTGGCGCCGTTCAGCACGAACTCGTCGCCGTCGCGCACGGCAGTGGTCTTGACGCCGGCGAGGTCAGAGCCGGTGCCGGGCTCGGTCATTGCAATTGCCGTGACCAGCTCGCCCGATGCGATGCCGGGCAGCCAACGCTCGGCCTGCTCGTTGGTGCAGTACTCAATGAAGTACGGGGTGACGATGTCGTTGTGGAGCGTCAGGCCGAGGCCAGCGCCGTTGATCCCGCGCTTGGCGAGTTCTTCGGCGATGATCGCGTTGAACCGAAAATCGTCGGTCCCGCCACCACCGTGCTGCTCGGGAACGGCCAGGCCGACGAAGCCGTGCTTGCCGGCCGCTGTGTACAGCTCGCGGTCCATGATCCCGGCGACTTCCCAGTCGTGGTACTTCGGAACCATCTCGGCGTCGACGAAGGCAGCGAAGCTTTCCCGGAACAGTTCGTGCGTCTCGTCATAGATCGTCGACATGTCACGAGTCTCACCTAAACGCGCAGGAACGCTCAACTCGCATGGACATCCGGTCGCCTGTGCCGGGCACCGAGTGACGGGTTCAGACGGTGAGTTCGCGGACGCGGGCCAGGAGCACTTCGAGGGCGGGGCGGTTGAGGCCGCCTTCGGGGATGATTACGTCGGCGTGGCGCTTACTCGGCTCGATGAAGCGCTCGTGGGCCGGACGCACGGTTTCGAGGTACTGGTCGATGACGCTTTCGACGGTGCGCCCGCGGTCGGCGACGTCGCGTGTGAGGCGGCGGATGAAGCGGATGTCCGGGGCGGTGTCGACAAAGATCTTGAGGTCGAAGCGCTCGCGGAGCGCCCGGTCCCAGAGGACGAGGATGCCGTCGACCACGACGATTTTCTTCGGCTCAACAGTGCGCGTCTCACCGCTGCGGTTGTGGTCGCCGTAGTCGTAGATCGGAACTTCGACGGTTGCGCCGTTGGCAAGTGCGGCCAGATGGTCGTTCAGTAGCGGCCAGTCGAAGGCGTCGGGATGGTCGTAGTTGGCCTTCGCACGCTCTGACCAGGGCTGATCTGTGCGATCGAGATAGTACGAGTCGAGCTCGATTCGCGAGAGGTGTTCTTCACCCGTCAGCTCGACGAGACGCGCTGAAATCGTGGTCTTGCCGGAGCTGCTGCCGCCTGCGACACCAATCATGAAGGGGCGGTTGGTCGCATGCTCGGCCATGGCGGAGCAACATATCTTGCCGGGTGCTTGTAATTCGCGCCGCGGAACAGGCAGTCTGTGCAGTGATGCTCAGCGAACGACATGCCGCCATGCTCGATTTTGAACGCTCATGGTGGAGTAACGACGAGCCGCACGACCAGGTCGTTCGCGCTCGTTTCCAGTGTTCACCCGAGGAATACGACGCTGAGATAACCATTGTGCTCGAAAACCCTGATGCTGTAGAGCACGATCCGCTCGTGGTTCGTCGACTCAAGCGACTTCGTCTACGGGCACGCAAGGCACGGATTGACGGCGTTGCCGCATCCGCTTCAGGAGAAGGTGTTCACGCATGAGCAATGAAGATGTCGCAACCGGTGGAGGCGCCGGTGCCGTTCGGCGGAACCCTCGCCAGGGTGTTGGCGGTTCGCCGGTGGGTTCGACGCTCAGCATCGTCCTGGCCGTCGTGGCCGTCATTGCAGGCTTTTTGATCCTCCGCAACTTGACGCAAGCAGACAGCTCGGCAACTGGTTCGGGCGATCCGTCTGAACAAGTTGCTGGCGCTGGAGGCACGACAACCACCATCGATGTCGGTGTCACCACAACGGAAGCGCCGACGACCACCACGACGGTTGCCCTCGTGACCGAAGGTGCCGTCGTCGTCGTCGCCAACGGAAACACTGTCGGTGGCTCGGCGGGCCGTATGACCGAAACGCTGGCCGGCGCTGGCTACACCATGGGCACGCCCGTCGACGCCGGACAGACGATCGACGACAGCATCGTCTACTTCGACCCGGCAAACACCTCCGCTCAGGCTGTCGCCGAATCGGTTGGCCGGACACTCGGCAACGTGTCGGTTCTCACTGTCTCGACCCCTGCGCCGACCGTGGACGGCTCACTCGGAGAAGCGGGCGTTCTCGTCGTGCTCGGAAACAACCAGGCCGACAAGACACTCCTGCAGCTTGCTGAAGCGGGTGGGGCAACCGGCGCTGAGCTCGGTTCGGCTCCGGCTGTGGCCGGCGGCGACGTCGTCGCACCAACGAACCCGCCCATCGAAGAGACTGGCGAATAGTCAGCGATTGGGGCCCGGCCCGCTCGTATCTATTGATCGAGACGGGAGCGAAGCAGCAGGGCTGCTGCGCGCTGGATGCTCTCTTTCGTCTGATTGAGCGCGACGTCTTCGCCAAAACGCTCGACGAGTGATTCGATTGTGATGCGGTCGGCCCACTTGAGCAGTACCGCAGGATCGGCAACGCCGACGATCGCCGCTACCGGTACGCCGTACTCGCCGGCCAGTTCGGTGATACCGCCGATGACTTTGCCGCCGAAACTGGTTTCGTCGAGTTGGCCCTCGCCCGTGATCACCAGGTCGACGGTCGGGAGCACGTCGTAAAGATCAAGTTCGTCGGCAACGAGTTCGAAACCGCGGACGAGTCGGCCGCCGATCGCAGCCAGCGCGCCGCCGAGGCCGCCTGCGGCTCCGCCGCCTTCGATGGCGGTGACATCAAAGGCGAAGTCCTCGACAAACATCTGAGCGAGCCGTTCGAGCCGCCCGGTGAGCATTTTGACCTGTGCGGGCGATGCGCCCTTCTGTGGGCCAAAGACGACTGCCGCGTCGGTGAACGTTGTCTGCACGTCGCAGGCAACGAGTAGGTCGACCTGTTTGAGCCGCGAGATCGCACTGATGGCGCGGATTGCGCCGAACCCGCCATCGGTGGATGCCGAGCCTCCGAGGCCGACGACGATGCGCTTGGCGCCGAGGTCGAGGGCCTTGTTGATCAGTTCACCGGTGCCAGCGGTGGTGGCGTCGAGTGCGTCGTTGCCAGCCTTGCCGCCGGCGAGCACTAAGCCGCTTGCCCGTGCCATCTCGATGACTGCGGTGTCTTTGTGGAACCGCCAAGCCGCCTCGACCGGGTTGCCAAGTGGTCCGGTGACGGTCGACGTGCGGTTGGGACCGCCGAGTACGTCAAGGATCCCATCGCCACCGTCGGCCATCGGGAGTTCGATGCATTCGATGTCGAGTTCCCAGCACGCATGGCCGATCGCCTGCGCCAC
The DNA here is from genome assembly GCA_051275435.1 of Ilumatobacter sp. Classification (GTDB taxonomy): domain Bacteria; phylum Actinomycetota; class Acidimicrobiia; order Acidimicrobiales; family Ilumatobacteraceae; genus Ilumatobacter_A. Next base: position 12,723 of record JBNMOS010000023.1, read on the forward strand.
CTCGTGCGCGGTCGCCGTGCCTTTGAACTTGTCAGGTGCCGCCAACACGCGCATGGGGCACCCTACGCCTCAGCCGCCGGCGACAGCAGGAATGATGCTCACGGTCCAGGTGTCTTCGACGGCGGTGTCGAGGCCGTTGAGATACCGGACGTCGTCGTCATCGACGAACACGTTGACAAATTTGCGTAACGCGCCGTTTTCGTCGAGCAGGCGGTCGCCCATCCCGGGGTGCTTGGCTTCGAGGGCAGCGATGACCTCGGACAGCGAGCCGGGCTCGAGGGCGACCTGCTTGTCGCCTCCCGTGATCGGGCGCATCGTGGTGGGGATTCGGACGTTCACTGCCATCAGAACACGATACCGGTAATCCCTACCAGACTGGTCGGGTATAGCCGGGGAAGCGTCACGTCATGTCGGGGAATGCGCCGGCGTGTTTGATGGTTGGGTCACTATCCAGAAGGCCGCGAACGTGATGATGCCGAGCGAGGCAGCACCGATGAGTGCGCCCGGTGCGCTGAAGCCGAGCACAGGAATCCAAATCACCGGGCCGATCCCATGTCCGAGGAATCGGAAGGCCAGCACGAACGACAGCGCACCGCCTCGGTTGCCGTCGACGACGGTGCTCGCCAGCGACTGGATGACAACGACGACGAACCCGATGAGCGCGCCGCTCGCAGCGCTGATCACGGCGAGTGAGATGGGTGTGGTGCCCAAGGCGAGGAGCCCACCGACCGTCGTTGCGGCGGCGGTAGCTACCAGGCTGCTGCGCCGTGGCCCCCAGTTGTCGAGCAGCCGACCCCAGAACGGGCCAGTGATCATCGCCGCGAGGGGTCCGCAGAGCAGCAACAGGCCTGCTGCACCGCCGGACAGGCCCAACTCGTCGCGCGCCGCAACGCCGACCAGTACCGCGATGCCGATGGGGCCGGCCGCGGCGAAGAATACGCCCCCACCGAAGATCAACATACGTCGGGTGAGGAGCGGCCGGAACTCGGGCGGTGCGGCGTCGATACGTGGTTCGCCCGGCGGGGGAGCGGTTGCCAGGAGCGTTGCCATGATCGCCACGCCGACGAATGCCCATCGCCAATTGACGTCGGCAGCGAGCCCGCCGACGACGGGTGCAAGCCCACCACCTGCAGCCTGGAAGCTCGAGTAGATGCCGACCGATCGGCCGAATGCTGCTGGCTCGACCACCTCGGCAAGCCCGGCGACGAGCAGCGGCGTGATGAACGCATTCGCAACGCCCTGCAGCGCTCGCCCGACGAGGAACACGGCGAGGTTGGGTGCCAGCGCGCAGAGGAGCGAGGCGATGGCAAAGAGCAGAAACGCTGAGCGGACAGATCGACGTCGCCCCCAGCGTTCGCCGAGGGTGCCCGACACGAGGAGTGCTGCGGCGAACGGGAGCATATAGATCGTGAATCCCCAGCTGACCGCAGCCGACGAGGCACTGAAGGTCTCCCGGAGCTCCGGGAACATCGGGATAATGACGATGGTGCCGAACGGGCCCATCATGCCGCCGAGGTACAACGGCAGCCGGGCCAATCGAGTCGTGCGGCTGCTCATGTCGCCGACGCTATTGCAGCTGGCTTGCCAGGGCGGACTCGCAGCGTGGCGTTCGACATCTCTCATCCGTAACCTTCCGCCGATGATCGCTCTGGTGACGGCTACCGCGGCCGCTGGGCTCGACTCCGACCTCGAACCGCTTCGTCGAGCATTCGTTGATCGCAATGTGCCGGTCGAGGTAGCTGACTGGGACGATGCGTCGGTCGACTGGGCTCGGTTTGACGCGGTGGTCCTGCGTTCGACCTGGGACTACGTCGACCGGTTCGACGAGTTCATCGCATGGCTCGATCGCATCGAATCACTGACTCGTGTGGTCAATGGACGCCGCGCGATCGACTGGAACATCGACAAGCACTACCTGGCCGAACTGGCTGCGGTTGACGTGCCGATCGTTCCGACCACCTTCGTGGAGCTCGGCGACACGGCCAATGGCCTCGATGCCGAGCGCGCTGTGTGGGTGGTCAAGCCGGCGATCGGTGCCGGCTCAAGCGGTGCCAAACGGTGCACCCGTGCCGAGGTCGACTCGCACATCGTCGAACTCCACGCGCTCGGCCGTACTGCGATGGTCCAGCCGTATCTCGACATGATCGACGTCGAATCCGAAACCTCACTCGTCTTCTTCAACGACGGTGCGGGGCTCCGTTACGACCATGCGTTCAGTAAAGCCGCGATCCTCACGGCGGTCGAAGGCGAGCCAAACGGGCGCCTGATCGTCGAGGAAGAAATCGGCCAGCGCAAGGCCACCGACGAGCAGATTGGGCTGGCCGAGCGGGTGCTGGCCAGTTCCCCGGTACGCGCCGTCGGCCCGCTTGCCTATGCCCGGGTCGACGTCGTTCCGACGTCGGCGGGGCCAGTGCTGATGGAGCTCGAATTGATCGAGCCGTCGCTCTACTTCAGCGCGAGCGATGGAAGCGCTGATCGGGCTGCATCTGCGTGGCAGCGATTCTTGGCCAGTACGGGCGTGGTCCCGTCGGTCGAACCTGGCGCGTAGCCTGCTCGCATGGCACGTCGTCGCTCCGAGCGCATGCTCGTCACGAAGGTGATCGGCGTTGGCGAAGCTCGCCAGGTGAAGCGCAGCCCCGACGAACTGATCGTCGAGGAGCCCATGTCGATCCAGCTCGACGGAACGCTGATTGCCACAACGATGCGGACACCGGGCAACGACTACGAGTTGGCGGCCGGGTTTTGCCATACCGAAGGGCTGCTCGGCGGCGCTTCGATCATCGGCGTTCGCTACTGCGCCGACGGGAGTCCTGCCGCCAGCGAGTTCAACATCGTCACGGTCGAGACCGGTGGGCATGCCCCCAAACCGACTCCGCGTCTCGGCAACGTGTCGTCGAGTTGCGGATGGTGCGGAAGCGAACAGATCGACGACCTCTGTGCCAGGCTTGCGCCGATCCCTCTAAGCAAAGCATTCGATCTCGACGTGATTGCAGCAATGCCCGACCGGGTGCTCGGAGACCAGGGGCTGTTCGCCCGGACCGGCTCGGTTCATGCCGCCGCAGCGTTTACCCGATCTGGCGAGGTTCTGCTGATGCGCGAGGACGTCGGCCGCCACAACGCCGTCGACAAGGTCATCGGTTCGATGTTGCTCGACCCGGACCACACGCTCCCGGCCGACAGCAACGAGCAGTTCGGGCTCTTCGTCAGCGGCCGGGCCAGCATCGAGATGGTGCAGAAGGCGTGGGCTGCAGGGTTCAGCGCAGTCGTCGCAGTGAGTGCACCGACAGCGTTGGCCGTCGACGCTGCACGTCGAGCGAACCTGATGCTTGCAGGCTTCGTTCGTGGCACCACGTTCAACGTCTACGCACCTGAACGCCTCTGATTATCGGGGTTCGTCGTGCCGAAGCCGGGGGCCCGCCGATTCGCCAGTAGCGTGGTTCATATGTTGATGGAGCAAGGTCTCAGCGTCGTTCACCTCTTTGGTAAGTCGACCCCGACTCTCGATCGGGAAGCGATCATCGCTGCGGTCAAGGAAGCAGAAGAAGCCGACTGTCAGGTGATCACGGCTGCGATGCTCGGGCACAAGTCTGATGTGGCGTTCATGGCGCTCTGTGCCGATTGGCGCACATTGCGTCGGCTGCAAACTCAGCTCCAACACGCGGGCCTCGACATCGTCGACAGCTACGTCTCGATCACCGAGATATCGGAGTACACCAAGGGCATGCCCGAGGAGATGCTGCGTGGCCGGCTCACCCCGACGATCCCGCCGGAGGGCCTGAATGCCTTCTGCTTCTACCCGATGAGTAAGAAGCGTGAGCAGGGTGCCAACTGGTTTGCCACGCCGTTCGAACGTCGCTACGAAATGATGATGGAGCACGGCAAGAGCGGCCGCCAGTTCGCCGGCAAGGTCGCCCAGGTCATCTCCGGCTCCACCGGCCTCGACGACTTCGAGTGGGGTGTCACCCTGTTCGCCAAGAGCCCCGACGTTGTCAAAGACGTCGTCTACACGATGCGTTTCGACGAGGGCTCAGCCCTCTATGGCGAGTTCGGTGCGTTCTACGTCGGCTACCTCGAGTACATCGAGAACATTCTCTGACCGACGCGGTGCTCGCCGCTTCGATTGAGGCGTGCGAGTCAGAGCCGCGAAGCGACGATCGACTGCTCGAACACGCCGCGGCCGGTGTCGTCGAACGCGAAAACGTCGAAGCGTGCCCGCGCCGGGTGGCCGACGACGAGCAACTCGGTGATTCCGTCGGGCCCGTTGTAGTTGATGTTCAAGCTCTCATCGAGGAGCTCTCTGCACTCGACGAACGATCGGCACACTCGGCCACGAGTCGTCAACGCCGGAATCTGCGCAGAGAACACCGATGGACTGTCCGTGTCGACGAGATCGACGGCGAGCGCAATCAGATTTACACAGTCAAAGGCGTTTACAGCGAAGAGGCCTGGGGGGTCGTACGGCCGGTCTTCATCGGCTGACTGAGCTTGAGGTGCCACGCCGCGGACACGATCGCGCAAGCTGGGGTCGAGTGCTTCGATGCGCTGTGCCCCGGCAGGATCTCGGAGTTGATCGTTCACGATGACGTCGATCAGCGACCCGAAGTTGGTCCGACTCAACGCCTCGAGGAACGCAGTGCCGTCGTCGCTTCCGGCAAGCACGACCACGACTCGCGCGCCTGATTCGACGACGTCTTGTGCAACGTCTTCAATTCCGTCCCCGCGAATGAATGGATAGGTGGTGACGGTCCGAGTGCCTTCGGAGAGTGCCTCGCTGACCGCATTGGCGAAGGGCCGGCCGTAGACGTCGTCGACATGGGCAACAGCAATATTTTGGACGCCCGTTCGTTGGGCCAGATCGGCGATCGCCAGCGCCTGTAAGGAATCACTCGGCGCGGTGCGGAAGAAAAGTTCGTTGTCGGGGAAGTCGTCGAGCGCCAAAGCTGTTGCGGTCGGGGAGCACGCCATCACCCCGGCCGACACGAGCGTGTCGAGTTCGCTCAGCGCCGTCAGTGACGATGCCGGGCCGACAATGGCATCGATTTGCGGGTCGCTGGCGAGGAGCGCTGCAACACCAGCCGCGCCGCCGTCGCCGAGCCCTTCGTCTTGTTCGACGATTTGGACCGGACGGCCAAGCACGCCACCGGCTTCGTTGATTCGTTCGACAGCAATGTTCGACGCCTCGATGAGGCCCTGTCCCATGATGGGGTCCGAGGACGGCAGGAGCAGGCCGATCGTGAGCTGACCGTCACCCGCCCGTTGCGGAGTGATCGTCGTAGTCGGAGCGGGAGCGGTGGTTTCCGGAGCGCTGTCATCGCCACCACTGCAGGCGACCGCCAGGGTGGCCATGACACACGCAACACCAACGATGCGCAGTGCTGTACGACTCATGGGTTGCACAGTAGAAGAGCGGGAGCCGTGAGGTCGGGCACCAGCCGCGTATGATCTGACGATCGACGCTCCAGAAGGCAACCTCCCTATCGAAGTCACCTCCGATAACGACGGCATTTGCCTGGCCGTCCTCGCCCTCAACGTCGACGTCAAGTGACGTCGACGGTGCCGGGCAGCCGGCAAGGCCATCTCGACGCAGCTGCTGCGGCGCACCCTGAAGACCTCCGCTTCGGCGGGGCGGCATACTGCGAGTCGCTCGCTGTCATCACCGACGACTGGGTTCGTTCGCTGTTCACAGCAGCTGTCAGCGAGTTCGCCCCGGCAAAGGGCAGGTTCGCATTGCTCGCCGTCGGGGGGTTCGGACGCAGCGAACTCGCCCCGTGGAGCGACCTCGATCTACTGCTCGTCCACGACGTCAAGGTCAAGAAGTCCGCATCCGCTGTCGAGGCTGTGGCGAGTGCGCTTTGGTATCCGCTCTGGGATGCAGGCGTCAAGCTCGGTCACGCAGTCCGTACCGTCAAGGAACAGTTGACGATCATCAGTTCCGATCTCGACTCCGCAACGGCCTTGCTGACGGCTCGATTCCTCGCCGGAGACCGAGACCTCGGCGACGAGGTGGCGACGAAGGGGCGGGCCAGCTGGGACAAGCGCAGCGGCACATTCTTGGCAGGTCTCCGTGCACGAGTGCGCGAACGCCAAGACAACGCGGGCGACGTGGCGTACCGCCTCGAACCCGACCTCAAGCTTGGCCACGGTGGTCTGCGCGACGTGCAGTCGCTGAAATGGGCTCACCAGGGCGGGATGTCGATCCTTCCCGAAGATCTCGTCGAGCTCGAACGTTGCTATGACGTTCTGCTCGGTGCGCGGGTCGCGCTCCATCGTTCCACCGGACGGCCCGGCGACGTTCTTCGCCTCGAAGATCAGGATGCGACGGCTGAGGCCGGCGGCTGGGCCGATGCCGACGACCTGATGGCCGACATCGCCGCAGCCGGGCGCACCATTGCCTGGCTCGTCGACGAGAACTGGGGCCGATCAGTCGCAACCGCTGACCGCCTGCCAGACCGTGCGATCTCGTCGGGCATCGTGCTTCGTAATGGTGAGATCGAATTGGCCGATGCTGCCGACCCGGTCGCTGATCCCACGCTCGTTCTCCAAGCAGCGGTTGCTGCTGCTCGCAACGACTGCCGGATCGGCCGCAGCACGCTCGACAGGTTGCACGATGAGGTCGAACCATGGGAGGGCACCTGGCCCGTTGGCGCCACCGCTCAACTGGTGGCGCTGCTCCTCGAAGGGCACCGGTCGATCCGTGTGCTCGAGGCGCTCGACCAGCGAGAGCTCTTTGCCCGCCTGCTTCCCGAGTGGGAACCGAACCGGTCCAAGCCGCAGCGCAACGCCTATCACCGCTTCACCGTCGACCGGCACCTTTGGGAAGCTGCTGCCAACGCATCGCAACTCGTCGATCGCGTGGCTCGCCCCGACCTCCTTGTGCTCGGCGGATTGTTCCACGATCTCGGCAAGGGCTACCCGGGTGATCACACGATTGTTGGGATGGAGCTGGTCCGTCAGGTCGGTCCGAAGCTTGGGCTCCCGACCGCCGACGTCGACACGCTCGTAGCAATGGTGGAGCATCACCTGCTGCTTCCCGACGTCGCTATCCGCCGTGATCTCACTGACGAAGCCACGATCAACCAGGTCGCGGAATCCCTTGGCTCGGTCGAACGACTCGACCTGTTGCACGCACTTACTGAGGCCGACTCGCTGGCTACCGGCCCGTCGGCATGGGGTTCGTGGAAAGAAGACCTGGTCAACGAACTCGCGGCTCGTGTGCGCCATGTGCTTGGCGGCGGCGACGTCGCCGAGGTCACCTGGAGCCTTTTCCCCGACGCCAGCACGTTGATGATGATGGCAGCTGGTGAGATCGCGATACTTCGCAAGGACGACGTCATCACGGTCGTCAGCCCCGACTCGGCAGGTACCTTCAGCCAGGTTGCTGGCGTCCTGTCGCTACACGGTCTCGACGTACTCACCGCTCGGGCCCACTCCGACGAGCAGGGGATGGCGGCATCGGAGTTCCGCATCATCATCCCCGAAGGCGGGATTGCCTGGCGGACGTTCAAGACCGACCTCGGTCGAGCCCTGGCTCATCAGTTGGCAATCGAGTCGCGGCTCGTCGAGCGTGCCAAGACCTATCGGCGTCGTCGCCGGACGCAGGCGCAGCCGCCGGAGCCGCCGAGGGTGGTGTTCCACGACGAGGCATCGAGTAACGCCACGGTGATCGAAGTTCGTGCGGTCACGAAGATTGGGATCCTCCACCAGATCACGAAGGCGATGGGCGAGCTCGGCCTCGACATCCGACATGCCACGGTGCAGACCATCGGCATTGAGGTCATCGACACGTTCTACGTTCGCACGTCGGCGGGGGAGCTTGTTACCGACAAGTTCCACCGCAAAGAAATCCAGCGCGCGCTTCTGCACGCTGCCACCTGAGTTTCGGTCGGCTGAGCGCGAACCTTCTGTACCCGTGTTGATGACGTAGCGTGCATGAGGTGAGCAGCGACAATTCCGATGGTGACGCGGTGAGCCCTGACATGGCAGCAGATCTGGCGCGCTGGAGCGAAACCCTCGCGGGCATTGCCCGGACCGGGATGGGCTTCACGGAAAGCCTGTACGAGCGTGAACGCTTCGAAGAGGTGCTGTACGTCGCCGGCGACATCAAGGCCGCAGCGGCAGGGGTTTCTGGGTCTGATACCGCTCGCGACGAGTTCGTGGGCGAATGGGTCGAGTCGATTGGCGAGGGCGTCCCGGGCTACGTCACACCGAAGGTCGCAGTTGGTGCAATCGTCGGCAACGACGACGGCGAGATGCTGCTGGTTCAGCGCAAGGATTCCGGCGTCTGGTTGTACCCCACGGGCTGGGCCGACGTCGGCTACTCACCCGCTGAGGTCGCCGTGAAAGAAGTCCACGAAGAGACCGGCATTGAGTGCGAGCCGACTCGCCTGCTCGGCGTCGTCGACGGCCAACGCATGGGCTTCAGCCGATTCGGCATGTACATGCTGTTGTTCCACTGCCGCGCTACGGGCGGGTCGTTGGATCCGCACCCCCTGGAGACTGGCGATGTCGGCTGGTTCGCCCAGGGTGAGTTCCCCGAGGCCACGGCCGGCGCTGGCTGGTGGGGCGACATGGCGTTCGACGCCATCAACGGGATACAGGCCCCGGCAACCTTCGACGGCGTTCGAGACCCCATCTGGCGCACCTGAGACGACCTGGTGCCAGGCACCACGTCGTCTTGGCACCATTTTGTCCGGCACCATGAGACGACGTGGTGCCTGGCACCAGGTCGTCTTGGTGAGCGACTCAGTCTTGATCGCGAAGGAACTGTTCGACTTCGTCGACCAGACCTTCCGGATCGACCGGTTCGGCCGTGACGAGATCGTCGTCGGCTGAATCGTCGGAGATTTCTTCGAGCCGAGATAGGTACTCGATCATGTCGTCGTCGTCGCCAATCAACGCGGAAACACGGGCGTCGTACTCGGCAGCGCTGGCTGCGAGCGGTTGCAGCGGTGCAGGAGTGCCGATCATGGTGCAGGCACGTTCGACCAATGCCGACGCAGCCTTCGGTGACGGCACCTGGGATGCGTAGCCGGGCACGGCGGCCCAGAGTGACGCGGTGGCGAGGCCGGCACGGTGCAACTGATCATGGAGGACACCGACGATGCCGGTCGGCCCTTCATACTCGGATCGCTGGAGCTCGAATCTTTCGATGAGTCCCTCGTCGGTGGCGGTTCCAATAAGTGGTACCGGCCGCGAGTGTGGGACGTCGGCGAGTAGTGAGCCCAACGAGATTGCCATGGTGACGCCGAAGCTTTCGCAGATGCCGAGGATCTGTTCGGAGAAGGTGCGCCAGCGCAGAGCGGGTTCTGGGCCGAGCACCAGGATCACGTCGGCGCCGGGCAACGAGACCGACCACACGCCGACAGTCGGCCAAACGATGCTGCGCTGGTTGTCGCTGTCGAGTTTGATCTGTGGGCGCACCGTGGCGAAGTCGGTGAAAGGCTCAGGGTCGATCTCGGCGATTGCCTCGGCACCCCACGCTTCGATCATCGTTCGCAAGGCGGTCGACGCGGCATCGCCGGCGTCATTCCAGCCGGTGAACCCGGCGATCAGTACAGGTCGCGTCAATGACGGTTGCTTCTGCCATCGAACGTGCTCGGACCCCACGGTTTCTACGCTACCGTCCCTTCACCGTGAGCGACTTCAACGACTCCACAGCTGCCGACGCCGATACTTCGGTCACGATCGAAGCGGCGACCGTCGTCGACGACGAGTTGGTTGCAGCATTCGCCCATCTGATCCCGCAGCTCTCGTCGTCGCCGCCGCCGGACGCCGATCAGCTCGGGTTACTCGTCAACGGCGACGACACGGTGTTGTTCATCGCCCGTGTTGACGGAACGATTGTTGGCAGCCTGACGCTTGCGTTCTACCGCATCCCGACTGGCCTCAAGTCGTGGATTGAAGATGTCGTCGTCGACGATGCCGCACGCGGTCACGGAGTCGGTCGCAAGCTGAACGAAGCTGCACTCGCCGCGGCCAAAGCACGCGGAGCGAAAGATGTCAGCCTCACCAGCCGGCCGTCACGCGAAGCTGCCAACCGCCTGTACCAGCGAATTGGTTTCGAAGCTCGATCAACGAACGTCTACCGCTTCAAATTCTGAACCTGACTGTCTTTTGAATTGATTAGCGTCCGCGCGCTGGCCGTACCGGTCCGGCGCTCGTTACTCGGGTCGGGCTTGGGCTCTGCGGAGGTCTTCTGCCGCTTGTCTGACTTGCCAGTCGCGGTCTTCTAAGGCTTGGTCGATGGCGGCTTCAACTTCTTGGCCCTCGAAGGGGGCCAGGGCTAAGACAGCGCGGCGGCGGACGGCGGGCTTGTCACTACACGCGGCGATTATTATGTCGATGGCGATTGGATCACCGATTGCGCCGAGCGCTGCGACCGATGCCTCACGTACGAGCGGCTCCTCGGCGTTCTGTGCCAGGTCCAGCAAACGGTTGAGCACTGCAGGTCGATTTGATTCGTGTTCTCCCGTGGTCCAGGCCGCCATCTCGACCACGTTCATGTCGGTGTCCGAGAGGAGCGGGACGAGGTCGATCGCCGGGTGTGTTGCGGCCAACTCGGCGGCGCGGCGGCGGACGCGAGGGTCGTCGTCGCTGAACGCAGTGATCAACTGCTCGTCGGCCAGTGCACCGAGCCGCTGGAGGGCACCCAAGGCGGTGGCACGAATGTTGCCGTCATCGCTCGTGAGCCCGGCAGTGGCGGTGTCGAGATCACCTTGATGGCCAGCGACAGCGACGTCACGGCGGGTTGGCCCGGTCATTGTTTCAACAGATCAGTCAGGGTGATGACGGCGAACGCCAATCCGAACGCAATGACGATGGCAAGGACGGCACCCATCACGATAGCGATGGCAGAACTCGCAGCGACAGCCCACACGCGGCGGATGGCATTTGGACGCTTGTAGAGCGACACGGTGGTCTCAGCGATGCCGATCGGGACCCATTTTCTGCGGACAACTGGTTCCCTGCGTGGTGTTCGGGCCGTTGCTCTGGCAGTCTTTCGCCAGCCGGTCGCAAGCAGGGCCACTATGGCGAGCCCGACCATCCAACCGGCCTGAGTGGTGAGATCTGTGACCGACACAACAAATGACATGGTACTCAACCCTGCGATGGTCCCACCGGCGATGGTGGTGCCTAACGGCACCAACGTTGGGTTGCCGCGGTCAAGATGGCTTGGACGGCTCGGCTGGTTGCTCGGCGGCCTGGGGTTGGTTGCGATGGTGGGAATCGTCGTCGCAGCGTTGGCCCCAGCGACTCTCGTAGCCGAGAAGGAAAATCGTCGCTTGATGGAGTTGCAGCCGGCGCCATTTGCACAGACTCCGGCCTCGGCCGAGTCGGTGAACGACCGTGTCGTGTTCGGCGACCTTCCCGATGAAGTCAAACGATTCGAGACCAACGGAGACTTTTTCTTCGTCACCGTCAGCGCCCCCGAACAGTCGCTGCTCTCGTGGTTTGCCGGTCGGGGTGACCCTGCGATCGACTTGCTCACGGCCGAGGACAAATTCGGTGTTCGGACTCCGTCGCAGCGGCGCGAAGCAGCGTTGCAGCAAATGCGAACTGCATCCCAGGAGGCCCAGTTCGTGGCCCTCACCGCCGCTGGCTATGAGCCTGAAATCAGCCTCGGCGAAGTCGTCGTAGAAGAAGTCCTGTGTCGCGAGATCGGTGACGACGGCCTGTGCGCCGAGTTCTTCCCGTCAGACCTGGCCATCGACCCGTCCGACACGATTCTTGAAGCCGAGGGCATGAAGCTGAACTCGGTCGAGGACCTCTCCGCGGTGCTCGACGCCAAGCTGCCGGGCGACACGATCGACCTCAAGATCCGTCGCCCCGACGTGGGCATCCTTGACGTGACCGTCGAGCTCGCGGCGTCCCCGGACGATCCCACCCGCACGATCGTCGGATTCCGTCCCTTCGACACCCGAGTCGTCACCCTGCCGTTCGAGGTCGATATTGACACCGGCCGGATCGGGGGCCCGTCCGCTGGCCTGGCGTTCACGCTCGCTCTGATTGACGAGCTGACCGAAGGTGACCTGACCGGTGGGCGGAACATTGCTGTGACTGGCACGATCTCACTCGACGGCTCTGTCGGGCCGATCGGTGGCTTGCCGCAGAAAGTCAGTGCGGTCCGGCAGCATCATGTCGACGTGTTCCTCGTACCGGCCTCGCAGCGCGAGTTGGCAGAGGGCGAAGATGAGCTGCGTCAGAAGCTCACCGACGCAGGCCATGGGGATGTCGAGATCGTTCCGGTGGCCACGCTCGAAGAGGCGCTCCAGGCACTTGAAGACTTGGGTGGCGACCCGCTGGTTCCCGTCGACGTCACTCTGAGCTGATTGCCACCATCTCAGTTGTTGAGACGCGTAGCTTCGTTGTATGGCCATGTCAGTTTCGCGCCCCGACCCTTCATCGCCGGCGTCGATTGCCGATGCGTCGTTCGGCACCTCCCGCCGAGGGTTCGATCAGGCTGAAGTCAAAGATTTCTTGAGAATGGTCGCTGCCGAGCTCGGTCGCATGGGCGAGCGCGAGCGCTTTCTCGAACGTGAGCTCAACGAGGCGCGGAACGACCCGGCCGCGGCTGCGCCAGTTGATGACGAAGCGATGACCCGACTGCTTGGTGAAGAAGCAATGCGCGTCCTCATCACCGCCCGTGAAAGTGCCAGCGAGATCCGTCAGAAAGCCGAGCAGTCGGCAGCGCAGATGCTGAGCGAGGCTGGCGACGAAGCCAATCGTGTGCGCGAGGAAGCCGACATCGAGGCGTCACGTCGCCGCGGCGACGCTGCAGCTGATGCTGAAGCAGAACTGTCGATGGCCAAGCAGCAGGGCCGCGAGATGGTCAACGAGGCGCGCGCCTACCGAGAGCGTGTGCTCAGCGAGCTGGCCCGGCGACGCGAACTGGCACGTGAACAGATCGAACAACTGATCCACGGTCGTGACCGCCTGATGCAGGCCTTCGAACGGGCCCGCCTTGTCGCTGTTGATGTCGTTGCTGAGATGCAGCCGCTTGGGGAGCCCGACGAATACGTGAACCTCACGCCGACTACCGGGCCGCTCCCTGTGATGATTGCCAACTCGGCCCGCCCCCACGAGGCGGCCGCGGCACTCGTCGTTGCGCAAGAAGCCGTCGAGCCCGAAGCTGACAACGAAGCCGTGGCGGTCATCTCGAGCGACTCCGGTCTACTTCGGGTGGTCGACGACATCGTGGAGCCTGTCGGAGTCGCTGAGGCAGAGGTAGCCGACGAAGCCGCACCCGCGTCAGACAGCGATACCGAAGTTGACGAGGACGTCGTTGAACCTGCCGCCGAGGATGCCGTCGAGGAAGTAGATGCGGTCGAGGATGCGGATGCGGCGGCCGAGAATGCGGTCGAAGATGCGGTCGCGGGAGTAAATGCGGTCGAGGAATCGGATGCGGTCGAGGAAGTAGCGGCAGTCGAGGAAGTGGTTGCGGTCGAGGAAGTAGACGCGGAGACCGACGACATTGCAGAGGTCGCCGAGCCTGTTCAGTCAGAAGTGGATGACGACGAGGATCACAGCGACGTGGTTGTCGATCTGTTCGCGCGGATCCGGGCTGACGTCCCCGTCGCCGCGCCCGCCGAGGCCAAATCGCCAGCGGACGAGACGACCATCGACGTCGTCGAAGTGGCTGAAGTCACTGAAGTCACTGAAGTCGACGTCGAGATCGTCGACGTCGAGTCGGAAATTGATGCAGCAATCGATGCAGCAGTGGTTGCTTTCGCCGAACGGGATGAGGTCGTCACGCCATTGATCGTGTCGAGTGCGAAGAAGTTGAAGCGAGCGCTCGCCGACGAGCAGAACGACGTCCTCGATGCGCTCCGCCGCGGTGAGCCGGTGCACGAACTCGACGAGATGATTCCGACAGCGAGCGAGCATGTTGCCCGGTATACCGCGGCCATTGCCGACGACCTCGAGGCCGCCGTTCAGTTTGGTGGTGCCACATCGAGAATCGGCACACCCAAGCTACGTAAGGGCATCGTGCTCGAATCGGTGAACGCTGCGAACGACGCTGTTGAGCAGTGGCTGGTGCTGCCGTTGCGGGATCGCCTTGCTCGATGCATCGCAGAAGGCGCCGGTGACAACTCAGTGGTGACCAAGAAGGTCCGTTCGGTGTACCGCGAATGGAAGACGCAACACATCGATGAGAGCCTCGACGATGTGCTCCGCCGGGCCCACGGACGTGGTGTGCTCGCCGGTTTCGCATCGGACACACCCATCGTGTGGGAGGCCGATCCGCGCTTCCCCGCCTGCCCGGATTGCGAAGACAATGTGCTCGCGGGGGCCATCGCTGCAGGCGACGAATTCCCGACCGGCGACGTGTTTGCTCCGGCCCACCAAGGGTGCCGCTGCCTGTTGGCCGCTGCCGACCGATAATCTTTGCGCCAATGCGGCGCTCACAAGACCTTCCGGTCGATCGCCCACGACGCCGTTTCACCGGCCGTGGCATCCTGATTGCACTCGGCGGACTGTTTATGTTCGTCTTGATCTTCGGGCGTGCGATCGCTCGCTTTTATGTTGACTACCTGTGGCATGACGCCCTCGATCGCGGTGACGTTTTCTGGGGTGTGATCGGCGCGAAATTCACGCTGTTCGCGATGTTCTTCCTGTTCTTCGCGGTGCTGGCATGCGTCAATCTTTTCATCGCAGACCGGACAGCGCCCACGTCGTTCCCGGCCAATGTGCATCCGTATGTGGAACGATTCCACGAGGTGTTTGGCAAGCGACTGCGCCTCGTTCGCTACGTGTCGGCCCTTGTCTTCGCCGTGTTGATCGCGTTGCCCGCTGTCGCGCAGTGGCAGCTCTGGTTGCTGTTCCGCAACTCCAAGTCGTTTGGCACGCCAGACCCGCAGTTCGGTGCCGACGTTGGCTTTTACGTCTTCCAGCTGCCGTTCTTGACGTTCCTGCTCGACTGGATGTTCGTCGCCGTCATCCTCGTCCTGCTCTTCACCGCAGCTGCCCACATCCTCAACGGTGGCGTCGTGTTTGTCTCGCCCGCCCCGGTGATCCGCAACGCCACGAAGGCGCACATGGCGGTACTTCTTGCCATCCTGGCCGTGCTGAAGGCTGGCGATTACTGGCTCGATCGTTACGAACTGACCAACAGCACCCGTGGCATCGTCGACGGCGCCACTTACTCGGTTGTCAATGCGCAGATCCCGGCGATCATGCTGCTGATCCTGATTGCGATCTTGACCGCTGGGCTGTATCTGTCGGTCATCAAGACCAACTCGTGGCGTCTGCCGTTCCTCGCCTCGGCACTCTGGCTCGTCGTTTCCATCATCGGTGGCGTGATTTATCCAGCCGTCGTCCAGTCGCTCGTTGTCGATCCGAACCAGGAAACTCGTGAAGCGCCATTCATCGAGCGCAACGTCGATGCGACCCGCGAAGCACTCAGTCTGACCGACGTTGGCATCCGCGAAGTGCAGTTCGGCACGCTCACCGCTGCCGAGGTTGAGGCCGACATCGATCCGCTTACCAACGTACGTCTTCTCAACCCGGCCGAGATGGAAACCCGTTTCCTCGTCGATGAGGGCCAAGTCGCTGGACTGAGCATCGAGGACCTCGACGTCGACCGCTACGAACTCGACGGCAAAGTCGAAGAAGTCCTCGTGGCGGCCCGCGAGCTCGATCTCGGTGGTGTCACCAACCGCAGTTGGCAGGGCATCCACCTGATCAACACCCGCGGTTGTGGCCTTGTGGCGGCGCCGACCAGCAAGGTCCAGTCGAACCAGCGGCCCGACTACCGGACGCTCGAACTCGATCGCCCCGAGCTGTATTTCAGCCCGACGATGAGTGGCTACGGCATCGCTAACACCGCATCAAGCGAACGCGAATGCGACGAGCCCCACCAGTACGAAGGCACCCAGGGCGTTGCGATGAGCTCGTTCGCTCGTCGCGCAGCCTTTGCCCTTGCCTTCCTCGACTACAACGTCGTTGGCTCGGGTGCAATCCAGTCCGACTCCCAGATGCTGTGGGTGCGTAACGTCAACGACCGCCTCACCAAGCTCGCGCCCTTCTTGTCGTACGACGCTGATCCCTACCCGGTCGCCGTCGACGGTCAAGCAGTGTGGGTGGTCGACGGCTACACGACCTCGTCACGGTACCCGTATGCCCAGGCCATTGGTGCCGTGCAGCGCTCGCCGCAGTCCGGGCTGACCAACAGCGACAACTACGTGCGTAATAGCGTCAAGGTTGTTGTCGATGCGTACACCGGCGACGTCACCTTCTACATTGTCGACGACGAGGATCCGATCCTTAAGGCGTGGCAAAGCGCCTTCCCCGACCTGTTCACTCCTGGTGACGAAATGCCGAGTCTGATTCGGGAACACCTTCGCTACCCGGAAGATCTGTTCCGCATCCAGACCGACGTCTACTCGAAGTATCGCCTTGACCCGGCGCTGTTCTTCCAGCGCGACGGCAACGCCTGGTCGGTGGCTCAGGCCCCGAGCGCAACGCCGGCGAGCAACACGCGGACGGCCACGGCTGACGCCTCCACGGGGGCCCCTTCTGCGGCCGCCAACACGTTCGCTACCGAGTCGAACGCCGAACGATTCACCCCGTACTACACGGTCTTCGACACCAGCAAGCCCGGTGAGGAACGCAAGGAAGAGTTCGTCATCCTGCGCCCATTCGTACCGTTCTCGACTGGCGATACACGTACCCAGTTGCAGGCGTACATGACGGCGTCGAGTGACCCTGATACATACGGACAGCTGACGACGTATGTCGTGCAGGAACGCAACGGGAACCTTCCTGACGGTCCACTCCGTGTGGCAGGCAACGCCGAATCACAGTCGGAGATCTCCGATCGCATCACACTCGACAACCAGGATGCCGGAGGCACCCAGGTGCGCTTCGGTGACCTCCAGTTGGTCCCCGTCGGCGACGGCTTGATCTGGGTGCGGCCGTATTACGTCGCGGTTCCACAGGAAACCGGCACGGTCCGCTCCGTCAGCGAGTTCCGCTTCGTCATCGTCTCGAACGGCAACAACTCGGTGCTGGCAAGCACGATCACCGAAGGCGTCCGGCGGCTCTTCCCCGGCTTCGAAGGCGACGTCGGTGACGTTCTTGGCGTTCCGACCGAGCCGACCGACGATGCTCCGGTTGTCCCAGTCGAGGACGACGGCATCGATGTATCAGGGTTGCCCGTCGACGCAGCGGAACTGTTGACGCTCGCAGATTCGCTCTTCGACGAAGCCGATGAGGCACTCGCCATCGGTGACCTCGGTGGGTATCAGGCGAAGGTCGAAGAGGCCCGTGCTCGCCTCGCCGATGCACTCGCCATCCTCGACCCCGGCTGATTCCACCGGGCCTGCGTGGGGCGGTGAGTCTTATTCCCTCGTCGAGCGTGGGCCGTCGATTAGCGGGCGGCGGAAAAGCTCGGCCAGCTCGGCGAGGTCGGCGCGAAACTGGATCTCGTAGCGGGCCTGTTCGGCAGCAAGTTTTTCGGTGCTGCGCTGGACTGACCCGATTGCTTCGGCAACGAGTTCGTTCGCGGCGACGGCATCGTCGGCTGATGGCTCTTCCTCGGCGTCGGCCTGATCGAGCAGCACATCGAGATCGTTGCTCAGCTCGGTCAGCTGGTTGGCCAATTCGAGCGACACCTTGTTCATCCGATTTTCGAGCGCTGACATCTTTTCGGTCATTTGGCCGACCTGCTTCTGCACGACCTGGACGTCGGCCGCGCGCGCAGCGTTGGGATCAGCTGGACCGTCAGCAAGCTGTGCTGCCAGCTCGTCGACGCGCTGCTGCATCGCAGTCAGTTCGACAGTGCGCGCCTGTTCGCGTTCGGCGCGTGCAACGTCGGCGTTACTCAAGGCTGCTTGCGCTGCATTGATGCGTCCGCTGTGGTCGGTGGCCGAGTCAGTGAGCTTGTTGATGCGTCCGCTGTGGTCGGCGACCGAGCCAGTGAGGTCGTTGATGCGTCCGCTGTGGTCGGTGACCGAGCCAGTGAGGTCGTCGATGCTTCCGCTGTGATCGATGACTGTTTCCGCGAGGGTGTGGATGCGGGTGAGGAGTTCGGTGATTCGTAGGTCCGGGCGCGGGAGCGGCGGGACCTTCTTGGACTCGGCCTCGAGCCGGTCGGCGAGCGCATGAACCTGGTCGGAGAGTTCGGTGACTGCACCGATGCGTTGTGTGACGTCGCCAACTCGTGCGTCGACGTCGCCAACTTGCTGCTGCATCGTGCTGATGCCATCGCGGACCGCTCCGACATCGCCGGTAACTGCGCCGAGCCGCAATTGCATCTCATTGCCGGCCTGGTCGATCGTGCCGACGCGCTGGTCGAGATGGGTGCTGGCAGCATCGAGGGAATCGAGCCGCTGGTGCAGCACCGAGTTCGCTTGATCGACCGTGTCGACCATGGAGAGCAGCTCGGCCTTGTGCTGATCGGCCGCGTCGAGTCGCTGTTTGAGGTCGACGATCTCGGCGCGGAGCACGTCGATCGGATTTGGTTCGTTCGTTTTCTTGCGGAAGAGTCCCATGGGCCAACCCGAAACCTAGCTGACTACTGTTGGCTCATGGCTGGCAAAGAGACCCCGAACAAGATCCTGCTCGAAGAATCGGAGATGCCGACGCAGTGGTACAACATCGTTGCTGACTTGCCAACGCCGCCACCGCCAGCGCTTCATCCGGGCACACACGAGCCGGCCGGCCCCGAAGATTTTGCGCCGCTGTTTCCGATGGCGCTCATCGAGCAAGAAGTCTCGACCGAGCGATACATCGACATCCCGGGTGGTGTTCTCGACGTGTACAAGCTGTGGCGCCCGAGCCCGCTGTTCCGTGCGAAGCGCCTCGAAGCGATGCTCGACACCCCGGCACGCATTTACTACAAGTACGAAGGCGTCAGCCCGGCCGGCTCTCACAAGCCCAACACGGCAGTGCCGCAGGCGTACTACAACCATCAAGAGGGCATCACGAAGCTCACGACCGAAACCGGGGCCGGTCAGTGGGGTTCGGCACTTGCCTTCGCCACCGCCCAGTACGGGATGGAGTGCGAGATCTGGCAGGTAGCTGCGTCGTACAAGCAGAAGCCGCACCGCAAGACGATGATGGAGATCTGGGGTGCCACCCTGCACTCATCTCCCTCAGAGCTGACCGAATTTGGGCGGTCGCTGCTGGCTGAAAACCCCGACCACCCGGGCTCGCTCGGCATCGCCATTTCCGAAGCGGTCGCGATGTGCATGGAAGATCCCAAGGCCCGCTATGCACTCGGCTCGGTGCTCAACCACGTGCTGATGCACCAGACGATCATTGGCGAAGAGGCGCTGCTGCAACTCGCCAAGGTCGAAGAAGTACCCGACGTGCTCGTTGGTTGCACCGGTGGCGGTTCGAACTTCGGTGGCCTGGCGTTCCCGTTCCTGCGCGAGAAGCTCGCCGGCAAGATGAACCCGACCATTCGCTGCGTGGAACCGGCAGCTTGCCCGACCCTGACCAAGGGCGAGTATCGCTACGACTTCGGCGATAGCGCTGGCATGACGCCGTTGCTCAAGATGCACACGCTCGGTCACGACTTCATCCCTGAACCGATCCATGCGGGCGGCCTGCGTTATCACGGTATGGCGCCGCTCGTTTCGCACGTCTACAACGAAGGGCTCGTCGAGGCGATCTCGATTCCGCAGCGTGAGTGCTTCGCCGCAGCGATCGACTTCGCCAAAGCCGAGGGCATTGTCCCGGCGCCCGAGCCCACCCACGCGATCGCAGCTGCGGTACGCGAGGCCCTGGCGTGCAAGGAAAGTGGCGAAGAGAAGGTCATCCTCACCGCACTGTGTGGTCACGGCCACCTCGACCTGGCCAGCTACGAAAAGTACCTGTCGGGCGACATGGTCGACTACGAACTGCCCGACGAGGCCATCGCCGAAGCGATGAAGACGGTCCCGGTTCTCAGATAGACACGCGCGGGTCGGGAGAATCGGTTCAGAGAGCGAGAACGAAGTCGCCGGGGTCGCCGGCTGGCGCTGGTTTGAAGCCCATGCGGTGCAGATACCGATCGTGAA
Organism: Ilumatobacter sp.; assembly: GCA_051275435.1. Taxonomy (GTDB): domain Bacteria; phylum Actinomycetota; class Acidimicrobiia; order Acidimicrobiales; family Ilumatobacteraceae; genus Ilumatobacter_A. The sequence continues at coordinate 32,726 of JBNMOS010000023.1, forward strand.
TGTCGGTGGTCGCCTCGGCTCGGAGCTGCGTGATGCCATGTTGGCGGAACACGGTCGACCCGCGCCCGTAGAGCCAGTCGCCGAGCCGTGAATCGCGGTAGGCGGCGAGTACGTAGTCGAGGTCGACGGTGAGCGTGTCACCGTTTTGATGCCCGATCAGCACGCCAGCGGGCAACCCGTCGCGAGTGAGGAGAAGGGCCAAGACATCGTCGCCGACGGGCATGGCGAAGTCGGGCTGGAAGGTGCCGATGTCGCTCGTGTGAAAGCGGATGAAGTCGAGGAGGAACGGTGAGTCGGCCCGAATGTCGGACACACCGAGATCGATGGCGCCGGATCGGAACTCTTTCGTCAGGAACCAGACGTTGATCGCAGCGATGGCGATGTTGGTCACCATGATCGGCGTCGACTCGATCAGGAAGCCGTAGGTGAAAAACGTCAGCGAGCCGCAGAACGAGAGCAGTCGAAGGCGGACGACTGAACTCATCGTGAGCGAGGTGACGACGATTGCTGAGGCTGCGTAGCCGAGGAGTTCGGTACCGGCGATGGCGATCATGAGGTGGCCTTCGCGGCGGCTTTGGCGGCGGCTTTGGCAGCGGGCTTGGTTTGGCCGCGCACGATCATTGCCAGCGCGCCGATCACGCAGGCCATGGCAATGCCCTGCACTGCGGCGACGGCCTCGTCGAGAATGAGCCAGGCGAGTGCGGCGGACGCGACGGGGATGAAGAGCGTGAACGTCGAACCGACCCAGAGCGGAATTCGCTGAAGCGACCAGTTCATCAGTGAATGGCCGACGATGCCTGAACCGAGGATCATCAGGATCAGCCAGCCCCAATTAGAGGCGTTCGGCCACGAGAGGTCTTGGCCGAGTGGGAGGCCGATCACGAGGCAGATCGCTGCGGTCCAGATCGAAGTGCCGGCGGTGAACTCGGTCGATGTCATCGTGGAGCGGGAGTTTTTCGATGCGATGAAATACGCGCTCCACGAGAACATGGCGGCAACGGCGAGCAGGTCGCCCCGCAAGCTGGTGACATCGTCGCTTGTTGCACTGGTGACGACCACGAACGCGCCAGCAAGGGCGACGAGCGACCAGAGGGCGTCGCGTGGTCGGATCTTCTCGCCGAAGAAGCGAGCTGCGACAACGCCCACCAAGATTGGTTGCAGGGAGCCAATGGTCGTGGCGTTGACGACGCTCGTTGCCTTGATCGCTGAGAAGAAGAACACGATGTCGGCGCCGAGTGCGATGCCGCCCCACATCGACTTGCGGATGATCTGCATCTTGAACGGCACGCCGCGGGCGCGCATGTAGAACGTGAGGCCGATGAAGAAGACGAAGAACCGGTAGGTACCGATCGCCAAGGCGTCCATGTCGAGGTACTTCGCGAGGATTGTTCCGGTCGACCACGCCGTGACAGCAATGCCGGCGCCGAGCAAACCGCGTGGGGCTTCGCTGGAAGCGGCGGTGTCGGCGCTGGTTTGGGTTGCTGCGGTCACCGCAGCAACGTATCCGGT
>JBNMOS010000024.1:0-33617 GCA_051275435.1 Ilumatobacter sp.
TACACAGTCGCATGGCCCGCTGCTCCGGCGTTCACCACCGTCACGTTCATCACGACCGCGTCAGCATCCGCTGGGACTCCGGCGACACCTGTGACTTGCAACTCCAACGTCGAACCCGCCGCGACCGGGTCAGTGGCACGGGTGTCGAGGATGCGGGTTGGGTTGGTGATCGGGGTGAAATCGGACCCGGCCGGGAAGAACCCGGATACGTCAGCGACCAGATCAATCGCGGCGAGGCTGTAAATGCAGGCTTTGCCGCCGACACCCGGCTTCGCGATCACCAGATTCGGGATCGTCTGGCCGGCCACGTAGTTCAAGTTCGCCGCCAAAGGACGCTTCTGACCACACGGATACACAGTCGCATGGCCCGCTGCTCCGGCGTTCACCACCGTCACGTTCATCACGACCGCGTCAGCATCCGCTGGGACTCCGGCGACACCTGTGACTTGCAACTCCAACGTCGAACCCGCCGCGACCGCTGCGGCCTCACCAGGCTCATCGACACTCGTCAGTCCGCCAACGATCACAGCAGCACCGAACAAACCTGCGACCATCAGCAACCCGAATCGTTTGACTGCTCGTCCGTCCATCGATGGATGGTAAGCGGAACCACTCTCAGCAACAAATGCGCCCTGGCCGCTCGGCGGCTCACGCCACGCTGTGGGCGGGGGTTGTGAGGCGTTGGGTGAGCAGCTCGATGACGGCGGCGCCGCACATCGACTCGGTGCCGTGACGCTCGACGACCGTGATCGTCGCGGCGAATTTGTCGTGCTGGTCCCATGACGCTGCGGTGTAGACGACCGAAGCAATCCGGTCGGAGTTCAGTGAGCGGTACATCCAGGCAAGGCGGTGACCCCCATGATCGCTGCCGGGTTGATGGCTTGGATGTCGTAGCGGGCGACCAGTCGGATTGCGGTCTGATTGGCGTTGAAAGCGAAGTGTTCGGAGTAGGCGATCTCGACTTGCTTGCGCGGGTAGTGGTTCCCGACCGCCCCAGACAATCGCATCGGGTGTTCGCATGTCGTGTTGGAGCGGCTGTCGCTGCGGTCGATGGCTTGTCGGGGACGGTCTGGTGAACTCGCCTCGGCCACTACGACGCTGAGAGTCACCGATGAGGTAGAAGAGCGGGCATGGGATCGGGTCGAAGCGACGCGGCCCTGCTCGACGATCCGGATCTACTTGCGGCCGCTTATCGGTCGTCGAGGTCGATTGCTGAACTCGCAGCCCAGGTTGGTGTGTCGACCTCGATGGTCCGTCGGGCGTTGGTGCGTCATGGCATCGCGCGGCTGCCTCGCAACCGGAACCGACGGCAAAATACGGGCCCCAGGATCACCCACATATCATGCGAAGTGTGGGAGCTTCGACTGGTGAGTTGGTAGCTCATAATCACGCCTCCTCAAACGGTTGCAAACCGCTCCTGAACGGCACTTGAGGGCGGGCAGCCCTGCCCCATAACGCTCGACGGCGACGGCCTCCGAGGGTGCCACCCAACGCCGGCTTTGAGCACGGGACCGGAGGAATACCGCTCAGAAAGGTGCGGCTCCGCTCGCAGTGCTATCTGGAAGTCGTGGCCGTGATCAGACTCCATAACACCCCTGATTCGCCCAGTACGAAGTCGGCGCACCGCAAGTAGTCAGTCTCCGTGAGCTCCTCGGTGTGGGCTGCTGGATTTCGGTAGCTCGTGGTGATGACCTCAAGTGCGAACGACGCACCAGTGCGCTCAACGAGCCAGTCGCCTCCGGGCCACCGGCGAAGGACGTCGCGAAACGCCAACAAGAGAGGGCTTGAGGCTTGGCGTTCTTGCGAGGAAGCTGCGGTGACGAGAAAGTGCCGGATTGCCCCGAGTTCAGGGGACTTGGCCGATCGACTGGCGCAGTACTTGGCAACGCGGCCAAGGTCCTTGTCGGCGACATCGTCGGCAAGGTCTGCGCCGGCCGTCGCCGCTGCGAGCGGGTCCACCAAGCGTCCGACAGCTTCGATCTCTACTGCTTTACAAAGTCCAATTACCGCAGCCGACCAATCCAGGTCGGTGGCGTTTTGCAGTTGACCCGCAACGTACTCCGCTGTCGCGAGCAGACGTAAGGCCTTGGGCTCGAGCAGTTCACTTCGTGCGTCCCGTAGACGCAGAAGCTCTTCGGCGCGTCGGACCTCGTCGTTCGAAAGGAGCGACAAAAGCTCGTTGGCGAGGGCGTCCGCAATCTCGACGGCGTCAGCCTGACCAGAACGCAGCTCATACAACGAGAGCAGACGACCATAGCAACCGTTGCACAGAAGATGGCCCCAGTCGTCCCGGAACACCGTAACTAGCTTCGAAGTCTTCGAGTTGCCACAGCGAAAGCAGGCGAACGAGGTCGCTGTCGCGACCCGGTACTGCTGAAGCGGTCCACGCTGGGGGTAGACCTTCGTGACGTCGTACCGCCCTGGTTTGGATTGCGCCGTCATAGTCCAGAGTCTTGCGTGTCACGAGAATGTCGGTGAACTTCACGAGTCGGCATCTCGGCCCGTGGTCTCCTAGAAACCTCCTTAGCGAGCCACTCACTCCCTGGCTTGTGCAGGCTCACGGCCCGACCAAGTGTCACCTATCGCCGGTTCGTGGGCACCCCACAACAGGGCAAACGTTCCTTGACCCGGCACTAGTAGCAGGCGACGGGTAGTACCTGGTCGAGAAGGGCTTGGAGGACCTGCTCTTGCAGCTCGGCGGAGTTGCGGAAGTGGATGCCATCGGAACGCAAGCCCTCACTCGCCTCGCAGTCGCCGTCGGGGCACAACCAGTTGGAGTAGTCGAACCGGTTCCCGTCAAGGTCATCCGACGCGGCATTCAGGCAGCCCGTCCCCGGGCGCCGCTCAGCGATCGGAATCGCTGGCGGTGCCACCGACGAGAACACGACAGTTGCCGACTCCTCGAACCGGCCGATCATCGCCTGATATTCGAACCGCCAGCGGTCATCAAAGCCCGCCTCGCACGGCGTGATGACGGTGCCGTCATCAAGTTCGCGCCCGCCACCGACGCCTGGCCAGCCGAAGAGGAGGTACACGCCGTAGGACACCCGACCGACGCCGACCAGCATGCGATTCGACAGCACCTGTTGTACTAACCCGTCCGACGTCGCTGCCCACATCGCAGTAATCGACAACAATGCGATCATCAGGAACCCAGGCCCATAGAGCCACCGCTCGTCGCCGCGCAGTGTCACTCCGAACGCGACCAAGCCGAGCACGCTCACCAGCCCTGCAATGTCGGCGGTACGCGATCGTTGCGCTCGGCGCAGGCCCACCGCCCCCGCCGTTGCGCCGACCGCCAGGCCGACCGCGCGCGTGTCGGTCCCGAAGTACAGGCGGCTCAGACCCTGGCCCTCATCGGACGCCAACACGGTGGCAAGCACAACAGATCCTGCAGCCACTGCAATCGCGACCCCGGCAACAGCGCGCCGGACCCGCTGTTTGCCGGCAACCCGCAAAACCATGACCAACACGATCGGCCAGACCAGATAAAACTGTTCTTCGACCGCCAACGACCAGGCATGCTCGAGAAGCGACGGCGATTCGTACAGCGCAAAGTAGTCACGGCCCTGGCCGACCTGGCCCCAGTTAGCCACGTAGAGCAGCGCATAACCCACGTCGCGCCCCACGCGTTGCAGTGCTCCACCGCCTTCGATCACCGAATAGCCGAGGACGGCTGCACACACCAGCAACATCGCCGGAAGCAGGCGGCGCGCTCGACGCGCCCAGAACGATCCGAGCGCAAGCCGATCGGTTCGGTCGATCTCGGCGAGCGCGAGTGCGGTAATCAGGTATCCGGAGATGACGAAGAAGACATCAACGCCGATGAATCCTCCGCTGACCACACCGGCATGGAACAGAAAACCGCTCCGACGGAGAGGGCGCGGAGCCCATCGATGCCTGGTTCGTACTTCAACCGACGCGTCGGATGTCTGCGCCAACGGCGCTCAATCTGCCGACCAAATCGTCATAGCCACGATCGATGTGGTGAACGCCCGAGATGGTGGTCTCACCTTCGGCTGCGAGCCCGGCAACGACCATTGCTGCACCGGCGCGAATATCGTGCGCCCGCACCTCGGCGCCCAACAAGCGTGGGACGCCGCGGATCACTGCGTGGTGGCCAGTCGTACTGATATCAGCACCCAACCGCTGCAACTCCTCGACGTAGCGGAATCGGCCGGGGTAGAGGTTTTCGGTGACGATTCCAACTCCATCGGCGACCGCCAGCATCGTGATGATCAGCGGCTTGTAGTCGGTGGCAATGCCGGGGTACGGCAAGGTGGCAACATCGATTGCCCGGAGCCGATCCGGCGCAGCGACGTGCAACCCCGACGCGCCGTCGATCTCGATCGGCGACATCTGCAGACCCATGTCACCGAAGCGATCGAGCAGCATCGTCATGTCGTCGGGCCGGATGCCGAGCACGTTGAGTTCGCCGTTGGACACTGCGGTGGCTGCGAGGTACGTGGCAGCCTGAATGCGGTCGGGCACCGTGTAGTAGCTGACCGGGCGGAGCGCATCGCGTTCGACACCCTCGATGGTCAGCGTCGAGGTGCCAATGCCCGAAATGTCGGCGCCCATCGCTACGAGAAAGTTGCAGAGGTCGGTGATTTCAGGCTCGCGTGCACAGTTGTCGATCGTTGTACGACCCGTGGCGAACACCGCGGCCGTCAGCAGGTTTTCGGTGGCTCCGACGCTCGGAAAATCGAAGGTGATGTCAGCACCGTGCAAGCGTTCGCAGCGAGCTTCGAGGTAATCGGGCGTGAACTTGAATTCGGCGCCCATTGCTTTGAGGCCACTAATGTGCATGTCGATCGGTCGAGCGCCGAAGTCGTCGCCACCGGGCATTGACAGGCGAACCTGCCCGCAACGAGTGAGGAGTGGCCCGAGCACGTTGATCGACGCGCGAATCTTCTCGACCAGTTCGTAGGGAGCAACCGGCGTGATCTGACCCGTGTTGGTCAGTAAGAGCTGGCCGGGCGCGGGCCGCTGCATGTTGACACCGAGGGCGGCGAGCAACTCACCCATGATCGTGACGTCGACGATGTCAGGCACGTTGGTCAATTCGAACGTGCCATCGGTGAGCAAGGTGGTCGCCATCAGCTTGAGCACCGAGTTCTTTGCACCCGGCACGTGGACGGTGCCCTTGATCGGACCCGAGCCACGCACGACGAACGTCTCGGTGTCGGCTCCAGCACTCATGGCCCCCAGTATGCTCGCCCCGTGGAGCCCGGCGGTCGCATCGTGACCCGAACCTGGCCCCATGACAACGAACACATCGCATCGATCACGGTGGCCCGTGACGACCTCGTTCTCGAAGAGCCGTCCGCGACCGACCCGCACGTCTTCAATCAGGTCCACGGGCCCTTCTCCACGTATCAACGACATGTCCAGGTCAGTCGCGATGCGATCACCGAGACCACCACGTACCGACTGACGATCCCGTGGTTCGGTTGGCTCTTTCGCATCCCGGTCAAACAGGTTCTTCGCCGCCGAGTCTCCCACCGCGGCTGGTGGTCACCGCCCGATCGGCTTGATGCCACGCAGGTACTGGTGCTCGGTCTGCTGGCTGCTGCGTCGATGAGCGCTGCTTTCATCAACACGCTGTTCACCCAGACCGCAAAGTTCGCCGCTGACGACTTCGGCGTCGGCGACTCAGGTGTTGGCTACGCCGGAGCGATTGTGCGCGCCGGCATCATTGTGGCACTGCCTGCAGCCGTGCTCGCCGATCGGATCGGTCGCCGCCGCGTGATGGTCGCGGTCGCGTGGATTGCGCCCCTACTGTCGATTCTCGGCGCCGCTGCACCCAGTTTCGCTGTGCTCGTGGGCACACAGACACTGGCGCGCCCGATGGGCATTGCGCTCTCGTTTCTGGTCGGCGTAATGGCTGCCGAGGAGATGCCAAAAAACACCAGGGCCTATGCCATCAGCGTCCTGGCAATGGCCAGTGGCTTCGGCGCCGGAATTGCCGTCTCGTCACTGGCGCTCGCCGACCTCGGCCCAGGCGCGTGGCGCCTCGTCTACGTCGTGGCCGCAATCTGGTGCATCGTGGCGCTCGACCTGACGCGCCGACTTCCGGAAACCCGCCGGTTCGTGGCAGCAGCGGTCGAACGCACCGCGCCGCGCCTCCCGCTCGATCGCAAGCGCATGGCGCTGCTGGGCTCCGTGGCGTTCATCGGCAACATCTTCATCTCGCCCGCGAGCTTCTTCCAGAACAGCTATCTCAGCGACGTGCGCGGCTATTCGGCAGGGCTGATCGGCCTCTTCTCACTCGTCGTCGGTACACCCGCAGCGATCGGATTAATCATCGGAGGCCGGTTCGCCGACACGCACGGTCGTAAACCCCTGATCGCTGTCGCGCTCCCCCTCTCGACGCTTGCTGTCGTGTTGGCGTTCACGTTCGGCGGGCCGATGCTGTGGGGGTTCTCGTTCCTTGCGGGCATCACCGGCAGCATGGTGTTTCCGGCCATGGCCGTGTACCGCACCGAGCTTTTCCCGACCGGCAACCGCACGCGTGCGGCTGGCATCATCACGGCCCTCGCTCTACTCGGAGGGATCGGTGGCCTGATCGGCACCGGGCAACTCATCGACGCTGGATGGTCGTACAGCGCAGTGATTGGAATGTTCGCCATCGCCCAAGTCGTCGTCACGATCATCGTCATCACGTCATACCCCGAGACCGCGCACCAGGAACTCGAAGACCTCAACCCCGAAGACGCAACCCTCATCATCACCGGCGGCTAGCTGTCCCACTCCGGTCAGACCAAAGTGTGACAGTGGATGGGAGGTCTATGTGGGGGTGTCGGCGAGTGGTGTTCTGGAAAGTACGACGGGCCCGTCGTCGGTGACGAGGATCTGTTGTTCGAGTTTGACCGATTCTCGTCCGGCGGTTTCGCTGGCAAGGCTTTCGACGCAGAGCACCATGCCGACTTCGATGACGCCGTCGTAGCCCCCGGTGTCGAAGTGATCTTTGGTCACGATCAGCGGGTATTCGTTGCAGAGGCCGATGCCATGGGCGATACACGCATTGGTGAGCGAGTGATAGGGCTCGGGCGGAAGCAGCGCGTGTTCCACGAGGTACCGGAAGGTGGTGCCAGGTTGCATGAGGCCAATATTGTGTTGGACCTGTTGGTAGGCGGCGTCGTAGATCCGGCGTTGTTCGTCGGTTGGTGCGCCGTCACCAGCGAGCCAGGTACGTGAGATGTCGATCGAATAGCCACCGACACCGATCATGTCGGTGTCGAACGCGACGAGGTCTCCATCGTCGATGACCTTGGCTGAGCATTCTTGATACCAAGGGTTGGTGCGTTGGCCCGACGTTAGGAGCCGGGTTTCGAACCACTCGCCCCCGGATTCAATATTCGCGGCATGGAGGTGGGCCCACAATTGCTGCTCGGTGATGCCCGGTCGCAGCGCGTCGCGCATTCGAGCGATGCCGTCATCACAGGCTGCCATCGCGGAGCGAATCATGGCGACCTCTTCGGGCGTCTTGATGACCTTGGCACGGTCAGCGACGGCTTGCCCGTCGATGACGTCGACGCCAAGGCGTTCCAATGCGTGGAGCCCGGCTGGATCGAGGCGGTCGACAGCGAGCCGTCGACGACCCGTTGTGCTCGGGCCGAGCAGCGCAACGATCTCGTGGGCCCAGTTGGTGGCGAACTCGTCGACTCGGGGGCCGGCAACGAAGTGGTACCAACTGATGGCGCTGCGGACTTCGGCGACGTTTTGGTGCCCGTCGGAGAGGTGCTCGCAACCCTTGAAGTCGAACAGTACGACCGGGCCCACAACAGGCACGTACGCGTATCGACACGGGTTATGCAGTGAATAGACCTGCATGTTCGACGTGCCGGTCGCGTAACGGATATTGATCGGGTCGTAGAACACGCCGGCATCACACTCGGCGGCAGCGAGCGACGCCCGGAGCCGATCCAGTCGACCCGATTCCAGTGCCGCGGTGTCAGCTGCGGTTGTTCCTGGTGCGGCGGTGTCGAGCGTTGTGGCCGTCACAGCATCAGTCCGTCATTGGACTGGAGCTTGGACTGCTCGGCGACCAGGTGGGCCTCGGTGACCCGCCCGTAGACCGCACGGGTGCGGTCGACCGGCCCGATCACGCCCGGTCGATCGGCGTAACTGAGAACGGCAACATGGCGATCGGTTGTTCCAGTGACTTTGCCGACCTTGTGCAGTGAGTAACGGCCGAGGAAAATCTGGAGGTCGCCGGGGCGCAGATCGACCGTGCGGATCGAAGGGTGTTCCGGGTCGGCGAGCACCGCACCGAGGCCGTCGATGTTCTCGTCGCCGGGCCGACGGAGGTTCGGGACGTAGCAGAACAGACCACCGGCGTCGGGTTGTTGCGTCATCAGGGTAACGACATATTCGTTCGTGTCATAGTGCCAGGAGAGTTCGTTGCCGGGCGGCACCACCGTGGCGATGAGGCCAGCGAGCGGGTCGGCGTACTCGAAGATGCTTTCGGCCCCAACGCAATCCTTCACGAACGCCTTGAACTTCGGTGACGCGTAGAGCCGGTGCGCGACGGTGTGGGGCCCGATCATGTCGCGGGTGATGTGGCCCGTCCCGCGGCGAAAGGTAAGCCGACGCGGGTCATCGGGGGCCAGTTCTGCTTCGAGTCCTGGTCGGGAGTAAACGGTGCAGCTCTCGAATCGGATTGGCACGCCACGCGCCAGATCGGCAATCTCGGTACCCGCTGTCCGTCGAGCTTCTGGTCGCAGGAAGTCGCGAAGCGTGAGACACCCGTGTTCGGCGATCTCACTGCGGCACTGGTCGACAAGTGCAGTCCACGCCGTCGAGTCGGGATCATCGAGTGGATAGCGGGTGGTGTCGACGAGGTCGTCAATCCACCCAAGTTCTGCGTCCGCGTACTGAATATCTTGAGGCATAGGCCAATGATGCGTCTCAACAGGTTCTATATGTCCAACACATGTTGAACACGTAATCCATGCACACTGTGCATGTAACCTGCTCACGTGGTACTTCGGCTTGATATTCGGCACTACGAAACCGTTGCGGCGATCATCGAACACGCCACGGTGACCAGCGCAGCGGTGGCGTTGTCGATCAGCCAGTCAGCGCTCAGCCATCGACTGGCCGACGCGGAGCAACGCATGGGCGTGAAGCTGTTCGACCGCGGACCCGGTCGGCGGCTGCAGCCCACCGAGGCGGGCACCGTCGTACAGCAAGCTGCAACCCTTGCGCTCGCAGAGCTACAACGTTGCGAAGACGACGTGCTCCGGTCAGCGGGCAAATACAGCTCAACGGTTCGCGTCGCGGTCGAAACCTACGAGACGTACCACTGGTTTGCGCCCTTCCGCAGCCGCCTGAGGGCAACTCACCCAACGATCGATGTGCAACTCGTCGTGATGGGCGCAGCTGCCGCCCGCAGCCTGGACCTACGCGAGACCGACATCGTGATCGCTCCCGGAAATCCCATCGGCGCACTCGCGTCAGTGCCGCTCTTCGTCGACGAACTGGCAGTGATAGTGGCCCCAGCGCACCATCTCGCCGACCGCAGTTCGGTCGGACCGCACGAGCTCACCGACGAGACCTATCTGACCTACAGCCGGGTGACCACTCCGGGGTTCGAGTACGAACGCTTCCTCAGCAAAGCATCGATACGACCACGGCTCATCACCGTCATCGGACACGTCAGCGCAATCGCCGAGCTCGTCGCAGCCAACGCAGGCTTCAGTGTCCTGAGCCGCTGGGCCATGACCTCAATGATTGAATCGGGCCGCCTCACAGCTGTGCGCTGCGGCACCGACGGGCTCCCGGTGCAATGGCATGCGTTGATGCGCGCCAACGAGCCGACCGCCTCCGCGACTCGCGACGTCGCCGACCTCTTGGCAGCCCATCTGGCGCCGCCGGCTCCCTGAACTGCCGGAGCAATCGCTGGTCAAACAAGTCTCAATCAGCAAAGCACGCCAGCGGCAAACGTTCCTCACACGGGACTGATCGACCGACACCACGCCAGCTGCATCGCCATCACCAGCGGCGGGCGCGTCACACTTTGGACTGACCAAAGTGTGACAGTCCTCGGCGTGACAGGTTCTGAGCGCGAGGTTCCGGCGCGGCTCAGTCAGGCGATCCGTTGCACGAACTCGGCAACGGCGTCGGCAATCAGTGCGTCGCGGCCCTTGAGGTCGTGGCGGGCTCCATCGAGCCAGATGTGTTCGACCGGAGCGGCGATCGTCGATGTCCAGTGCTCGAGTTCTTCGGGGGTGCCGAACTCGTCTTTGGTGCCGGAGATGAAGAGACAGGGAACGGCGATGCCGGGGAAATGTTCGACGCGCAGCTTGTCGGGCTTCTTCGGCGGATGAAGGGGGTAGCCGAACAACACGAGCGCCGCGAGATTCTTCACCGGCCCAACCCCATCTACATCAGCGGCGACCATCGAGGCCATCCGCCCGCCCATCGAGTGGCCACCCATGATCAGTGGGCTCCGACGGCGAACAATCGCGGTGAGGTCGTCACGAACTGACGCCATCAACTTCGGCGCACGGTCAGGCGGCCCTTTCCGACCTTGCTTTCGATACGGAAAGTCGAGTCGGCTGGTCCGTGCTGCAACTCGGTCTTCGATCGCGAGGAGCCGAGGGTGATTGCGGTCGGACCCCGCACCCGGATACAGAAACAAGCTCGGGGCAGCCATGTAGGCCGGCTCAGTCTTTGGCGCTCAGGATGCGACGAGCTTCAGCCAGATCGCTCATCGCCTTGGCCGCATCGCCGTGATCGCCACCGTGGTCGGGATGCACATCGCGCATCCCCGCTCGGAACTTCGAGGTCACATCACGCTTCGACGGCCGCTTGCTGCCGAGTTCGAAACCGAGGATATTCAAGGCCCACCCGAGTGGGTCAGCGAGTGCTTCGAGCGTGGTCGTCTGCGATCCGGCGAGGTACGCGATAAACGATGCGCCGATCGGGCCACGCCACCTTGACCCCTTCTGCAAGACCTCTGCGACGCTACGCCGATACTCGGGCGCGAGTCGTTCGGCTGCATAGATCGCTCCGAGGACCTGGCTGAGATCGGTTCCGGTGCTGTTGAAGTCGAACGAAATCTCGTCGCCGTCGCCGATCAAGCGATGGTTGCTGACGGCGAGCCCGTGCCGGTCGACCTGAAAACGGTGGCGGAGCCGCGGCTGCACGACTCGTCCGCCCTGGCCAACCTCGGTGATCAACCGGTGGACATCGGCCACCTGCTCGTCGTTGAGGCCTCCGAGGTGCGCAGCGACAACCGAACCGAGCAGCAGGCCACCGAATCCGGGCGCCGGATCAACCGGCAGCACCATGTGGCCGAGGGCAATCCGGCGCGTCGGCACGGTTGGCCGTGTGTGGAAGATCTCCAGTTCGGCGAGGAGCACGGTCAGCAATGAGCCAATTCGTCAGGTGAGATGTGGCGGGTCAGACGTACGGTCGCAGCAGCGAACGAAGTTCCTGTGCCAAGCCAATGATGTCGGAGCCGTCGGCGTCTTCATCTTTGCCAGCCGTGGAGCCTTCGGCATCAGCCAAGATCCGCTCGACGATTCGCTGAACCCCAGCAACGGCGCCAGCCCACGTGCGCTGGGCAAGGGCGTACGGCGGGTGCTTCTTGTCGATGACCTGGGCGAGTTCGATCAACTGCGTTCGGGATTTCGCATCAAGCGGGTCTTTCGCCAGCTTGTCGGCAGCGAGGAAAATCGTGCTCAAAGAGCCTTCCGGCGGCTCGTTGTCACCCGACTGGTCGGCGTTCATCAGCTCACCAGCCTCGATTGCGTCGAGGAGGTCGTCGACAGCGTCTTCGGCCTCAACGGCGACCACGACGGCGTGGCCTTCCCAGCGATGCGGTACTTCTGATTCGACCAGCGCCTCACTCAGCACCGTGCGGTCGGCGTCAGTCCACTCGTCAAGATTGAACTCGGTCGATTCAGCGTCGGTCTCAAGCACAATCGGAAACGGGCCGATCTCTTCTTCGAGCCGCTCAAAAATAGCATCGACCCTGTCTTCGTGCGTTTCGGGCACGAGAAGTTCGCTGCCGTCCCAGGCATGGGGAACCAGCGCCTGGGCCATGGCCTCGGCGAGCTCGGCCCGCTGATCGAAGGTCCAGACGTCGACGTTGTAATGGACCTTCACGATGGCGGGATCGTTGGGGTCGAAGTCGACCGTCTCACCGATACCGGCGGTTTCGTTCTGTTGTTCGGCGCCGCCGCCTCTGCTTACAAATGCCACATGAGCACGCTACCTGCGGTCAGGGCGTCAGTGCTGTCAGGAACGCTTCGGTTTGCTCGTATTCATCTCGAACATTGGCCGAATCACGGAACCCGTGCCCCTCACCTTCGTAGACAACGAAATCCACCTGACCGCCACTCGACCGAATCGCCTCGACGACGGCCTCGCTCTGGCTGATTGGCACCACGGGATCGTCGCTGCCGTGGAACAGCAGGAGCGGTGCGCCGATGCGACCGGCACGATGCAGCGGCGAAAGTTCGTCGTACCGCTCCCAGCCGACAACTGCGGGTTCACCGACAAGCGTGTCGCAGTAGTGGGCTTCAAAGCGATGCGTCACCTCGGTCAGCGCCCGGAGATCACTGACCGGGTACGAGGCCACACCACCGGCAACCAGGTCAGCGTGGTCGGCGAGGACACCAAGCACGGTAAGACCACCGGATGAACCACCCATCACCACACTCGTTGCCGGAGTCGCCCAGCCAGCAGCGTGGCCATGGGCGATGAGGGCCGCCGTGTCGTCGACGTCGAGGCGACCCCATCCACCGTTGAGCGCCTGCTGGAACTGGCGGCCATGCCCGGTCGTCCCGCGTGGGTCAACGACCAGCACGTCCCAACCACGGCTCCACCAGTACGAGATGCGCGGCCGAAAGTCCGCCTGCCACTGATCGGTCGGCCCGCCGTGCACCCAGGCCAGCAACTTTCCCTTGCCTGCTGCGTACCTCCGAGCGAACAACCCATCGACCTCGATCACCTCGGGCTCAGGCAGCTCGAACTGCTGCCAGCCATCGGCTGGCCCCACCGCCAACACAGTGCGGGGAGGTTTGACGTCGAGGTCACTCAGGTCGTACGCCACGATCTGCGTGGGTGTGACAGCACCTGTCCGCAGCGCGACGATCGTGGTGCCATGCCAACTCAGTTGACCGTGACCACCCTTGCCGATGTTCGTGACTGCCCCGGTCGACCGCTCGACGACGACCAGTCGGCCGAAGCCACGTTCGTTGCGGCACAAAGCGACCCGTTTCTCGTCAGGCGACAGAACGAAGCTGTGCTGCCCCATGCCCCACGTCGGACCGGCCTGCTCGAATGCTTCGGCGAGCACCGGCTTGTCGTCGACGTACACGTTGAGCCATCCGCTCGCGTCGTGGACAAACGCTGTTCGCCCGGCGCCGATGGACCGCGGCTGCTGAACCGCTGCGCCTTCCGGGCGCCACCGTTCACATGTTCCGTCAACGAGTGCACACGTCACCGTGTGTGCTGCGTCCCACGGCATCGCCGGCGGGCTCCACCCCTGCCAAACAGCGGTCGATGAGTCGGGTGCGAGTTCTGGATCGAAACAGAATGCGTCAGCACCATCATCGAGGCGCCGAAGCGCTCCTGACCCGAGCTGCACCTCCCATACTTCGGCCTCGTCGATGACGAACACCACAACCGAGCCATCGGTCGACGGAGCTCGGCACTCACGTTCAAGTTCGGTGATCGGTTCAGGACGCCCACCGATCGGCTGCCACCAGAGCTCACCGTCCTTGGCCGCGTAGACCACACCTGTGCCGTCGGGGTGCCAGTCGAAGCAGCCACCCCCCATTCCCCGGCCGGGTGCCGGGTCGGGCCCGGTGCTCAGGACGCGTTCAGCGCCACCCTGCACCGGCACGGTCATGATCGCGGCCGCGCCACGCCACCTCTGTACGAAGGCAACGGTCTGCCCATCCGGTGAAATTTTCGGCTCGGTGAGGTCGCGGCCGGCGGTCAACAGCTCCAGAGGGACGTGCACACAGCGATGTTAGGTCCGGACGCGAAACCCTTTCGCACATCGGCAATAGGGCCAGGCTCGGGCTGGCCGTCTGGGTCATTCGCTTCACCACCGATAATGTGCGGAAATGTCCGCACGCGAGAATCCCGACCGCAACCTGGCGATGGAGCTCGTACGAGCGACCGAATCCGCGTGCCTCGCCGCTGCCCGCTGGGTCGGGCGTGGCGACAAGAACGCTGCCGACGGTGCAGCCGTCAATGCGATGCGACTCTCGCTGTCCACAGTCGCCATGACCGGCACGGTCATCATCGGCGAGGGCGAAAAGGACGACGCTCCGATGCTCTACAACGGCGAGGAAGTTGGTGACGGTAGCCAGCCGGAGGTCGATGTCGCAGTCGACCCAATCGACGGCACGACACTCACCGCGCTCGGCAAGACCAATGCCTTGGCAGTCATCGCCGTTGCGGATCGCGGATCGATGCTCGACCCCGGCCCGTCGTACTACATGAACAAGATTGCCGTCGGCCCCGATGCAGTCGGAGCAATCGACATCACCGCGAGCCCCACGCAGAACCTGCGCTGGATCGCCAAGGCAACCCGCAAAGAAGTCGGTGATCTCACCTGCGTGATCCTCGATCGGCCGCGCCACGCCGAGCTGATCGCCGAAGTCCGCGCCAGCGGCTGCCGTATTCGCCTCATCACCGACGGCGACGTCTACGGCTCTGTGGCGACCTGCTGGCCCGATGCCGGCGTCGACGTCCTGATGGGCATCGGCGGCACACCCGAGGCCGTTATCTCCGCTGCCGCAATGAAGGCGATGGACGGTGAAATCCAGTGCCAGTTCTCTCCGCAAAGCGACGCCGAGATGACCGCCATGACCGACGCCGGGTTCGACCTCGGTCGCATCTTGATGCAAGACGATCTGATCACCAGCGACAACTGCTTCTTTGCAGCGACCGGCCTCACCGATGGGGCACTTCTTCGGGGCGTGCGCTTCGACAAACAAGGCGCACGCACGCAAAGCCTCGTCATGCGTTCACGCAGTGGCACGGTCCGCATGATCGACGCCCGCCACCGCGTCTCGAAGCTGCGCGAGTTCGCCGCGATCGACTACTGACTCGCGTCGAGGCTTCTCACCCACGTCAGGCCTGCGGCGCGTCTGCGTTAGTCTCCGGGCGGTGAAGGGCCTCGTCGTTCCAGAAAAAACTGAGGACTACACGGCGGATCCCGTCGAGTTGTTCTTCGACTTGGCATTCGTTTTTGCGTTCAGCCAGATCGTCCACATGCTGGTGGTGCACCCCGACTGGGAGCACATCGCCAAGGCGGGTCTCATCTTCCTGCTGATCTGGCTGCCGTGGACACAGTTCACCTGGGCTGCCAATGCCGTACCCGGCAACCAGCGCTCGGTGCGACTCGGTTTTCTCGTCGCGACTGCGGCGACGGTCCCGATGGGGGCCGCCGTCGAGACGGCATTCGACGGATCCGGTCCGCTGTTCGTCCTGCCGCTTGCCGTGATCTACCTCATGGCACTGGCCGTGATGCTCGCGGGGATCGAGACCGGCACACCTGAACACACTGCCGTGCTTCGATATTTTCGACCGAACCTGATCGCCATGGTCGTCCTCGTTATTGGTGGCTTCCTCCAGGACGAGTGGCGTATCGGGGCATGGATCCTCGCCATTCTCATTGTGATCTGGGCGACAATCACGACGGCAGACGGCGCGTGGCACTTGCGCCCGGGGCACTTCGCCGAACGGCACGCGCTGATCATCATCGTTGCCCTCGGCGAAGTTATTGTCGCCTTGGGCCTCGCCGTCGCCGAACCATTGTCGGGAGGCGAAGGATTCTCGGCCGAGATTGTGGTGGCCCTCGTTGCCACCGGCGTCGCTGCGGGAATGCTCTGGTGGTCGTACTTCGACCGGGTGCAGCCATCGCTTGAGCATCGAGCCGAGGAGCTGGAGGGCCAAGCGCGTGGCTGGTTCTTCCGAGACGCATACACGTATGCGCACGCACCGATTGTCGCTGGGATCATCTTGATCGCGGTGGGTTTCGAAGAGGCCGCGCTCCACCCCACTTCGCCTGTTCCCGTGGCATACCGAGCGATCCTGTTTGGCGGCGTCGGGCTCTTCGTACTCGGCATCGCCCTTGCCGCTTACCGGGCATTCCACGCCGTTGCAGCCGAGCGCCTGGCCGTGCTGGTGATCATCGGCGGCGTGCTCTTTGCCGGTGGGTCGATCGACGCTGTGTGGCTGATTGTGATTATCGATGTGATTGGAATTGCCGGGCTGACTGCCGAGCACTACCGCATCGAAAAGCGGCCCGGCGACTCAAAAATTCATCACAGCCACGCCTGACGGCACGGTACTTCGTCAGTCGTTGAGCAGGCTCCGACGGAGCCATTGGAACACCCGCCAGCCGGTCAATTCGTTTGCCATGGGGCCTGCGGCAATCGCGGCCGCCTCGTCGCTGATTGCCTTGCCGTTCGGCGCTTTGACATGTACTTCGGCAACGCGTTCGGCCATCACGAACCAGCCGACGGCCTCTTCAACGGTGCGCCCAACGGTGAGCAACCCGTGATTGCGGAGGATGCAAAGTTTTGCCTCACCCAGCGATGCCGCGATCCGCTTGCCCCCGTCGGTGGAGAGGACCTCGACTTCTTCGTCGTCGAACAGCGCCTGGTCGAAGACGAACGCCGTCGACTCTTGGCTGAGCGCACGAAACGGCTCGACGTTCGCCGACCACGGCGTACCGAACTGCGTGTGCGTGTGACATGCACTCACCACATCGGGGCGGGCTTCGAGCAGCGGTGCATGGATGTTGTAGCCCGCCGTGTTGACCGCACCCGTCGGGTTGCCATCGGCATCAACGACATCGCCACCGGGCCCGACGAGGACGAGCTGTTCCGGCGTGGCAGCGCTGAACGGCACTCCCCAATCGAGGAGCCAGAAGTGATCGGTCAGAATCGGGTCGCGGGCCGAGACGTGGCCATCGCCGAGCTGCCCCCAACGTTGGGCCCCCAAGATCCGATAACCAAGGGAACACATCTGCTTGCGGTGGGCTCGCTCAGCCTCGGGTGAACGCACGGTGTCGTACGCGTCGACGCCGGGGAAATCTGGATACGCATCAGCCATGGGATAATCGTATGCCCTCTACGCTCGGCGCATGGATCCGGATCTGATTGGCACGGTCGCTGCAGTCCACCGCAGCGACGAGCACACGTTCTCAAAGGCCACCTGCGAATCGATCGAGTTGGTTGCCGGGTTAGGCGTGAACGGCGACGCCCACCAAGGCGCCAAGGTCAAGCACCGCTCGCGCGTAGCGGCGAACCCCGATCAGCCGAACCTCCGTCAGGTTCACCTCGTCATGAGCGAGCTGCTCGACGAAGTCAACAGTGCGGGCCACAACGTCGTTGCAGGCCAACTCGGCGAGAACGTCACGACGACCGGGATCGACCTGATCAGCCTCCCCGTCGGTTCGATGCTCCGCATCGGCGATACGGCCCTGGTGGCACTGACCGGCCTCCGCAACCCGTGCCCGCAGATCAAGTCCGTCGGCGACGGCGTGATGAAGATGATGTTCATCGACGATCAAGACAACCCCGAAGGGCCCAAGATCGGACGTACCGGCGTCATGGGCGTCGTCATTGCAGGCGGCATCGTTGCAGCAGGCGACGGGATCAAGATCCGTTTCCCTGCGGGCCCGCTGACCCGCATGGAGAAGGTCTGACAGACGCTACGTTGGGCGAGTGCCCAAAATCGTGGATCATGTCGAGCGTCGCGGGCAACTCCTCGACGCCGCGGGCCAGGTGCTGTTGGAGCACGGCCTTGATGGATTGACCACGCGCCGCGTGACCGACGCTGCGGGGGAAGCCAAGGGTGCGCTGTCGCACTACTTCGCCAACAAAGACGACCTCGTCCGCCAGCTACTCGAGCGGTTCTACGAGCGAATCCGCATGCGATTGGCCGCGCGCCTCGCTGGCCTGTCGGGGCTGGATGCGCTCGGCGAGCTCATGCGCGAACTCCTCCCGCTCGATGACGCTCGACTAGGGGAGGCACAGGCCGAACTGTCGTTCGTCGCTGCATCGGTTGGATCACCCGACCTCGCAGTCTGGTACCACGATCAACGTCGCCAGTTGACGAAGGTCTTGATGCGGTACACGAAGCAGGCGCAAGCCGCCGGGGAAATAGACGCAGGCCGTTCGGCCAAGGCGATCGCCGACGGGTTCCTCACACTGATGGATGGCTTGAGCATGCAGGCTGTACTCAACCCGTCACCGTCACATCGACGAATCCAACGGCAACAGCTCAACTCGTTTCTCGACAGCTTGCACTGACCTGATATTTTGGGCGAGTGCCCAACCAACTGGATCCGACGACCACCGACGACCTTCGGACACCGGCCCTCGTCGTCGAGTCATCGATCTTCGAAGCGAACTGTGCAGCGATGGACGCCGTCCTGCCAGGCAACAAACTCCGCCCGCACGTCAAGGCGTTCAAGTCCACCTCCATGGCGCGCCGCCTCGCCGATGGCGGACACACCGGATTCTGTGCAGCCACTCCCCTCGAAATCGAGGGCATGGTCCGAGCGGGGCTCGGCGATGACCTCCTCCTCGCCAACGAATCGCTCGACGTCGCCCGCCTCGGAGCGTTGGCGGACGATGCCAACATCACCATTGCAGTCGACTCCGATGCCACCCTCGACGCAGCAATCGCCGGAGGTATTCGAAGCGTGCTGATCGACGTCGAAATCGGCCTTCCCCGCTGCGGCTGCTCGATCGAAGACGCACCGCGCCTCGCCGAGAAGGCACGCGTCGCCGGCCTCGAGGTCCGCGGCGTAATGGGCTACGAGGGCCACCTGATGATGGTCCACGACCGCAGCGAACGGGTCGACAAGGTCGGAGCGGCCACGTCGATCCTCCTCGATGCTGCTGACCGCGTCGGCGGCGAGATCGTGTCAGGCGGCGGTACCGGCACGTTTGATTCCAACACCTGGTGCACCGAAATCCAGGCCGGTAGCTACGCCCTGATGGACACCCAGTACCTCGAACTTGACCTCCCCTTCAAGTGCGCCCTGAGCGTGCTCGCTACCGTGATCTCGGTCAGCCCGAAGGGCTGGATCGTCGTCGATTGCGGCCTCAAGTCGCTCGGCATGGACCACGGCAACCCCTCGTGGGCTGGCGGCAAAGTGTTCTTCTGCTCCGACGAGCACACGACCCTGTCCCCCACCAACCTGACCGACTGGAAAGTCGGCGAGCGCACGAGGCTGCTCCCCGCACACGTCGACCCAACCGTTGCGAAGCACCAGCAGATGTGGGTCGTCGACGAAGACACCATCACCGATAAGTGGGACATCGACCTCCGCTTCTGGTGAACCCGCCACGCCGCTGTCTGCTCGGTTTCAGTTGGGGTCTGACCCCAACTGAAACGCAGGCCCGCTCGAGGTGAGGTGGCGGAGGAGATCAGTATCGAGATGCTCCTCGACGGCGTCGGCGAGTTGAGCGAACGTGTCGTCGAGCACGGGGCTGATGCGGATGCCCAGCAAGCGTTCGACAAATGCGGGATCTTCGAAGAGGCCGTGGACCGTGGTCGCGACCACATTGTCGCGGCGCCAGCCGACCGGGCCGAGTTCACTCCGTGCAATCACCAGGTCGTCGCCTCCAGACACCTTGCCGTACCGAATCTCGTAGCCGTCGTGCTGTTCGCCTTGCCAGTCGACGCTCGACCGGACAGTCAGTTTGTTGTCACCCATTTTCGTCCGGATGGGCAGCAGCCCGAGCATTTCAGCCGACCCGCGGGCGAAACCTTCCGCACCATTCGGGTCGTCGAGCGACATTCCGAGCATCATTGCCCCACCACACACGCCGATCACCGGTTTCCTGACTGCAGCGGCACGAGCAACGGCGACATCGATGCCGCGCTGACGCATCCATGCGAGGTCGGCAATGACGTGCTTGGAGCCTGGCAGGAGCACGATGTCGGCCCGATCAAAGGATGATGCGTCCGTCGCCCAGCGGACGCTGGCTGCATGGCTCAGCATGTGGAACTCATCGAGGTTCGATCCGAACGGCAGCCGTGGGATGACCACCGATAGTGCACCCGCCGGAGCGTCGCCGTGCTCGACCGCTCCTTCTTCACGAGGGAGCCGATGACGCAACA
The DNA here is from genome assembly GCA_051275435.1 of Ilumatobacter sp. GTDB lineage: Bacteria > Actinomycetota > Acidimicrobiia > Acidimicrobiales > Ilumatobacteraceae > Ilumatobacter_A. The sequence continues at coordinate 20,119 of JBNMOS010000024.1, forward strand.
TCGGCAGGACCCCTGCGGCGGCCATTCCCGTCATCTCGGTCAACAGCGCAGGGCCTGGTGCGAGCAGCGTCGGGTCGCCCCGGAACTTATTCAGGACGAATCCGGCGAGCCGCTCGCGCGTTGCCTCGGGAACGAGGGCCCACGTGCCGTAGAGGTGGGCGAACGATCCGCCGCGATCGATGTCGCTGACCAGCAGCGCAGCTGCATCGGCGTGTTCGACCATTCGGTTGTTGACCTGATCGACCAGGTTGATCTCGGCCGGGCTGCCAGCCCCCTCGATCACCACGAGGTCAAACTCGGCAGCGAGGTCGTCGAACCCCTCGACCATTGGCGTCCACAGCGCATCGTGACGGTCTTGCCAGGGCGTGGCCGTCAACTCACGATCGACGACGCCGCGCACGACAACCTGGCTCTGCGTGTCGGCCTCCGGTTTGAGCAGCACCGGGTTCATCCGGACGTCGGGCTCAAGGCCGGCTGCTCTGGCCTGCAACCACTGCGCGACCCCGATCTCGCCATTGCCGTGCGGCGTCGCCACGACACGGGCGTTGTTCGACATGTTCTGTGCCTTGAACGGGGCGACACGAACGCCCTCGCGTCGGAACCAGGAACACAACGCCGTGACCAGTAACGACTTGCCTGCATCGGAAGTGCAGCCGAGCACCATCAGCGGGCGGAGGGCAGTCATGGTGCTGGAAAGCCACGGCGCGGGACGACAACAACCTGCCGATTGCCCAACTCATCAACGTCCACTTCCACCGTGACGCACACGTTGTAGATCTCGCCAAGACGGTCGGCCGTGAGGACATCGGCGGCGTCGCCGACTGCAACGACATCACCGTGATGGAGCATGACTAAGCGGTCGGTGTACGTGCCTGCAAGCGTCAGATCGTGCAGTGCGCTGATAATCGTGAGCTGTTCCGAGCGGCGAAGTTCGGTGACCAGTTCGAGCGCCTGCTGCTGATGACCGATGTCGAGTGCCGACGTCGGCTCGTCAAGGAGCAAAACCGGGGCTTGTTGCGCCAGTGCTCGAGCCAGAACGACGCGCTGCCGTTCACCGCCGCTCAACTCGCCGAGCAGTCGGTTCGCGAACTCACCGAGCCGGAGCCGATCGAGCACGTCGGTCGTCACCATTCGATCGGCCCGTGACGGCGAACCGAAGTAGCTGATATACGGCGTTCGACCGAGCAGCACATACTCGTACGCAGTCATGTCGTCGGGAATCAGTGGGTTCTGTGCGACGTACGCAACGCGCTGCGCTCGATCGCGATCACTCAGTTGATGAAGCGGCGTTCCGTCGATTTCGATCGAACCCGATGAGTCGACGAGGCCAACGATCGCTCTCAGTAGCGACGACTTTCCTGCGCCATTGGGGCCGATGAGCCCGACCCACTCACCCGCGTCGACCGAGTCGGAGAACCCGTTGAGCGCCACACGCTTCTTGCCATATTGCACCGAGACGTCGGAGAACGTGATCGTGCTCACCCTCCGACCCGTCTCGTTCGCAGGAGGTACAAGAAGAACGGCGCACCGATGAATGCGGTGACCACACCGATCGGAGTTTCAGCCGGGCGGGCGAGCATGCGGCCCGGCACGTCGGCAAGGATCAGGAACCCGGCGCCACCCAACAGCGACAACGGAAGTAGTCGCCGGTGTCCAGCACCTGCTACGAGGCGCACCACGTGGGGAACGACCAGCCCGACGAAACCGATCAATCCGCTGACCGACACGACCGCAGCCGTACCGAGCGTTGCTGCAACGACGATGATCAGCCGGGTGCGTGCGACCGACATGCCGAGCGTTGCGGCCTCGTCATCACCGACACGGAACGCGTCGAGGTGGCGGCGATGGAAGAGGAGGACCACAGTGCTGACGGCGACGTACGGCGCCACGAGCCGAACATCGGCCCAAGACGCAAGTGCGAGGCTGCCCAGGATCCAACGGAAGACCTCCCGGATTGCCTCGACGTTGCGCTGAAGAATGAAGGTCTGCATGGCCGAAGTGAACGACACCACGGCGACGCCAGCGAGCACAAGGGTCACGCCACTTCGTGAGCCGTTGAACGCAGCACCGACGGTGTAGGTGACCATGACCGTCGCCACGGCGAAGACGAATGCAACCGTCGGGACCGGATCGATGGGCCAGTCGGCCGTGGCACCCCTGCCGATGGTCAGCGCGATTGTGGCGCCCAGCCCGGCGCCTGCGGCCGAACCGAGCAGGTAGGGGTCGACGAGGGGGTTACGGAACACACCCTGGTACGTGGCGCCCGCGAGCGACAACATGCCGCCGACCAAGCCCCCCAGCACGACGCGAGGCATCCGGATTTTCCACACGATCGCCCACTCGGCGTCGCTCACTCCGGTGTTGAACTCGATCAGCGGCAGGCGGCTGATCAGCTCGCCTGGAACCCGCCACCAATCAGGCCCAGCCGGCCCGATCGAGGCACCGAGCACGACGGCGCACAGCACGAAAATTACCCCGCCGGCGAACCAACGGGCATCGTGCTGTGCGCTCATCGCGTACTCGACGTTCTCGTCAGTGCTGACTAGACCGACGCTTTGATGTTGGCAACAACAGCGGCGACTGCCTCGTAGTACTCGACGATGCGCGGGCCCCAGCGCGACGCGACATCTTCGTCTGCCTCGACGATGTTGCCGTTTTGCACTGCGGCAATGGCGTCCCAGCCGGGACGAGCTGCGACCTCATCGGCGGTGGTCGTACAGAAGTTGCCACAAGGCACGAAGATCACATCGGGGTTGGCCGAGATGATCGACTCGACATTGAGCTGCGGGAATCCGAAGTTGTCGCCTTCGGCGCGGTCGGCAATGTTCTCGAGGCCGAAGCTTGCGTACACCTCGCCGATGAAGCTGGTTGAGTCTGCGCTGTAGAACGTGTTGTCGACCTCGTGGTAGATCGACAATGCCGGGTCTGCAGCCGGAACGCTGGCAATGGCAGCGGCGACCCGAGCCTGCATTGAGCTGACGAGTTCGGCTGCCTCACCGATTCGGCCCGTGGCCGCGCCGAGCTGTTCGATCTGGGCGTACGTGTCGCCGATCGTCGAAGCGGCCGGGCCATCCCACGAAGCGATACCGAGTTCAGCGAGCTGGTCGCCGATGCCGTTGAAATCGCCGCCGATCAAAACGAGGTCGGGCTCGAAAGCGGCGATCTCTTCGATGTTCGGCTCGAAGCCGGACAGTTCGTTCGGGAGCTCGAGTGCTTCGGCCGGGAAGTTCGAGAACTGATCGACAGCAACAAGCAGGTCGCTGGCGCCGATCGCGAACATGATCTCGGTGTGTGTCGGGCTGAGCGAGACGACGCGTGTCGGCACATCGGACTCCTCGACGTCGGCAGGAGCTTCACTGACTGCCGGCTCGCTCTCGGCGGGGGCGTCGGTTTCAGCGGGTGCGTCCGTCTCAGGGGGTGCCTCCGTCTCAGCGGGAGCATCCGTGACCGTGCTCTCGGCATCGTCGCTGCCGCACGCGGCTGCCACGAAGGCGAGCGCGACGATTGCGCCGATGAGTTTCTTGCGGGTGGACCGTTCTGTTGAACGCATTGTTCCTCCAACCTCGATGTCGAGGGGTGTGATGGAGGACAAGCTGGGCTCATCCGGCGGCACTGCCACCGGATGCGACCTTCCCTTGCCTCGAGGGTTGATGTCGCGTCTTACGAGCAGGCGACCGGACTTGCTCGGGTTACTCCGAGACCACCGTTGCGGGACAGTGCTGGATTCTCACCAGACTTCGCTGCGTTGTACGACGTTATTCACTTTGATGTGAACTCGACATCGTAGTGTCGGCTTCCGTAACCTCCCTCATTCCATGACGAGCGAAATTTCCACCGAATCGACCGCGGACGGCACTCCTGACACAGCACCCACGGAGGATCCACGCCCCGACGGGTTGCGACGCGCCGACTCGCTGGTCATCGTCAACACCGGCAACGGCAAGGGCAAGTCGTCGTCAGCTTTCGGCATGATGATCCGTGCGCTTGCACGCGACTGGAACGTTGCGGTCGTGCAGTTCATCAAATCGGGTAACTGGAACGTCGGCGAAGAAAAAATGGGTCGCAAGCTCGGTGTCGACTGGTTTTCGTTCGGCGACGGTTTCACCTGGGATTCAGACGACCTGACAAACGACAAGGCCCACGCCGCGCAAGGGTGGGCGAAGGCCATGGAGTTGATGGAGGCCGGCGAACACCAGCTGGTGATCTTTGATGAGCTGACATATCTCGCGTCATTCGGCTGGCTGCCGGTCGCCGACATCGTCGGCCCAATCGCTGATCGGCCACGCCACGTCAACGTCATCGTGACCGGCCGCGATGCCGCTCCCGAACTCATCGAACTCGCCGACACGGTGACCGAGATGACCGAAATCAAGCACGCCTATACCAAGGGTATTCGTGCCATGCGCGGCATCGACTTCTAGCGGTTGATAGCGACCACCAGATGTCAGTCACCGTTCTCATTGGCGGCGCTCGAAGCGGTAAAAGCTCGCTTGCGGTCGACATCGCGCGCCGCTACCAAGCTGGCTGCTCGCTCCCGGTTTCCTTCATCGCCACGGCACCGGCAAGCGATGACGACATGCGTCAACGCATCGCGCGTCACGTCGATGAACGCCCGGCCGATTGGCAGACGATCGAGGAGCAGCTCAACCTGACAACCGCGATGGAGGCTGCCCCCGATGGGCTCATCATCATCGACTGCCTCACGCTGTGGACCTCGAACTTGATGTGGGACGGCCGCAGCGACGAGCACATCCGCAAGCAGGCGGCCACCGATGTTGCCAGTGTGGCAACGCGCGTAGATCCGGTCGTGGTTATTACGAACGAGGTGGGGCTCGGCATCGTGCCCGACAATGCCCTTGCGCGGCGTTATCGGGACGTTCACGGTTTCGTCAACCAAACATGGGCCGCCGCCGCTGACACGGTCCTGCACCTCGTCGCCGGCCGAGCTACCAAGCTCGAAGATCCGTGGACATTCCTCGGCGATTTTGACTCGCCCACCCGGTTCGACGAGCACCCTCCGGCAGACTCCGCGCCATGACGCTGCTGCACGACCGTCTCGCTGACCTCCCGCCGTGCGACGCTGCCGCCCAGCAAGCCGTCGTCGAGCGCGCTGCAAACATCTTGCGGCCAAGCGGTGCGCTTGCATGGCTCGATCAGACCGCAGCCTGGGTCGCCGGTTGGCAGCGCACCGATCGGCCTGCCATCGAGCGGCCAGCCGGCGTCATCTTCGCAGCTGACCACGGCGTCGCCGCCTCCGGCGTCAGTGCGTATCCGCCCGAGGTCACTGCCGCAATGCTCGCCGCCTACGAGTCAGGTCAAGCAACAATCAACGCCTTCGCTCGCGCCGCTGGCGCCGATCTTCGTGCAGTCGACGTTGGTGTCGGGCGACCTACCGGTGATATTCGGGTCGAAGCAGCAATGACACCCGAACGATTCGATGCTGTGGTCAAGCAGGCCTTTGACGCCATCGATGCGCTCGACTGCGACCTGCTTGTGCTCGGCGAAATGGGCATCGGCAACACGACGGCGTCTGCAGCCATCGCTGCGGTGCTCGCTGGCGGCGAGGCCGCGTCTTGGGTCGGCCGCGGCACGGGCGTCGACGACGAAGGGTTCATCCGCAAGCAAGACGCCGTGCAGGCCGCGCAGCGCCGCGTCGCCGGAATCACGGATCCGATAGAGGTTTTGCGTGAGGTCGGAGGGGCCGAACTGGCAGCGATTGCCGGCGCGACGATCGCCGCCCGGCATCGTTCGATCCCCGTGGTGCTCGACGGCTACGTAACCACTGCGTCAGTCCTGCCGCTGGCGATGATCGATCCCGGCTCACTCGACCACTGCATTGTCGGCCACTGTTCGGCCGAGCCTGGCCACCGAAAGTTGCTCGATCGCCTCGGCAAGAAGCCGTTGCTTGACCTCGACATGCGGCTCGGTGAAGGTGCCGGCGCGATGGCAGCGGTACCCCTGATCCGTATGGCATGCGCTGGCATCAGCGAGGTACCGACCTTCGCCGAGTTCTTCGGGTGAGCAACGGGCTGCCAGCATGGGCGCCACTCGGCGCCGCTCAGTTCTTGACCCGCATTCCAATTCGACTGCGCACCGCCCCGGATCTCGCTACAGCTGTCCCCTGGTTCCCCGTCGTTGGTGCACTGATCGGCGCCGCCGTCGGTGGAGTCGCAGCCGGCCTCATGGAGCTGACCCCACCCACTGTGGCCGCAGCAGTCGCCGTCCTGTTCGGCATCATTCTCACCGGGGCATTCCACGAAGACGGTCTGGCCGACACCGCCGATGCGATGGGCGGGTGGACGCCCGAACGTCGCCGCGAGATTCTCAAAGATTCCCGGCATGGCAGCTACGGCGTGGCCGCCATGTGCGGAACCATCGTGTTGCGCATCGCCTGCGTCGCAGCGTTGGCGCCAGCTGCCGCATTCGCTGCACTGGTCGCTGCCCATACGCTCGGCCGCGGCGCCGCTGTTGGTGTCATGGGGTTCGCTCCGCCGATATCAACTGAGGGCCTCGGTGCCGACTACACGCGCTCCCTCACCCGCATGCGTGCTGCCATCGGCGTGGCCGGGGCGCTCGCGATCACGGCGCTCGCCACCGGGTGGTGGGTTGGGCCATTTGCGGTCGCGGCACTCGTCAGCGCTGTCGTGGTTGCAGCTGTGGCGCGTCGCGCGTTCGGTGGCGTGTCGGGTGACATTCTGGGCGCTGTCGAGCAGATCGCCGAGTGCGCAATCCTCGTCATTGCGACCGGGCTCGCATCGCGCCACTCCCTTTGGTGGTGAGTGTGACTGGCGAACAATCCGCCTCGGTCAGCGCCGTTGGCGCCCAGCGCAGAGCTCTAGCTCATAGTCTCACCGCGTGAACATTCCGGCCCCTGCTGCTCAACTCATTCGTGGCTTCGCCATGGGTGCCGCCGACATCGTGCCTGGGGTCTCGGGCGGCACGGTTGCTCTGGTCCTTGGCATCTACTCCAGACTGATCAACAACATTCGGGTCGGCGCGCGCTGTTTGAAGGAGCTCCTGACCGGTGACATCACCGCGGTCAAGACCACGCTCGGCGAGATCGAGTGGGTCTGGCTCCTGTCCTTGCTCGCTGGAATTCTTGTCGCTGTCGCGGCGCTGTCCTCGGTGCTCGAACGGCTCCTCGAAGACGAGCCAATCACAATGTCGGGCCTCTTCTTCGGGCTCGTGCTCGGCACGATCTATGTTGCTTACCGCATGCTCGACCGAGTCGATGCGATGGCAATCGGCATCATGGCCGGCGTCGGAATCAGCCTCTTCCTGCTCCTCGGCCTCAAGTCCGACACTGTGGTCGATAAGAACACTGCCGAGGTCGTCACCAGGTCGCCGCTGATCTTCCTACTGGTCGGAGCAATCGCCATCTGCGCCATGATCCTGCCGGGCATCTCCGGCTCGTTTCTGCTGGTCATGATGGGTATGTACACCGAGGTGCTCGGGGCGGTGAACGACCGAGATTTTGTCTCGCTCGGTGCCTTCGTCGTCGGCGCCGTCATCGGTCTCGCACTCTTCTCAACGCTGCTCAGCTGGCTCCTTGAGCACTACCGCACCTGGGTGATCGCCGCGATGACCGGCCTGATGCTCGGCTCGATGCGTGTGCTCTGGCCCTGGCCCAACGGCACCAACACCACCACGCTGTCGGCACCGTCCGGCAACGTTGTCCTGCCCATCGTCCTCGCCGTCGTGGGCATCGTCGTAGTGGTCGCTGTCGAAATGCTCAGCACGAAGTACGTCGAAACCGTCGACTGAACAGCAACGCTCAAGCGCCCTGTTGCGTTTGTAGCAACACATCCTGGTGGCCATCTGCACCGTCCAGTTCACACTGACCGAAGCCGTCACCGACACGTGCGCGAACGGGGCGTCACCACGCGACATTCCTACAGCCGTCGTTGCCGCCCTCGAGTCACGACCCTTGTGGACAGTCGTCGCCGTTTTCGTTGCTCAACAGCAACGCACCGTTGTTCCAAAGCAACAGATTTCGCGCCCAATGCAGGGCACCTCTCCGGTGGCGATCCGCAACCAAAGTCAGCCGACGAGGTCGGCGATGCGCTGAATACCTTCAGCCAGGTCTTCGTCACCGAGGGCGAAGCTGAAGCGGCCGTAGCCAGGCAGGCCGAATGCCTCACCGGGAACGAAGGCCACCTTGGCATCTTGGAGGATGATGTCGGCGAGCTCGATCGTCGTGTGAGCGACCTTGACCGTCCCATCAGCAGAACGGATTTCCTTGCCAAGCAGACCGGACATGTCGGGGTAGCAGTAGAACGCGCCCTGCGGCTCGAGGCAGGTAACACCGTCGATCGCGTTGAGCATCTGGTGCATGGTCACGGCACGGCGAGCGAAGGCCTCGCGCATCATTACGACGTCGTCGAGTGGACCGGACACAGCAGCGATTGCTGCACGCTGCGCGACGTTCGAGACGTTCGAGGTGGCGTGGCTCTGGAAGTTCGTCGAAGCCTTGATGACATCGGCTGGGCCAATCATCCAGCCGACACGCCAGCCGGTCATCGCATAGGTCTTGGCAACGCCGTTGACGATGATGCACTGGTCAGCAATATCGGGGCAGAGCACCGGCATCGACGAGAACTCGTGGGCGCCGTAGGTCAGGTGCTCGTAGATCTCGTCGGTGATGACCCAGATGCCGTTGGACACGGCCCAATCGCCAATCGCCTTGACCGCCGCGGGCGGGTACACGGCACCGGACGGGTTGTCAGGGCTGACGAAGAGCAGCACTTTGGTCTTGTCGGTCTTGGCGGCATCGAGCTGTTCGATGGTGACCTGGAAGCCGGACTCGGCATCGGTGTCGATAATCACAGGAACGCCACCGGCGAGCGTGATCGCCTCGGGGTAGGTGGTCCAGTACGGCGCCGGACAGATGACTTCGTCGCCAGGATCGCACAGGGCAGCGAATGCGGTGTAGACGGCGTGCTTGCCGCCACACGTCACGAGCACGTTGGCGGGCTCGGAAGCAAAACCCGAGTCGCGCAGCGTCTTGTCGCAGATTGCCTGCTTCAACTCTGGGAGACCGCCAGCCGGGCTGTACTTGTGGTTTTTCGGATCGGCGCACGCTGCGATTGCGGCATCAACGATGTGCTGCGGTGTGGGGAAGTCAGGTTCACCGGCACCGAAGCCGATGACATTTTCGCCAGCGGCCTTCATGGCCTTGGCCTTTGAATCGACAGCCAACGTGGCCGAGGGAGCAATGGCGGCAAGACGTGCCGACGTTCGGGTCATGGGGCTGTTCACGTTTTCAGATCCTAGGGCGTCGAACGACCGCGGCCCAGCCGGTATCCATCCCCATTCGTTCACAACTCAAAACGAATCCTTGCGCACACAAACGCTACGGTCCACACCATGGCAGCAGACGCAATGATCAGGAAGAACGTGAGCGGGCTTCCGGGCCCTGATCTCACCCCGACAGCGACAGTGCTCGGCAAGCCCTTGAGCGAGTGCAAGGTCGCTATCTGCACCACGGCAGGCCTGCGGTCCGCCGGCGACATCAAGCTCTGGATGGACACTTCCTTCACCGTCCTGCCGAACGAAGCTCGAGATCTCCAGCTCAGCCACTTCTCACCCAACTTCGACCGCGCCGGGCTCACTGCCGACCTGAACACCGCCTACCCAGCCGATCGACTCAACGAGTTGGTTGACGCCGGTGTCATTGGCTCGGTCGCCACGAACAATCTGTCGTTCATGGGTGCACAGATGGACGCCACGTTCTCGGCAATCATCCAGGACACGGGCCCAGCCGCAGCACAAATCCTGATTGACGACGGCGTCGATGTCGTGATCTTCACACCTGTTTGACCGCTCTGCACGCGCACCGTGAGTGTGCTCGCCCATGTGTTCGAACAAGCTGGTCTCGCGACCGTCGGCATCTCCCTGGTCCGCGGCCAGGCCGAAGCGGCCAAGCCACCGCGCATGCTGAACGTCGACTTCCCGCTCGGCCGGCCACTCGGCAAACCGAATGACGCCGAATTCCAGACCAGTGTGCTGATGGCAATGTTCGGCCTGCTCGAACGGACCGACGTGCCGGTCCTCGAAGACTTTCCCGAGTCGATCGACGACCAGACCGGCGAGGCCCCTGACTCCTGCCCACTCCCGCCACGCCACAATCCCGACCTCCACGCAGCGATCGATGAGGCCCAAGGGCTGCGCAATGCCTACGACCGCAACCTTGAAGCAACAAGTGGCCGCACCCTCGTCGGACGGATCGCCGACGCCGACGGCATCGTCGGTTTGATCGAGCAGCTCATCGAAATCGAGAACGGCTCGTCACTCGCCGACATCGGGTGGGATCCCATGGCCACGATCGCCGTCGGCCAAGACGTCCGCGCATACTACGAAGAAGCAGGCCTGCAGCTCGCCGACAACACCGGTGCCCGCCAGCTCGAGACGTGGTTCTACCACCACACCGAAACGGGCCAATTGATCCGACGCGTGCGCGACTTGATGAAGGAACGCGAAGAAGACGGCATGGCCGTCACTTATATCGTCCCCATGACCCAAGGCTGATCTCAGGCTCCTTCCTTCTTTTTTGGAAAGTCCGGCCAACTTCTCCATGCCGACCGCAATGATGTGGCGGTGACTGAGACCCCCACCATCACCATTCCCGCTGACCTCCTCCCGGCTGACGGGCGCTTCTGCTGCGGCCCCTCCAAGGTCCGTTCCGAGCAGATCGACGCCGTCGTTGCGGCAAGCACGACCATTATGGGAACGTCGCATCGCAAGCCTGCCGTGAAGAACCTCGTTGGCAATGTGCGGTCGAAGTTGACCGAACTCTTCTCGTTGCCCGACGGCTGGGAGATCGTCCTCGGCAACGGTGGATCTACCGTGTTCTGGGACGCCGCAACATTCGGCCTCGTGCGTGAGCGCAGCCAGCACCTCGTGTTCGGCGAGTTCTCCTCAAAGTTTGCTGAGGCCTGCGCCACTGCGCCACACCTCGGCGATCCCTCCGTGATCAAGGTCGACCCCGGCAGCCATCCCGAACCGACTGCAGAAGCCGGCATCGATCTCTACGCACTCACCCACAACGAAACCTCGACCGGCGTGGCAATGGAGATCCGTCGCCCCGCCGACACCGAAGGTGCACTCGTGGCCGTCGACGCCACCTCCGCTGCGGGCGGCCTCTTGTGGGATCCCGCTGAAGTCGACACGTATTACTTCGCACCGCAGAAGTGCTTCGCTTCCGATGGCGGCATCTGGCTCGCAGCCTGCTCTCCGGCTGCCATCGAACGGATCAACGAGATCGGCAGCTCGGATCGTTGGCGGCCCGCCTCGCTCGACCTGCAAATTGCGCTCGATAACTCGACGAAGAACCAGACGTACAACACGCCGGCCGTCGCCACCCTGGTGATGCTCGATGCGCAGCTCGACTGGATGCTCTCAAACGGCAGCCTCTCCGGTATGGCAGGTCGCAGCGCAGCGTCAGCTGAGATCCTGTACTCCTGGGCCGAATCACGTGATTGGGCCACACCCTTCGTTGTCGACCCGGCACACCGGTCCAACGTGGTCGGCACGATCGATCTTGACGACTCGATCGATGCAACTGCGGTCAGCGACATCCTGCGCGCCAATGGCGTGCTCGACACCGACGCGTATCGCAAGCTGGGCCGCAACCAGTTGCGAGTCGGCATGTTCCCGGCAATCGACAGCGCCGACGTCGCTGCGCTCACGGCATGCATCGATTACGTCGTCGCCGCTCTCTAACCTGAGCGGAATAGCCTGAGCGGATGCAGTCAACCGATGTGCTGAGCTTCGGAATGGGCGACATCGGCGCGCTCGAACGGCCGGTCATGCTGGTCGGCCTCGAAGGGTGGTTCGATGTTGCCAGCGCGGCCACGGCCGCGGTTAACGCATTTACCTCGGCCGACCACGCTGTCGTGGTCGGTTCGATCGACCCCGACCCGTTCTACGACTTCACGCAGCAGCGTCCACACGTCACCATCGACGACGGCGTCCGCGAAATCGTCTGGCCGACCAACGACTTCGTGCTCCAGCGGAGTGGCATCATCGGCCCGAACGGCAAGCTCCAACGCGATGTCGTCGGGCTTATCGGTGTCGAACCCCACTTCAATTGGCGCAACTACATCGATGCGATCATCACGGTCGCCGTTGCGATGGGCTGCGAGGCCGTGGTGACAGTCGGTGCCTCTGCCGAAGCAATCCCCCACACGCGCACGCCTCCGGTCACGGGCAGCACAGCGACGCCTGACCTGGCGGCCCGACTCGGGCTGTCGCAACCGTCGTACCAGGGGATCACCGGTGTCGCCGGCGTCCTCAATGCCGAGTTGGAGGCACGGAACATTCCGTCGATCTCGCTGCGTGTCGGTATCCCGCACTACCTCATGAACGCCGAGCACCCCATGGCGGTATCAGCGCTCGCCCGGCACCTGAGCCACGTGCTCGACGTTCCGACAACGACCGACCTCGGCGAACAGGTCGACAGCTGGCGCGACGTGCACGACGAAATCATCGCCAACGATGACCAGCTCCGGATGTACGTCCGCATGCTCGAAGCCGAGTTCGACCGCCGCGCTGAAGCCCAGATCCCGACCGCCGACGACCTCGGCGATCAATTCGAAAACTTCCTCCGCGACCAACGCGACGAACCGTAGCCCACCCAGTACAGGCGCACGCCGACTGGGTCAGGCTTGGGCGAGGGCTTGGTCAAGATCGGCCAGGATGTCGGCGATCGTCTCGAGGCCGACGCTCAACCGGATCAGGCCAGGCGTGACGCCAGCAGCTGCGAGGTCTTCGGGGGACAGTTGGCTGTGGGTCGTACTCGCGGGGTGGATCACGAGGCTGCGGACGTCGCCGATGTTCGCCACATGGCTGTGCAACTCGCATGCCTCCACGAACTTCTTGCCAGCGTCGATGCCGCCCTTCACTTCGAAGGCGACGATCGACCCGGCCCCGATGCCGTTGCTGTACTTCTGCGTGCGCTCGTACCACGGGCTGTCCGGGAGGCCGGCAAAGGTGACCGACTCGACCTTGTCGTGTGCCAGAAGGTGCTCAGCCACGATCTGTGCGTTCGAGAAGTGACGCTCCATGCGCAGCGACAGTGTTTCGAGACCCTGCAGGATCAGGAATGCGTTGAACGGCGAGATCGCCATCCCGAGGTCGCGCAGCATCTGGACACGCGCCTTGAGGATAAACGCTCCGTGGCCGAGCGCCGGGAAGTACGCGAGACCGTGGTAGCTCGGATCGGGCTCGGTGAAGTTGGGGAAGCGGCCCGAGGCGGCGTAGTCAAACGTGCCGCCGTCGACGATGGCGCCACCGATCGAGGTGCCGTGGCCACCGCAGAACTTCGTGAGGCTGTGCACCACGATGTCGGCGCCGAGTTCGAGGGGACGCACCATGTACGGCGTCGGCACGGTGTTGTCGACCATGAGCGGGATGCCATTCTCGTGCCCAACCGCTGACACGCCCTCGATGTCGAACATCGCGTTGCGCGGGTTGGCGAGCACTTCGCCAAAGAAGACCTT
>JBNMOS010000025.1:0-33259 GCA_051275435.1 Ilumatobacter sp.
GTTTGCGTGGCGCGTTGGCAGCGACTTTGCCGACGAGACCAATGTCGTGGCGGGTGTCAGCAACACGGGTCGGCTCGATCGTGACCACCGTTGATTCTGAAGCGCCAGGGAGAGCAAGTGTCTGTCCTGGTACAGCAACTGAGCCGACTACCACAGCAGAAGCTGCCAGACAGACCGCAGCGGACGCGCCGATAAGGCGACGAACTGTGAACGAAAACATAAACAAACACTCCTGGGTTATTGCGTGCGAGTACCGCCGACAACACGACCGACCGTAACACCCAATGTCATCCGGATCAACAAACAATGCGCGGTGTTACATGAAGAGTGCCGAAAACTAACTTTCACAGGTTTCGGCATCCACATACGGCAGCACCAATTCACCGTTGCTGCAAATTTCAAGGTGTAGAGGTCCTGCCTGCGGCCACGGTGGCCATCGGTGAGGCGCCCTGTCGGCGGCTGAGCGGTCGCTGGGGGCGTTTCTTTAGGGGTGCGATACCCACGAAGCAGCCCGCCTGACCCATCTCTCTCTACCAGAGGAATGGTAGAGAGTCTCACTCGGTGAGAATCGCCCCGAATCCTGGCGGCGTAGGGGGCACCCTCGGAGATTGGCGCCGTCGATCGTTATGGGGCGTTCACTGCTGGTGAGGATCAGCGCTGCGAGAACCTGACGAACGGCATCACGCTCCGCGAAGCCGTGATTGCTGAGCAGACCGCCAAGACCCTCGAGGCCCGTCAGGCCATCAAGGACCGCTACGCACGGCAGCCCAAGCAGGACGCCACGGACGGCGGCAAGATCTTGAACACCGGCCGCCCGTCACCGAACCAGAACCGGTCCCGCAGCGACGGGCCCGACGCCGACCGTGGACGTTCCGCGATTGACGACGCGTTCCGCTCGGGCGATCTCCCCGACTACGCCGCAGCGAAGGCAACAGCACTCGTTGAGCGCGGCCATGAGGGCGATAGGTCACTTGCTGGCCGATGGGCTGCAGCGGCCGGCAACGCCGACTACCGCGGAGCGTTCGCCAAGATGCTCGCCGAAGGAGCAGGAAGCTTTCCGTAACGTCGCGGTAGTCGACGCCGAGATGCGGGCCATGTCGACGACTGCAGGCAACGGCGGGTACATGATTCCGCTCACGCTCGACCCCGCAATTCTGCTGACCAACTCGGGCAGCATTAACCCGTTGCGCGAGCTGGCGACCGTCAAGCAGACGATGACGAACAAGTGGACCGGTGTCACCAGCGCCGGCGCAGCGTCAGAATGGAAGGCAGAGGCGGCACAAGCCGCGGACGGTTCGCCGACGCTCGGTAACCCGTCGATCGACGTCCACCTCGGCGATTCGTTCGTTCCGTACAGCTACGAGGTCGGTCAGGATGCTGTCGACTTCCTCGCCGAACTGGCAGGGGTGCTCACCGACTCGGCAGATCAGTTGCAGGCCACGGCCTACACGACCGGCACCGGCTCCGGCCAGCCTCAGGGCCTCGTCACCGGTCTTGTTGGCACGGCGTCGGAGATCAACCCCGTAACGGCGGAGTCGTTCACCGCTGCAGACATCTACGCATTGCAGAACGCGCTGCCTGCTCGGTTCTCGAACGGTGCCACCTGGCAGTCGCATATCGCTATCGGCAACCTGGTCCGCCAGTTTGAGACGACCAGCGGAGCTCATGAGTTCCCCGAGCTGCGCGAGATCCCGGCGCACATCCTCGGCAAGCGTTGGTTCGAGAACTCGAACATGGACAGCGCGTTCAGCCCGCTGGCGACCGCCAACAACTATGTCGCGCTCTACGGCGACGTGGCGAAGGCGTTCTACATCGTGGACCGTGTCGGCTCGACCCTCGAGCTGATCCCGAACCTCATCGGCGCCAACCAGCGGCCAACCGGCCAACGCGGTGCCCTGCTCTGGTTCCGTACTGGTTCCGAAGTCGTGGTGCCCGAGGCAATGCGCCTGTTGGATATCCCGACGACCGCCTAGAACTCGCTGCCGGAGCAACTTTGTTGACCTCCAACTCCGGCAGCGGCTAGCCCGCAGCAAAAAGGTCAGCTGCGGGCGCTTGCGCACACGAACGCCTCGCCCTCAGACCGCTCTTAGCGGCCCAGGGCGGGGCGTTCTTGCGTTCGCTGGACAGTGACGGCGCGCCCGAACCGGTGCCGTGTCAAGGAACGTTTGCCCTATTGTCGGGGCGCCCACGAACCGGCGATATGTGACGCTCGGTGCATGTTTGGCAGATCGTCAAAATGATCGGCGTCACCGCATAACCCCGCCCGTTGCTGTGATGCCCCGCACCTGCCCTTTGAGGCCGGTGCGGGGCCCTCAGCACCTGAGATCGACGCGTGCCAATCCGCAAGCGTCGATCTGGGATCAAACCGAACCTGGTATCAAACTCAGCAGGGGTCCGGCCCGCCGTTCACGTCGCCGTTGGGACAGGTCGTATTCAACCAAGTCACTCCGGACAGGTCGGCGTCGAGCAGGCGGGCGTTGGTCAGTTTGGCGCGGGTCAGGTTGGCGCCGGTCAGGTTGGCGCCGGTCAGGAAGGCGTTGGTCAGGTTGGCGAAGAACAGCTCGGCGCCGACCAGCAAGGCGCCGGTCAGGTCGGTGTCGGTCAGGTTGGCGCGGGTCAGGTTGGCGCGGGTCAGGTCGGCGAAGAACAGCTTGGCGCCGGTCAGGTCGGCGCCGGTCAGGTCGGCGAAGAACAGCAAGGCGCGGGTCAGGTCGGCGTCGACCAGGAAGGCGCCGGTCAGGTCGGCGTCGGTCAGGAAGGCGCGGGTCAGGTTGGCGCGGGTCAGGTTGGCGTCGGTCAGGTCGGCGTCGGTCAGGTCGGCGTCGGTCAGGAAGGCGCGGGTCAGGTTGGCGCGGGTCAGGTTGGCGTCGGTCAGGTTGGCGTCGGTCAGGTCGGCGTCGGTCAGGTTGGCGTCGGTCAGGTTGGCGTCGGTCAGGTTGGCGTTGAGCAGGAAGGCGTCGGTCAGGTCGGCGTCGGTCAGGTCGCAGTTGCGTAGGTCCAGCTCCGTCGCGAATTCGTAGAGTTCGAGGGAGCCCCCGTACGCAATAGCACTGAACCGGATGCAGTCCGCTCCTACGACTAGAGCATCAGTACCGGCTGGGCCAGTGTCGCCCTTGGGGCCATCTATGCCGGCTGCGCCTTTTGCGCCTGTTGGGCCGGCGACGCCGGAGGTTTCGAGTTGTTCAACCCGGTTGACGAGGTCGATGAGCCCGGAACTGGTGGTGTAGCCGACAACATCGACAACCACATCCATCGACGCACCCACGGTGGGGGGCCCGTAGTAGATGTCGATTTGACCGGCGTTGGCACCGGTGGCGGGTAGTGCAACAAGAACGCCGTTGGCTAGCACTGTGCCTGTAACGAAGTTCAGTCCGGCTGTCGCGGGAACACCGGTTGCTGTGCCGGGACGGATCGACAAGAATCCTGGCGCAGACGGCGCCACCACAGTCACGTTTAAGAACACGCCGGTCGCGCCAGCAGGCACAACCTGCCTAACAACTGTTTTTGATGTGGCGTCGAGATACGTGTCGATAGTTCCGGTAACAGTAAGTTTGCGTGGCGCGTTGGCAGCGACTTTGCCGACGAGACCAATGTCGTGGCGGGTGTCAGCAACACGGGTCGGCTCGATCGTGACCACCGTTGATTCTGAAGCGCCAGGGAGAGCAAGTGTCTGTCCCGGTACAGCAACTGAGCCGACTACCACAGCAGAAGCTGCCAGACAGACCACCGCGGACGCGCCAATAAGGCGACGAACAGTGAACGAAAACATAAACAAACCCTCCAGGGGCCATTTTGTGGCACACAGCGTGTCACTACAACTGACGATAACACGCAGATTCAGACGGTTCACAGTCGTTCTCTGTATTTAAACCAGCACTGTTGTCGAAAACTATTCAAAACAGGTTTCGGCATCCCTTTCCGCCATAGACCGCCTGGTACCGACAACGACGAACGCCCCGCTAGACCGCTCACAGCGGCCCAGGCAGGGCGTTCTTCGTGTCCCGAGCCGCGAGGCTCGGGGGAATCGGCTCGCTATTCGGTGTCGAGTTCGTCGCCGCCGAAGCGACCGGTAGGGATGCAAGCGTGAGCGGCCGAGCTGTAGCCGGCTGCGGACATCATCCGCTGGCAGCTCGGGCAGTGGATAACCCTCGCCGCGGTCATGAACGGCAAATGGGCCTCGCCGCCGATGTCTGCGGCATAGGTACCGCAGTCAAGCTCGGGGATGTCGTCGGAGCTGAGGACCATCATCGCGGCCTCATCTTCGTTACGGGCCCAGATACGAACGGTGGGCGGTTGGCTGCCCTCTGTCGCTGATTCCGAACTGTATTCGTCGTGCTCGCCGATGAACGGTTCGCGTGTCGTGGTGGTCATGGTGTGTTGCTCCTTCGTTGTGGATGAAGTGAGCGGGCGTTCCGTTGGTCCCCACGTTGGTACCTGGCCGAAAAACACAAAACCCCGGTAGATGATTTATGGTCATCTACCAGGGTCTTTACGGTCGGGCTGACAGGATTTGAACCTGCGACCCCTTGTCCCCCAGTAAGTGATATCCCGTTCGCCCACGTTCGCCGACGTTCAGAAACAGTGCGTCTACCAGGGGTTATCGTTCAGCGCCGTTCGCCGCCGTTCGCTGGTGTACAGTCAAGTTGTCCACCAGTTGTCCACCTGGGAGCACCCTTTGTCTCGCACACAACACCCCCAACGAAGTGGGACCGTCTGGCACAACAAGGCGCGCAAGCGGTGGGAAGCCAAGGTCACCATACGGGCCCCCGAACCCATCGGATGGGACGACGATGGGAAGATCACCAAGTGGAAGCACCACCGCCGCACGGTGATCGCGTCGACAAAGCAAGAAGCGGTCTCAAAGGCCGCACGACTGACGCGGGAGATCGCACTCGACCTCGATTCGGCTGCGCCCTTGGACATGACCGTGGGCCAATGGTTCGAGATCTGGATCGACGAGATACTCCCCCTCGCTGACATCTCCGACGTGACCCGCCGCGGGTACATCCAGATCGCCCGGCTGTACGTACTCACCCACGTCGGCGACGTCGGCCTCGAAGACCTCGCGCCGGCGCACGTGCGCCGAATGATGTCGACACTCCAGCGCAAGGGCAAATCGGCGAACACGATCCGTCAGGCGCGTGCGGTCCTTCGGCGCGGTCTGCGAGTCGCTGAGCAGGAAGGCCATGTGAACCGCAACGCAGCGATGCTCGTCGACGGAATCAAGGTGCCACGATCCGAGGGCGAGGTGCTCGACCCGGCCGCCGCGAGAGCGCTGCTCCAAGCCGTTGACGAATACGAGATCGGCCCGCTCGTCGCCATTCTTCTGCTCACCGGGCTTCGCAAGGGCGAGGCACTCGGACTCGGCTGGTCGTCGATCGACCTCGATTCGTCGCCTGCCACCCTCACCGTCAGTCGGGCGCTCAAGCGAGGCGACCGCGACACGCTGTACCTGGATGAGCCGAAGACGAGCGGGTCGCGCCGAACAATCCACTTGCCCCCGCTGGCCGTCGGCGTGCTCCGCAAACACCTGACCGAACAGATTCAACGACGTCTCGCTTTCGGCTCAGAGTGGGGCCTCGGCTGGCCCGACGATCTCGTGTTCACATCGACGGTCGGCACACCTCTCGGGCCGAACCGATGCAACCGGCTCGTGAAGGCCATGACCCTTGCTGTGCTCGACCGAGAACTCACCCCGCACAGAATGCGACACTCGGCCGCGTCGCTTCTGATCGCCGCGGACGTCCCACTCAAAACGATCTCCGATTCGCTTGGACACTCATCAATCCGAGTCACCAGCGACATCTACGGGCACCTGTTCTCACCGGCGAAAGCCGACGCGGCGAACGCGATGCAGCAGATTCTCGAAGGTTCCTATGACGAAAGCAACTGACTTTCGGGCATCCAGCACAATGGGTGCGGCGCAGGAAGATCAACGAACTGCTGGGCCGCCAACCCGTCCGTCGTCGTCAAAGTATGCCGAACTGAACGACGGAAGGCCGGATCTTCCCTTCGCCACGCTGCCTGCAATGGGGCGCAGCGAATCGTAGGGGGCGACCGCTGATTTGCTGTCAGCGAGCCTCGCGTCGGTTCACCTCAAGGGTGAGCTCAACTCACCCCAAGGCATCGGTCGCTCGCGCCGTTTACGCATCGGCAGAGGTCGCGCCACCGACCAGATCGACCCGATCCGCCCAGTTGAGGCCGGATCGAACGTTCTGCCTGACCTGATTGATTGAACTGATCAGAATCTCGCGACCCGCTTGTGTGTCCAACCCCTTGGCAGTCCACTCGGTGGACCAGAACTTCTCTTCAAGGTCGGCGAGAGTCTGAGCGACGGCCTGCTGGACCGAACCGATCGAACTCAGATCAATCAATCTCCGGTCGATAAGTGGTCGGAGGTCGTCAACGAGGTAGTGCGTCAGCGATACGAGACCCGATCGTGCCTGCCTCGTAGCCGGGCGAGGTCAGGTATTCGTCGAGGCCGAGCACTGCGTCTGCGGCGAGGGGCGTCCCGGGTGGAGGGATCGATTGGTGGCTGACGAGCGACTTGTCGAGCAGACCATGGAACAGGTTGTCGTTGACGTATCCCCAGCGGTACCGCGTTCGAATCACTCCAGGCAGCACGAGTACCCGACCATCCTCGGGTTGGGCGTTGATCCAATCCAAGGCGTCGTCCCAGTAGCTCGGGACGTCGTCGAATCCTTCGTTTTCGTTGTAGAGATTTCCCGTCCAGAACGGAAACGCCGAGACGACGATCAGGGCGATAAGCCCCACACCCGCCAGTTGACGCCCGACACGAGGCAGTGCTGCATCGTCTGGTTCGGAAGGGGTCCGCCGCAACAGCGCCGTGATGCCGACCGCGGCCAGAACCGCAACGAACTCGGTGGGATCCAACGGCTGGCGCAGCGCTGCGTAGTGCTCGACACGCCGTTCGTCGAAATCGACGGGCAGATCGTCGTCGGGGTTGCGCCACTTGTCAGCACCGACCACCCAGATCTCCTTGCAGCGCAACTGATCGCGCAGCGCCTGGAACATGCAGATCTCATAGGCCGGCCGCTTCGTGCGGCGGCGGCCGTCGACGGTCGTGAACACCGACAACTTCCAGTCACCCTTCAGGCCTTTGTGGATCGGGATGTCCTCATCGGCCGGGAAGTAGCGGGTACCCGCACGGGCGTGGCGCTTCACCAACGCAAGGGCCTCGCGTGCCGGACGGTGGGCCTGGTTGTTGCTACGGAACTCCAACACCTCCAGCAGTTCAATCAGCCCACGCCGATAGTGGCCGGTGTAGGACGCCTTGAGCGTTGCGCGCACCGTCTGGTCGTACTCGGGGCCCTTCGTCTTGTACTCATGCACCAGCTCCTTCAGCGTCTTCTCACCACCCGAAACCGCCGGGAACACCACGGTGCGCACAGCGTCGTCGGGTGCGTCGAGTGCGGCTTGGGCGATCGAGAACAGGATGTTCTCCTTGCCCCTCACCTTTTTGAATGCGTTCGTCAACTCCTTGGTCACCCGCCGACCAGCGCGAGCGCGAGTTCGCGTTCTCGCACGACCAGCATCGTCGCAAGGAGCGACCATCGCAGCTCGTCTCGGTGGCGACGCAGGTGCGATGGCGACTCGACCGCAGCACGGATGCGCCACCGCTCGATCATCGACCGCTCCTATCGATTCGTCGAAGTCGGCGATGAGATCGTCGAGCCGGTCCCGT
Source organism: Ilumatobacter sp. (assembly GCA_051275435.1). Lineage (GTDB taxonomy): Bacteria > Actinomycetota > Acidimicrobiia > Acidimicrobiales > Ilumatobacteraceae > Ilumatobacter_A. The sequence goes on from JBNMOS010000025.1 coordinate 7,706, forward strand.
ACCTCAGCGGACAGCCGATCGGCCACTCGATCTGTGACGGCGACTTCGCCTCGATGGAGCGCCGACCGCACGAGGCGTTGGACCCGACCGTCTGCCGGCGCCTCGATACGTTCTCGACGGAACCACGCCAGGAGCTCATCACGAACAACAGCAAACAACCGCTCGCGCTCGCACACCATCTCGGCCAGCCAGTCGACTGCACGGTCAGCATCGCTGACCGAGCACTCGCTGAAACCGAAGTGGCCGCGGATCTCGGCTCGATGAAACCTCACCGCCCGACTGGACCAGTCGAAGCCAGCAAGGATTGCAGGGTCCACGTATACCTGTCGGGCCACGTAGTCCACGACGTCGTCGGACAGCTCTGACGAGCCGCTGATGAAGCGGCCGTGCCGGCCGTAGACCTTCAGCTGCAGGGCGAATGCCAGCCGGCCGATGCCCTGCTTCTTCGCTGCGAGAGCCAGTTCGTCGTCGACCAACGTCCAATCGGCCACCAATTTGTCAAGATCAAGATCAAAGTGCATCACCCGATCCTCGCGAACTCCAATCAGCAGCTACTCAGCATCACTTTTCCTCTGGTGACACGTTCGTTACCAACAGGCCAAAGCATGGGATCTCCAATCACGGGTGAACGCCGTGTCGAATATGGAGATTTTCCTCTGTCATTGATCACCACAGACGAAGCCAACAACGCCCTCTGGATCATCGCCATGGTCCGCCTCAGCAGAGACCCGCAAACCCGCGCCTACTCCGACCGACGCAAAACCGAAGGCCTCTCACACCGCGAAATCGTGCGCTGCCTCAAACGCTATTTGGCCCGACACCTCTACCCAATTCTCCTCAAAGACCTCGCCGCATTGACATAGGAGTATCAGTGCCGGCCAGTTCGTGCTAGTGGTGACCAGATCGGTCGGTTAAGTGCCTGACGGAGGTTCAGCTTGAGCGATCACGACGAAGTTCGTCCACTGAGCATCGGCTGATTCGGGACCGAGGCCGATCAAACCTGCGTAGGTTCCGCCGATCGGATCGGGATCGATCATCGCGGCGACTTTCGTGCCGTCGACGTAGAAGTCCATGAACGTCTCGTCGAAACGCACCGCGATCGTCGTGTAGTCCGCCACCTGCGTCAGGCCGATCGATCCGAGCTGGGTCTGTTTCCCTGCGATGACCTTCGAAACCGACCACGTTCCGGAGTCCGGTGCCGCAGTTAGGGCCCAATAGTTGAAGATGTTCTTGGAGCGAAAGACGATTCCACTTCCCCGTTTGACCGACGGCATGGTGACCTGCACGGTTCCGCTCGTTGCTCGCATGTTCGCGATGGCGATGGTGGGCCCGCTTGTGCTGGGCTCGGTGATGACAGCGCTCCGCGATCGGATACCCCAGCTACCGGAATCCCCAACCCACTCCCGACCGGTCTCCGTGAGACCGAGGCCATCGGCATCAGCGCGTGCAAACGAATCGAACAGCCCGCGGGTCGGAAGGTCGAGCCCAGGAGGATTCACGACGTCCGGGCCTTCCTCGGAGCCATCCGGCGTCTCGGCCGTGGTTCCGGTCGCAGCACTCGTGGTGCCGGGCACACCAACTGCAGGCTCGCCCGACGAATCATCCGGGGCTACAGCCTGGACAGTCGTCGCCGTGCCAACCGCGTCGACACCGTCACCATCTCCACCGCCGTCGCCCCTCAGCAAGACGCCGACGGTGATCGCCGCTGCGGCAACGGCAACGAGCATCAAGATGGCGACGAGCCGCTTTCGGCGTGAGCGGCGAGATGGAACAGCGCCCACGGAAGACTCGGATGTGTCAACCGATGTGCCGGAGGGATCCGCCGGATCGAGCGACGAGAAGTCGCCGAATTTCGCGAGGAATTCTTCGGTCGTGACTTCTGCAAAACCAAACTCTTCGAACTCGTCGTCGGTCACCCGGTACTCCTCACTCTGGCTGCGAGGCAAGTCGACTCGCCGGAACGTCGGTTCTGCGGATGAGCAGGACGCAGTTCCAGACAGCGAACTCGCGTACATGGCGCAACCGCATCAACCAACGTTGCGACGGATAGTAGCGAGGGACCGCGTCCACGAGTTCGAGCCCGTCGCTGGCTCGAACAACGTCGACCATCGAAGCAACCGATGTTGGCCACACGCCGTCGAAGGGAAGGTTCTCTCCGGTCGGCTCACCGAACAGCCGCTTGTAGACGCGCATTCCGCGCTCGGCACCGAGCAAGTGGAGCGGTGCGATCGCGTGTCCACCAAACGGCGACCACCATGGCGTCCAACTCACCCAGGCCCATCCGCCGACGCGCAACACGCGCTCGATCTCACCGAACACCAGATCGGGAGTCGGCGTGTGTTCGAGGATGTTCGAACAGATGACGCCATCGATCGATCCTGAGCGAACCGCCAGTCCGGTGGCGTCGCCACGAAATGCATTCGGCGGTCGCCCCTCGACCAGGTCGCTCATGCGGAGATCTGTCGAGATGACCTCGTGGCCACGCCGGGCCAATTCTGTGGCGAGATGTCCGGTGCCGCAGCCGAGGTCGAGGATCCGACGATTCTCCAGTGGAAACGGCATCCCTTCGATCGCGCGGTGCGCCAATCCCGCGAGGAATGGCTCAGGATCGCGGCGCACTCGCAGAAATCCGCGCGCGAGCGCAAGCGTGCCCTTCTGCGGTTCCACCGTCGTCTGACCACTCACGTTCGTCGTGCCAACTGGTGCTTGGCGGCACGACCTCGAAGCATGCCGATGTCGCCCCGTGAGCGAGCCGGATATCCATACCTTCGCAGGAGCGCAAGATTGAGGGCGGTCAAGATTGCTCGATTCGGAGCACTGAGTTTCGTCTTCCAGGCCTCATCGGGCTCGAGCGTCGTGCGCCCCTCTTCGAATCGATTCGGATTACCCCATGCACTGTGCAGGTTGGGGCGTTCGAAGGAATTGTCGGCATCGAGCACGCTCGACACGTCGAGATCGATGCCGACGAACTCGCCGATCGACTCGAGCGCCTCGTGAGGTCGCGCCACGAAGTCTTCGTAGCGGATGACGGCGTGCCGATCGCTCGATCGCCACAGCATCTCGCCGGCAACGTTGGACACGTTGTAGTACACCGACGACTTGACGGGCCCCCGGCGCGACGCGTGGTGGTAACCCGACACACCAACGGTTGCCAGCGCTTTTGCCGAGTCCTCCCCGAATCCCAGTTCCGGCCGGAGGCGGAGCCAAGAATTTCCCACGGCTCGTGGGTCGCGGACCAGTTGAAGGAAATAGACATCCAGATCGGTCTTCTCGCGCAGGATGTAGGAATAGTGCGGTTCCTTCGACGAATCGATGATCAGACGAGCACCTGTCGACTCGGAGATCGCGTGGTACAAGCGCTCGACAGTCTCGGGGTATTCCTCGAGACGAGCCAAGCCCTTCCGCCGGTAGGAGGGCAGGACCATCAATGGGAGATGTGCCGACCAGAACCGACTCCGCAGATCGATCATGCGGTCCGCGTCGACTGTCTCGGACCCGAATGCCCGCTCGAGCACATCGGACCACACGACGCAGTCCACCACTGGCTGACCGCAGCTGCACCGACCGCCTTCGCTCAAGCCGTAACGCCAGAAGAAGGTGAGTTCACCGCCGGAGAACACGCCCGGAAACGAGCCGAGCAACGAGTCGAGAACGGTGCTGCCGGTCCGAGTGGAACCACCGATGTACAGCACCCGCGGAGGGGCAGCGTTCGAATCGTTCACTTCGTTGAGCAGTCAGTCATCCGCGGACGCCGGAGTGTCGCGGATGAGTCCAGATGTCAGGCTGCGACTTGGCGTCGACGGGCTGCGCCGAGAACGCCCCAACCGCTGGCAACAGTCAGTCCGCCGATACCGAGCATCAACGCAATGTCGCCACCCGTGGCAGGAAGGCCGCCGCCGGGGGCCGCTGTACCGGTCGCTGAGATCGCGATGGAAATCGATGCGGTCTTGGCTGCTCCGGTGCGGTCGATGCCCGAGGCGACGATCGTGTGCGTGCCATAGGCTGCACCTGCGGGGATCGTGACGGACACCCGGACGACACCTTGCGCGTTTGCCGTGAACGTTCCAAGCACCACTGGCACCGAGTTGAAGGTCAGCGTCACGGTTGAACCAGGCTTGAAGCCGTTGAAGTTGACGTTCACGGTCTGGCCAGGCGTAGCGTTGCCGTCATCGACGTTGTCCAGTTGGTAGCCAGTCGAGGCCGAAGCTGCTGTAGGCGCCAGCGACAACGCCGCAACAGACAGGGCGATGATGGAAAGAACCTTACGGAGCATGAAGACCTCGCAACTTAAGGGCCGGAAAGACGTCCCGACCAGGCGTCATCATATGGATCTAGCTCAGGCTTTGCAAGCCAATGACGGTCATGTGTGGCCTCGAAATCCCGAGACTTCCGCCGGCGGGGCCTCAGCCTCGGCCAGATCGCCGCGAGCACAGCCCACATCGTGCCTGTGTCAGCGGCCATGACAACAAGTGTCGGCCAGTACCAAACGGGGCCCCAGGCGTCCGCAAGTTCGATCACGCCGACCGATGTCGTCCTCGTCGCGGTGAACCCGCGAATCCACCCGGGGGCTCCGGGCGCATACCAAACCCGTGTTCCGTCGCCGAGTCGAGTGAGTGGAGGGATCGGCGTGTCGACCGAGGTCGGCACGCCCGCGGCGTCGCGTGCACGGCCGGTCCACGACAGCACTTCGTACAAGACGATCGAGTCGTCGCCGAGTCGGCGCCGCAATCCGGCGTCGGACGCCAGGGGTGCGTATCGCTGGTCGTCGATGCCTGTGACGACGACGACCCAGCGAACGCCGATCTCTTCGAGGCGCTCACTGAGCTCGCGGCCAGCGTCCATGCCGGCGAGGGCGGCCTCGACACTTGACGTGCGCGGGTCGACCGCCTCGTTGGCAACGAGTCCGAATTCCGGGTCGGACGCGTTGAGTACGTCGGAACCGATCAACGACGTGACCGGATGGTACGTCCGCCGCCCCCCGGCGACGTCGAGGTCGATGTACTGATTCCACGGCAACGCCAGTGTCGTCCCCTGGGCGCTGTCGACCGTGCGTTGTATCTGCTCCCAAGAGTCGGGCAGATCGATTCCGTCGATCCGACCGTCGACACCCCAGAGCGCTGGTCCGATCATGACGAGGGCGATCCCCATGCAACTCACCGATGCACCGATGCCCGCGGCCGCACTCCGACTGTGTATGTGTGCGATGCCGAGCGCTACCGCTGGCGCCAGCCAGACGAGAAACAGCACCAGTACCCGTTGTGGCTCGCGCACGACCGCGCCCGGAAGTGACGTGCTGAACCGGTCGAAGATGTCGTCGAGAATCGGTATCGAGCCGGCCGCGGTGATGACGGCACCTGTCGCGGCGAGAACGGCGGCCCGCCAGCCCCAACTGCCCGGCAGCCGACTCGCCCCGAGGAGAGCGAGCCCGAGGATCGCGATCGCGGCGATCGGCAGTAACGCAGAATCGATTCCGATCTGGTTCCCTCGCTGCCAGAACCCGTAGCCCAGCGCAAGGCGGGCGACATCACCCGCGCTGTGGATCGTCGTGCCGAAGAACTCCCCGCCGGCAATCTTCGGTGCCGACAGCCCGACGATGAATCCGGGGACGAGCCACGGCAACTGGCTCACGATCCAAGCGGCGGCGACGAGCGGGCCGCGGTGTCCGCGTGCGGTCACGACGCCGACCGCCATCACGATCAGTGCGAGCGACCCACCGAAGTAGCCACCCAGTCCGAGCGCAGCGGCGGCAAGGAACGTCCGACGCAGATCGGCATCGGGTCGCAACAAGATGGGCAAGACCCAGGGCAGCAATGCCGCCGCGAACGCCAGGCCGAGATGGCCGACCGCGATCCGGGTCACGAGCCACGGCCCGAGCGCGTACAGCACGCCGGCCGCTGCCCGCGCGTGCCAGGGCGCCGGTCGGCTCAGGTGGGCGACCCCGACGAAGGCGGTTGCAACGCTCAGCACCATGAGCGCCGTGACGAGGAACGTCCCGTCGATGACCCGCGACGAGATCGCCAACGCCACGATGATGGGACTCTGACGCGGGATCTCGGGGCCGAGACCCCAGATTCCCGGGCTGACCGGAATCCGGTCGAACACGACGAGGTCCAAGTTGAACAGTGCGTCACCGGACCACGCGGTGCCGACGAGCACGACGCCGATGATCGAACCGACAACCCACCAACCGATCCGCCGAACACGCGCAAAATCGTCCATTGCCGCTGCGCGCTGTAGTTTCTGAGCTATCTGTTCCAGTTGGTGCATACGAGGTGAAGGAGGTCCTGGTGGAGTCGTGCGCGAGCGTATGCCTAGTCGTACCGACACGCCACGAACAGGACAACGTCGCTGAGCTCGTGAGACGGGTCGAAAAGGCCCTCGAAACCATCACGGTCGACTGGGAAGTGCTCTTCGTCGACGATTCCGACGATGCAACACCCGAGGTCATTCGCGAACTGGCAGACGCGAGAGGCGACAATCGGATCCGTCTGATCCACCGCACGCCCGATCAACGGGGGAACTCGATCGCCGGTGCAATCATCCTCGGATTGCAGAACAACACCGCCGACGTCATCGTGGTGCTCGATGCCGACCTCCAGCATCCGCCGGAGATCCTTCCCTGGATGATCGCGCCGCTTGTTCTCGGACGGGCCGACGTCTGTGTACCCGGCCGATACCTCCCAGGTGGCTCCGCACTCGGCCTCACACGCCGGTGGCGACGGCTTGCTTCACGAGGATCCGGCGTGGTGTTGCAGACCATGTTCAGCGAGACTCGTCATGTCAACGACCCAGGTGGTGGACTCTTCGCCATCCGCCGAGAAGTGATCGACGGCGTGACGCTTCGGCCGTACGGATTCAAGTCCTTGGCCGAGGTGCTCGTTCGTGGGCGTTGGGAAACACATTGCGAGTTTCCCTACGTGTTCGAGCCGCGCGACGACGGAGTGTCCAAGGCAATGTTGCGCGATGGAGCCCCGTTCCTCCGTCACGTCGCGAAGATGTGGACTGATACGCGAATTCGCGAACGTCGGCGCCCGACCCCACGCCGTCGCGTTGCACCCGTCGACCCGATTCTCATCGCCCGCGCACCGGCACAACCAGATGCAGCGTTGCGAGCGGGGATGCGCCCGGCAGAAATGTCACGCGCATCCGATGTTGTCGGCGAGTCGAGCTGACATCGATGCGAGTTCTCGTCGTTGCGTCGGAGACGCCACCCGTCGCGTCAGGTGTCGCGCGGTCGGTTTCACAACTCGTCGACGGTCTCGTCGAACGCGGGCATCACGTCGATGTCCTGTCGGCCGACGACGCGCCGTACTTCGCGAAGGGGGACTTCCGGTTCTCGGCGCTGGGGGTGCGCCTGCCGGGGGTGCTCCGACGCCTCGATCAATACGACATCATCAACATCCACGGCCCGGCGCCGATGATCTCCGACGTCTTCCTCGCCGCTCTCGGCGCTGTTCCGCGCAGCCGTCGTCCCGGCCTCGTCTACACGCACCACTTCACGATCGAGTTGACGCATCGTTGGTTGCAGCCCGCGCTTCGCTCGTATGACCTCCTGGCCCGCGGGCTGGCTCGCTTGGCCGATCACGTCGTGGTGACCAGCGGTGCCTACTCCGACATCCTGCTGAGCCGACAGCGGGCGGCGAAGATCACCGTCATCCCATGGGGCCTCGACCTCGACCGGTTCGATGCTCGCCCTGGGGAGGTGTACTCGCACGATCGACCGCTGCGCGTGCTCTATGTCGGACAACTTCGCGAGTACAAGGGCGCACACATCGCGCTGCAGGCGATCGCCAAGTTGGACAACGTGTCGCTGACGATCATCGGGAAGGGTCCCTGCGAACAGATGCTGCGTCGACAGCTGGCAGAATCGGGAGCATCGAACATCGACATCCGGGGATATGTGACCGACGAAGAACTCGTCGCCGAATATGCGTGGCACGATGTCGTCTTGCTGCCGTCGATCAACCGTCTGGAGGCCTTCGGGATCGCACTGCTCGAAGGTATGGCGTCCGGGTGTGTCCCGATCGCTTCGGATCTCCCCGGAGTGAGAGATCTCGCCACGGATTGTGGAATGCTCGCCGCGCCGAATGACGCGGACGATCTTCGGTGGGCGATCGCTGAACTCGCCGCTCGACCGGAACTCGTTGCCCGATTCCGGGAGCGTGCCGTCGCCAAGGCACTTCAATACACGAAGGCCGCCACGCGCGATCAATACGAACGAACCTTCGAAGACGTCATTGCGAAGTCGAAGGCGACACGCTGAATCGTGACTACGACTGACGATCCGATCGCGGATCCGTTGAACACCGAGCAGGACGCGGGAACGTCAGCCACAACGCCGTGGCCGGGTCGCTTGGCGCGCTGGGCGCCCCGCCGCCTGTGGCACCTTGCGCCGATCTACCTCGCGTGCTCCCTTGCGGCCACCCTCACGAACTCGCCCGGCAGATGGATCGCCGACGCGCGGCTGGAGTACAGCACCAACCCGATCGACTTCTTGTTCGGACACGGATTCATCTGGGACGACGGTCGAGGCCTCGGGAACACGGTCACGCTGTACTCGCCGGTGTTGGCGGCGTACCAGGCGTTGCTGCAGTTCTTCGGTGCCGAGCCGTGGCTGATCGAGCGGCTCGTGCACACCGCCTTGCTCACCATCGCGGCAACAGGCCTGGCCGGTTTGCTGAGTGTGATGCGGCCAAAGGTCGGAGGCGTCCATCTGCTCGCCGGCCTCATCTACGCCTTCAATCCGTACACGTCACAATTCCTGTTGCCGTCCGGGTTGTTTCTCAGTTACGCGCTCGCGCCGTGGTTCCTGACGTTCTACTTGCGCGGCACACAGGATCGCGATGCGGGCTGGCGGATGGCGGCCTGGTTCGCCCTCTGCATCTTCGCGGTCGGCGCGCTCAACCCAGCGGCGCTGGTCTATGCACTGCTCCCGGTCCCGATCGCCGCCGCGTACCTCGTGTTCGTGGAACGTTCGATGCCGCTTCGACCGGCGATCACCTGGTTGGTACGCGCCGGCCTGCTCAGCTTTCTCGTGTCGTGCGGCGCACTCGTCGTGTTGTGGTTCCAGCGCGACGACATCGCACTCAACCTCGCCACGACCGAGCGACCTGCCGTGATTGCATCGCGATCATCGTGGGCCGAGAGTTGGCGCGGCCTCGGCATGTGGGTGACGTACTTCGGTGACTCCGGTGGACAGCTACGTGAACAATCCGGTGCCTACTTCCGCAACCCCTTGGTCGTCGTCGCGGCCTACGGTGCACCACTCGCTGCGGCCCTCACCCTTGCCTTGTCGCGATGGCGGCCGCGGCTGTACTTCGCTGCGCTCGTCGCAGTGGCTGTGCCGATCATGGTCGGCGTGTGGCCGGTCGACTCACCGTCACCGTTCGGACGGTTCATGGATTGGGGATTCGAGACTGCCGTGCTCGTGCGGGGGCTGCGCACGACGTACAAGGCGGGCTCGGCGTTCTACCTCGGTGTCGCGGTGCTCGCCGCGGTGGGGATCACCGCGCTCTTGGGGCGTACTCAGTCGGAATCAGACGATCCGGCGCTGCCTCGTGTCGGGCGTCAATTGGCTGGCGTGGGACTCATCGCGATGATCGTCGTCTCGGCGTTTCCCTTCTGGACGGGGAACCTTTACAACGATGACGAGGGATTCGACGACATTCCGAGCTACTGGGACGACGCGTTCGACTGGATCAACTCCCAACCGGACGATGGTCGGGTGCTCGTGCTGCCCGGTGTGGTCCGCACGAGATACCGCTGGGGATACGTCAACGACAATCTCTTCCATGGCCTGCTCGACAAGTCACTGGTGAGCCATCAGTCGATCCCACCACCCGGGACGCCACAAGCTGCCGACGCCGTACTCGCCCTCGACGAGTACCTGGCCTCGCCGGACTACGCGCCTGGCACGATCGGGCCGATCCTGCGGCGACTCGGAGTCCGTTGGGTTGTCTTCCAGAACGACGTCGAATGGGAACGAGTCGGCGTTCCGCGACCATCGCATTTCGATCCCGTTCGCAACGACGCCGACTTGATGCGTGTCCGCTCGTTTGGCGAGGTCGGTGAGAACACGACGTCCGGTTTCGATCCGGTCGCCGGTTTGAAGGGTGAGGCCTCGATGCAGCCGATCGAGATCTTCGAAGTTCGCGACGCGCAGCCAACGATTCGAATCGCATCCGGGCTGCCGATGGTGGTCGCTGGTGCGGGCGACGCCTGGCCACAGTTGGCCCAGCAGGGCCGCCTCGATGGTGGACCGGTGCTGTACACCGGGTCCACCGACGACGACGAACTCGCCGCTGTGCTCGCCGACTCATCGCCTGTGGTCATCACCGACGGCTCTCGTCGTCGTTACATCCAGGTCCGGACAGGACGAGTGGCCATGTCGAACACGCTCGCACTCGACGAGGAGACACCACGCGAGGCTCGGAGCGTCTTCGCTGAAACGGACTCACAAACGTACGCGACATACCGCGATGCGGTGTCGATCAACGCGTCGCGCACCGGGGGCGGTATCACGCCGTTCGACCCGAGTCAGCGTCCGGCCCGTGCGTTCGATGCGGTCGAGCGCACCGCTTGGGAGGTGACCGGCGCGGGCGCCCAGGGGGCCTACCTCGCCGTTCGCTTGCGCTCGAAAACCGCGGTGAACGGTGTCTCGGTGCTGACGAACGTGCAAAGTGGCAGCCGGGCGGTTGAGGTCATCCGCGTCGAGTTGATCACGGCAGACGGTGCCGTGATCGCCAATGAAGCGACCAAAGGCGAGGCCGATGCCGACGGCTGGATCACCGTCGACGTGACCGGTGATGATGTCGTGGAGGTGCAGATCCACCTCGAGAAGCTGGGGGGCCCACTGAGCGCGCCCACAGCGGTCTCCGAGGTTCATGTCATGGGCGTCGACGGCCCCCTCGATCTCAGGGAAATGCTACGGACACCGCGAGATCTCGAGGTGTCCGCGGCCCGGAGCCCGGAGATCGAAAGCCTCCTGGGCAACGCCGATGTCTCGTATTCCTTCCGCCGTTACATCGGCACCGGGGTCGCCGACGAGGAGACCGAGATCAGGCGGATCTTCTGGGCACCGCGAGCACGAGCGGTTGATGTGACCGGAACCGTCCGTTTGTCGACGCGGACACCCGACGTGACCGTTGACAGTCTTGTCGCGGCCGAGGTGGGCGCGTTCGGTTCGGAACGGGCGAGTGGCGTGAGCGATGGCTGGGGCGTCAACGCGGTCGACGGCGATCCGACGACGTCGTGGCTCGGGCCGCCGAACGCCGGAGTCTCACTCACGGTCCGCACCGGGTCGCAGCGACTCGACTCGATCGAGTTCGTCTTCACCATCTTGACCGAGGAAGCAGACATCCGGAAAGAGTTCTCTCGGGTTCGTGCGGCGACGGTGACGGCATCGGGGCCGGCCGGATCCATAACGGCGAACGTGCTCCCCGGCAACATCGTTTGCACCGACCGGTCCGAGACCTTGCTGCGATGCACGGAGTCGTTCGTGAGCGACCTTCCGCCGAGCGTGTACGAGACCGTCGAGTTCGAGCCCCAATCGTTCACGTCGTCGGACGGTACCTTCGGGCCGCGCCCGCTGGCCGTCAGCGAGGTGATCTTCAACGCCGACAGCGAATCGGTCGTGAACACCGCCGACGTCGGAACGTGTGTCGATGCCTTCGAGATCGATGGCCAGACAGCGTCGGTACGGTTGACCGGCACGATCGAGGCGCTCCTCGAATCGCGCGCTGTCGGATTCGAATCGTGTTCCGCCTTCCCGCTCGAGAGCGGTGAACACATCTTCGAGTCCGAGCCCAGCTTGTCCGGGGCACTCTCAGATTTCCTGATCGTCGACGCGGATCGAACGGAGCCCGCCGAGCCCGTTCAACGGTCGACCGTCGAGGTCATCGAGAGGTCGCCGACCAGGATCATTCTCCAGGTCACTGCACCCAAAGGTGCGTACCTGCTCGGTCCCGGGGCTCAGCACGTCGGGTGGACCGCCACCGTCGACGGTGTCCCGCTCGGAGATGCGGTCGCTCGCGACACGATCTCGGCGTGGCGACTGCCGGCGGTTGACCAAGGACGAGTCGAGCTGCGGTTCAGACCTCAGCGAACCTATGAACTTGCGCTGGCCGTCAGCGCGGCAGGCCTTGCGATCTGCCTGTATCTCGTCTCGCGGGTGAGACGCTCATGACAGGTCGGCGGATCGTCCTCGCCGTCGCCGGCGCCGTCTTCGGATACGCGGTCTACGGGCTCGTGACGGCAGTGATCGGCGCAGTGTTGGGGTTCTTCACCGCCGACCAGCCTCATTTGGCGTCGGTGACGGCGGCCTCGTTGGTGTTGGCAATGGGTCTCTTCGTGATCACCGAACGCACGCTCGACTTGGCATCGTTCGGGCAGTTCGTGACAACCCGTCCATGGGCGAACTGGGCCGGTCGATTGGTTGCGGTTGCGTGGGTGCTCGCCGTTCTCGTCGGATGGGCCGACAGCCGCGCCCCTGAATCAGACAGGAACGATCGGGCGTCGATCGCTCCGCGTGCCGGTCGAAGCACCGCTGGCGCAGCCGAAGTGATCGCGATCGTCGGCGGTTCGGCGGCACTTCTGAGTCTCGTCCTGCTCGGGGACCGGACGTGGGCCTGGAGCGCGATTCCGATCGTGGCGGGGGCGCTGGTGCTGCTTGCAGCGCGGCACTTGCCGAAACTGTTGCACACGGAATTCACTGCAGTCATGCGGTTCGTTCCCGGGCGAACTGCTGCACCGGCCGCCGACCGACCCGACGAGGTCATGAGTGGGTCGGTGTGGATGCTCGGCGGCACGGCAGTCGTGTCGATCGGGTCGTTCGTCTTCTGGATCGTGGCAGCGCGAACCGCGACACAGGAGTCCGTCGGGGCCGCGGCAGCGTTGTTCAGCGTCGTGACGTTCCTCAACTACGCGACATCGCTCGGGCTGCCGATCGCCCTGACGAGATTTGCTCGAGACGATGGACGCGCGTCGTCGGTGTTGTTCACGTGGACGCTCGTCTTGACCTCGCTCAGTTCGTTCGTCGGCGTTGCGGTCTTCGCTGCGGTCGCCCCGGGTTCGGTGACTTCGGCGGTCGGATCGACGTTCGGGTGGACGCTTCTCGCACTCAACGTTGCCGGATTGTCGCTGTCGGTCCTGGTCGACGTGCGTTGCATGACCCTCCGACTCTGGCGCTGGGTCTTCTGGCGGTCATTCGCGATCTCGGTCATCCGGCTCCCCTTTCTTTTCATGGTCCCCGACGATGACGCGACGCTGTTCTTGTTCAACGTGGTCGCGGGCGCGTACTCCGTGACCGGGCTCGTGTGCCTCGTTTGGATGATCGTGAAGTCGAAGGAACGTCTCGCGCTCCGACCGACCCCACGGGACCGGTCGATCGTCGCCCGATTCGCGACCGTGAACTACCTCGGGCAACTCGCGATTCAGGGCCCGTTCTTCGCGGTACCGCTCATCGTGCTGACGACATTGAGCGCGAAGGACAACGCCAGCTTCTATCTGGCGTGGGGAATCATGTCAGTCGTCGTCATCTCCGTGCAGATCATCGGCCAAGTCCTGTTGGTCGAAGGTGATCGCGGACGAGACCTGGTCGGTCAGGCTCGCGTCGCCCTGTCGGTCAGCCTCGGCGTCGGTGTCGTCTCGCTGGCCGGCGTCGTCATCCTGGGCTCGTTCATTCGAGGTGTCTACGGCACCGGATACGAAGACGTGCCGACACTGCTCGTGATCCTCGTCGCGGGCACCGTGCCATACGCGGTGACCGTCGTCGGACTGAGCTACGCAAGGGTGAAGTCCGACAGCCGCGCGACGATCATCATCACGTTCGCGTTCGCTGCGTTGGTGCTCGTTCCCGCACTCTTGCTCACCGATGGGCACGGGGCGATCGGTGCTGCGTGGGCGTGGCTCGTCGGCAACTGCGCCTCCGCGTTGGTGGTGGCGTTGTCGCACCCCGGGCACGTTGCTGCCTCGCTGCGTTTGATGGGGGCCGATCGATCGAGCCCGCCCGACGATGAGCCCGGGCAGTCGTCAGTAGACGCCTCCACCAGGCGCATGGCCGAGGCGCGCAAGGCGTCCGAGCCCGATCGCACCCAGACTCCGAACGACGAGATTCTTGAAGAACCACGGCACGTTCACCGCCTGTCGCGCAATGTTGCGCAGGCGCGCGAGACCACCGATGTCGGTGCGTCGGTAGACCGACAAGGAGCGGACTCGGCCGAGGTACTTCCAGGTGCCGGAGAACCACAGCGAGCGAATCACCGCGAGCGAAACGAAAAGTGACGTGTAGACGTCGTGGATGGCCATCACACCACCCGGCACGACCCGGGCCCCCCACTCGTCGATGTCGCTCAGAGCGGGGGCGTATCCGTGGGCGCCGTCCACGTACAGCAGGTCGATGTCTCCCGGGACGAACTCGTGTGCTTTCTGACTGAACTCACGCACGTACGTCACGCGGTCGCGCACGCCGACGTTCGCGAGGTTGTCCATGAAAGCGACGTAGTCCTCCTGGCCTTCGGCGGCCTCGCCTTCCCATTGTCCGGGTCCTCGATCGTTGCCGGCATGCGGATCGATCGCGTACACCGTTGCGGTGTCGGTCGCAGCAGATCCGAGGATCACCGTCGACTTGCCCTGGAAGCTGCCGATCTCGACGATCGTGCCGTTTGGGGGGACTTCCGATGCGAGATCCCACAGGCGGCGCGCCTGCGCTGGTCGGAGCCAACCCTGCATCTCGTCGACGTGAACTTGAACGGCCTCGTAGCCGCTCATGGATGGTTCCGATCAGACATCGGCGACGCGGGGTTCGAAAACATCCCGTTCCTGACGAAGCGCCGCTCGGTCGATCGTCGGACTGGGAAATCGCAGCGAGACGTCACGATGGAGATGATACAAACCGCCGCGGCCCCGTCACATTCCGATGCTGCGGCGGCGAGGTGAAACGTCGGAGTCGCGGCGACGTTTCGGGCGCGGTCGTCACGTCCCCGGGCCGGATGTGAGAGACCTGCGCGTGCAGAATGCTAGAAACGTCAGATGTTCGGTGCACCATCACGTTCAATGTCGCTGCTCTCGGCGGCCCTTCTCGTGATCGTCGGCGCCATCGCAACCACGACTTCGGGCGAGGTCGCGGCCGCTCACATCAATTCGATCGCCGTCACTCCGGTCACCGTGTTTCCTGCATTCGACGAGGACACCTTCGACTATGCAATGCGCTGCGCCGGCGGCGTCAACGCCCTCGACATCGTGGTGGACTCACCGGCCGCCACGGCGATCACCATCGATGGACACGCTGTAGCGTCTGGGGCGTCGACGCCGGTCAGCGTGAGCGCGAACGACCTGACAGTGGTTGCGGTGACCGAATCGGGTGTGACCGACGAATACTTCTACCGTTGTCTCCCGGACGACTTCCCCGCGTACACGATCGACATCCCTGGAACGCCCGGACCCGGCTATTATCTCGTCGGATTCGGTTTGTGTTTCAGCACGTGTCCGACGACGGGCGGGAACTTCATCGCGATCTTGGATACGAAGGGCGTACCGGTCTGGTACCAGCGCACCCGACGGGCGTTCCTCGATCAGAAACTGCGGAGCGACGGGAACATCGCCATCTACGAAAGTAGCGGCCTCGGGCGTGATGGCTATCAGATCAACACGCTCGACGGGACCCTGGTCGATCGAGTCCAATACGACGGACTCCCCACCGACAATCACGAGCTCTTGGCACTCGCGAACGGCAATGACATGGTGCTCTCGTACCCTCGGCGAACCGGTGTCGATCTCACCGCTCTCGGGCTCGGGCCGAACGAAACGGCAATCGATGGCTACATCCAGGAGGTCGATCCCGACGGAAACGGTGTGTGGGAGTGGCGCAGCCAAGACCACATCGCCCCCGAGGAGAACCACATCCTCGACACGGACTTGGTCCATCTCAACTCTGTCGACGAGTTCCCGGATGGAGACCTCCTCGTGTCCGGCCGCTCGACAGGTGTGTACCGGATCGATCGCACGACCGGAGCGGTCGAATGGAAGCTCGGCGGCACAGCGACCCCGGAGAGCCTTACGCTCATCGGTGACCAACACAACGGACCGATCCGCCAGCACGACGCCAGGGTCTTGCCCGATGGCACCATCACCATCTTCGACAATCGTCAGCCGGGAGAAATCGGCCGCGTTGTCCGCTACGAAATCGACACCGCAGCGGTACCCCCGACAGCGAAACTGTTGTGGGAGTACGAGCACGCCGACGATCTCTTCAGCGGATTCATGGGAAGTGCGCGCCTCCAGGACGACGGCAACACGGTGATTAACTGGGGCGGAACCGCCCCCATGGTCGAAGAGATCGACGTCAACGGAGCCCGACAGTTCGTGATCACCGGAGCCGGCGAGCAGCAGTACCGGGTGGTCAAGTACCCGCTGGCAACGTTCGACATCGCCACGTTGCGCGCCAAAGCGGGCGGCACCGCCGAGACCGACGCCCCGCTGAATGTGACGGCTGTGGCCGGCAACCGAGAAGCGACCGTCTCCTGGGACGCGCCCGTGGCGGGTCAATCGATCACCGGCTACACCGCAAAGTCGGGGGTTCACTCGTGCACGACCACCGGTGCGACGTCATGTGTGATCACAGGCCTCGCGGCAGGAGAGTCGTACTCGTTCGTCGTGCGCGCGACCAACAGCTACGGCACGAGTTTCGCATCGATGCCATCGGACGACGTGATCGCCGGACCGACCTGTAACGGGCTCACCGTGACGGTCGACCTCCAGGCGGGTCAGGCACCGACGTCGGGGAACGACGTCGTCCTCGGTACCTCGGCAGCGGATTGGATCGACGCGGGAGCGGGGAACGACACCGTCTGCGCTGGTGGTGGAGCGGACACCATCTTCGGGAGAGCAGGGGTGGACACGATCTTCGGCGAAGCCGGCGACGACGTCATCCTCGGTTCGACCGGTGACGACATCTTGAATGGCGGCGATGGCGAAGACATCCTCAACGGCCAAGAGGACCACGACACGATCAACGGTGATGACGGCGACGACATTCTGTATGGGCTCGATGGTGATGACACGCTGAACGGTGGCGACGGCAACGACCGACTCACCGGCCACTCCGGTGCTGACACGCTTGACGGTGGCGACGGCAACGACCGACTGAACGGCAACGAAGGCAACGACATCATGCACGGGCGCAACGGGCTCGACACCCTCAACGGTGGTGATGACGACGACAAGCTCTACGGCAACAACAACGCCGACACGCTGAACGGTGGCACCGGCAATGACGTGCTCGTCGGCGGCTACGGTGATGACACGCTCAATGGCGGTGACGGCGAGGACATCTTGAACGGTCACGGCAACAACGACACGCTCAATGGTGATGACGGCGACGACATTCTGTATGGGCTCGATGGTGATGACACGCTGAACGGTGGCGACGGCAACGACCGACTCGCCGGCCACTCCGGTGCTGACACGCTCGATGGCGGCGACGGCAACGACCGACTGAACGGCAACGAAGGCAACGACACCCTGTTCGGGGGCAACGGGCTCGACACCCTCAATGGTGGTGACGACGACGACAAGCTCTTCGGCAACAACCACCCCGACACCATCAATGGCGGCGACGGCGAAGATGTGCTCGTTGGCGGCCATGGAAGCGACAAGCTCAACGGTGGTGACGGCAATGACACGCTGAATGGGCAAGGCCAAGACGACACCCTCAACGGTGATGGTGGCAACGACACCCTTCACGGGCTCGATGGGAACGACACACTCAACGGTGGTGACGGCGATGACCGACTCCGCGGCTGGGATGGGGACGACACCCTCGTCGGTGGCCTCGGTGCCGACGAACTCGGTGGAGGTGCCGGTTCAGCGGACTCGTGCGACGGCTCGGTCGACGCGGACGCCGATGTACACCTGGGCGGCTGCGAGGCCATCTTCAACATTCCCTGACCGACCATGAGTCGATCGGCCGATTCCCGGCCCTCGCCCAGGGCAGTTTCTCGAACCGACGGCTCGGCGCCGACTTGACAACCCTCGACCCCGCCCCGAACAAAACGGCACACGCCTCGGTGACGCCTCAGCTCTCGAACCACGCCTGAAGCAACGGAACGGCACGGCCGATCCCCCGCAACCTCCCCCGCACCGACCCCAGACGCGAAACAGGGACTCCCCATTTCTGGAAAGTCCCTGCGTACGGTGTCGGGCTGACAGGATTTGAACCTGCGACCCCTTGTCCCCCAGACAAGTGCGCTACCAAGCTGCGCTACAGCCCGTACCGAGGCACAAGTGCCCCGTATGTGAGAGCCGAACTCTATCGACCGAATCGGGGGTCGAGTGTTCTCGTGAAGAATCTGCGCACCTGGTGCGCAAACAAATCACGCAAAGCTCAGATGAACACATCGACCAGTCGGAAACCGAGGTACAGGACCAGCGCCACCACCATCAGCTTGAAGTGCCACGGCGCCTTCTCGTCGGCGGCAGTTTCCGCGTCGCTGTGGGCGTGGCCCTCAATGACCTGTTCGCCGCAGACCGGGCAGGTGCCGTCGTTCTGCATCGAGTTCGGCGTCCAATACTTTGCGCAAGGCTCGCACCAGGGCATCATCGGCTCGATTCAGGCGCGCTTACGGACGCGGAGCTTGATCGGCGTGGAGCCCATGTCGAGATCTTCGCGGATTCGACGCTCGAGATAGCGCAGGTAGGTGCGATCGAGTTCGCGGTTGACGAACAGTGTGAACGTCGGCGGATCGGTCGCTCCTTGCACTGCGTACAGCACTCGTGCGCCACCGGAGTGCGGCTGCGCCTGTTGAGCTGCAGCGATGATCTTGTTGACGCTTTTGGTCGGTACACGCTTGTGGTACTGACGGATCGATTCCTGAAGCAGCGGGTGCAGTTTGTGCACGTTCTTGCCGCTGAGTGCCGAAATTTTCAGCACCGGTGCGTCGCCGAGGAATGCGAGCTTGCGGGTTACTTCGGACTGCACTTCGAGACGATCCTCGCTGCCGACCATTTCCCACTTGTTCAAGACGATGATGATTGGGCAACCGGATGCGTCGACGCGCTCAGAGAGCCGCTGGTCTTGGCCGGTCACACCGACCGTGGCGTCGATCACGAGCAGCGCAATATCGGAATCGTCGATTGCTCGGAGCGCACGAACGAGCGAGTAGTACTCGGCCGAATCGTCGATCTTGCCGCGCTTACGCATGCCAGCGGTGTCGACAAACACGATGGGTCCGTCTTCGGTTTCGACGAGCGTGTCGATTGCGTCGCGGGTCGTGCCAGCGAGGTCATGGACCACAGCCCGATCGGCGCCAACGAGATGGTTGAACAGTGTCGACTTGCCGACGTTCGGGCGGCCAACGATGGCCACACGAGGCGGCGGCTTGTTGTCGCCGAGGTCGATGATCGCGTCGATCGCAGCCAACTGCTCTTCGGTGAAGTTCGACCCGTCGTCTTCGTCTGGTTCGACGGCTCGCTGAGGGAGCAGGGCAATCACCTTGTCGAGCAAGTCGCCGGCACGACGGCCGTGGAGTGCACTGGTCGGAATGGGGTCGCCAAGCCCGAGGCCCATGTACTCCCAGATCTCGCGCTCGCGGCGGGAGTTGTCGGCCTTGTTGGCGACGATCAAAACCTCGATGCCCGTGCGGCGAACCCAGTTGGCGATCAACTGGTCGTCGTCCGTCAGTGGCGCCGAGGCATCGACAACGAAGAGGACGACATCGGCTTCGCGTACGGCCTCTTCGACTTGACGAGACACCTTGGCTTCGAGGTCGGACCCGCCAGGCATCCAGCCGCCGGTGTCGACGACGAGGAATGGGACATCGAGCCACTCGGCCTCGAGCACCTTGCGGTCACGAGTGATGCCAGGCCTGTCTTCGACGATCGCCTGCTGGCTGCCGACGATGCGGTTGAACAGTGTCGACTTGCCGACGTTCGGGCGACCGATGATGACGACGCTCGGGAGATCAGCGTCGGGGTCAGCTGGCATCATCTCGTCAAGATCGCTGATCGCCTCAGGGTCGAGGTCGAGCGGGTTGTTCGGGAGCTGGGTCCCACCGCCCAATCCGTTGGTGGTGTCGTCGGTACTCATGCTGGTGTCCCTGCGGATTGTTCGAGCGCCGCGCGGAGCGCGATGCCGTCGGTGGTGATGACCTCGACAGGCCGTGGAAGATCGGAGATGGCAACGCCATCGAGGAAGCGCCCGTCGTCAGACAGACACACGTCAGGCAGCAAATAGCGGTGCCCTTCGGGTTCGGCGGCCAGCACGCGGCTGACATCTTCGCCGGTCATGAGGCCGGTGACGCCGGTGTTGCCGCCGAAGAACTCATTGGCGACCGTCAAAATCCGCACGTCAGTGCGTCCAAGGGATTCGATGAGCGGTGCGATGACAGGTGCGCCGAGTGTTCCCGTGAGCACACCGACGGGCGCAGTGCGGCGCGGGCGCAGCTGAATGCCGGAAGCGACGGATGCTGCTGCGCTTGCGGCGGAGTCTGCAGCCGGGCCGCAGCCGCTCTGGCGCAGCCCGGTGTAAGCGGCTGGGTTGGGCGGCGCATCGACAGCAGCAAAGAAGCCGCGCTGCACGCCGGTGGCTTCGGCGGCGGTGCCATAGAACTCGGCCTCGAAGGTACGGGCCATGCCGATGCCGTCTTCGTGCATCGGGAAGCCGTCGTAACGTTCCGCCTCGGGGAACGGTCGCTGCGCCATCAGGTAGTACTCGTCGGCGGCGTAGACCATCCGCTTGCCGAGTGTGGTTTCGAAGATGTCTTGCCAGTCGGCAACCGTGTCGACCACTGATTGCGCCTCGGCGAGCGTGTGAAAACGCATCGCTGACTCGTCATTAAACTTCGAAATGCCGAGCGGCACGACGGCGACCGAGTCGAGTTCGGGGTATTGGTCGAGCACGCCGGCGAGCGTGTCGTCGAGGATTGCGCCGTCGTTGACGCCCGGGCAGACAACGATCTGCCCCTTCACGACGATGTCGTTGTCGAGCAGTGCCCGCAGCCAGCGCAAGCTCATGCCGCCGCGCTTGTTCTTCAACATCGCGCTGCGGATGTCAGGGTCGGTGGAGTGAATGCTGACGTGCAGGGGCGACAGACGCTCAGTGATGACACGTTCGAGGTCGGCCTCGGTAAACCGAGTGAGCGTCGTGAAGTTGCCGTACAGGAACGACAACCGGTAGTCGTCGTCCTTCAGGTACAGGCTGCGCCGCATGCCCTTGGGCAGTTGGTAAATGAAACAAAATTCGCAGTGGTTGTCGCAGGTCCGAACCCGGTCGAACACAGCGCTGGACACTTCGATACCGAGCGATGCACCGGGCAGTTTCTCGACAGTGACCGAGAGGTCCATGCCGCCACGTGAGACGTCAAGTTCGACGTCAGCTTCGTCGGTGGCCAGCTGCCATTCGATGATGTCGCGAGGCACATCGCCATTGACTCGCAGGATTTCATCGCCAGCCTGCACGCCGACGAGCGCGGCCGGAGAACCGGGCGCGACCGAGACGACGATGGGGGCGAGTGTTCCTGTAGACATGCGACACGCCACGCTATCGCCGCCAGGACCACTGACCGGTGAGCCATCCGTCGCCAGACGACGCCCGGGGCCGGGGTAGATTGGAACTCGAATGAGCACCTCCCGTGTCGACCGAGTCCTGCTGGCCGAACCGCGCGGTTTCTGCGCTGGTGTCGAGATGGCGATCAAGGCGTTGGCCTGGATGGTCCGAACCTTCCCAGGGAACGTGTACTGCTACCACGAGATCGTCCACAACCAGCTTGTCGTCGACCGCTTCAAGGCGCAGGGAGTCGTGTTCGTTGACACGATCGACGAAGTGCCTGCCGGGAGCCCGATCATGCTGTCGGCCCACGGTTCTCCACCAGAGATTCTCGAAGCCGCCCGCGAGCGTGGTTCCTACGTCGTCGACTCGGTGTGCCCCCTCGTCACCAAGGTCCACCACGAAGTCAAGGTGCGCGCTGGCAAGGGCTACCGGATTGTCTACGTCGGCCATCAAGGTCACGAAGAGGCTGTCGGCACCATGGCAGTCGCACCCGATTCGATCGACCGCGTCGAATCCGTCGCTGAGGTTGAGGCGCTTGGCGACATCGATCAGCCGGTGGCGCTCCTTGCTCAGACCACCCTCTCGCATCGTGATTGGGAAGGCGTCGCAGTTGCCGTCAAGAAGCGGTTCCCTGACGTCTGGACCCCCGGCCGCAGCGACCTGTGTTTCGCGACAACGAACCGTCAGTCAGCGTTGATGGAACTGGCCCACAAGTGCGACGCCATCGTGGTGATCGGCTCGGCCAACTCGTCCAACACCCGTGCACTCGAACAGCTTGCACGCGAAGAAGGCTGCGAGCGGGTCTACCGAATCAACTCGGTGACCGAACTCCCCAACGACCTCAGCGGAATCGTCGGGGTCACCGCCGGTGCCTCGGCACCAGAGGAACTGGTCGAAGAGGTCATTGACTTTCTCAACCCCATCAACGGAGTCGAGTTGGTCAACGTCACCGATGAAGACGAGTATTTCCCGCCGCCACGCAACATCCGCGATCTGCAGTCGTCAATCGAAACTGCGTCGACGGTGATGCTCGGTGGCACGCTGCTCGACCGTCCGGCCATGGACGATCGCAGTCTGGCCGCCAGCGATGTCCTCTCAAATCTGATCAAATAGTCCTTGCTTCGGGCACGATTTCAGACTCACGACCTGCACTTATTGACCTTGTGTCGGGCACAACGCTCTTGTGTCGGGCACAACGCTCTCGTGTCGGGCACAACGCTCTTGTGTCGGGCACAACGCTCTCGTTTCGGGCACAACGCTCTCGTTTCGGGCACAACGCTCTTGTGTCGGGCACAACGCTCTTGTGTCAGGCACAACGTGGTTCGTTTTCTGGGTGGCGCCGAGTCTTCCGTGTCGACCACGTTGTGCCTGACACTGATTTATTAGTTGCGGGGGACGTCAGCCCACGGCACGTCACGGTCGACGCGGACGTCACCGGGTAGGCCCAAGACGCGCTCGCCCAGGATGTTCGCCATGACCTCGGTCGTGCCGCCCTCGATGGTGTTCGCACGGCTCCGCAGAAATGCCTTCTGCTGCGTGTCTGAGGCCATCGCCGTTTCGGGACGGATCATTTCGTAGCTGCCGTAGAGCAGACCGTCGGCGCCAAGCAGGTTCATCACGGCGTTGTGGATGTCGATGTTGAGGATTGCGCCGGCCATTTTGCCAATCGAGCCTTCAGGCCCAGGGTCGCCCATCTTGCGGTTCTGGTTGGCTCGGATGTTGGTGAGGCGAACCACTTCGGCGCGACACCACAGCTTCATCACGTCGTCTCGGGCCGGAGCGTCTTTGCGATCGTCAGGTGCCGCAGCCCACGCTTCGGTCAGCGCACCAATCGTGCCCGATCCGCGCTGCGGCATGCCACCACCGATCGATTGACGTTCGTTCATCAGCGTGGTCAGCGAAACGCGCCATCCGTCGCCTGCCTTGCCAAGCATCTCGGACTCGTGAATCTTCGTGTCGGTGAAGAACACCTCGTTGAACTCGGCCTCGCCGGTCATCTGACGGAGCGGGCGAATCTCGACGCTCGGATCGTGCATGTCGACGACGAACGCTGTGAGGCCAGCGTGCTTGACCGCTTGAGGGTCGGTGCGAACAACGAGCAGCCCGAAGCGCGAGAGGTGCGCGAGCGTGGTCCACACCTTCTGACCGTTACATACCCACTCGTCGCCGTCTTGCACGCCCGTGGCCGACAGGCCGGCGAAGTCAGAACCCGAACCTGGCTCGGAGAACAGCTGGCACCAGACCTCTTCGCCGGTGAACAGCGGGCGGAGGTACCGCTCCTTCTGCTCGTCACTCCCCCAGGCCACGACCGTCGGGCCGGTCATACCGTGGCCGATTGGGTTGCGGTACATCGCGTTTGGTCCGCCAGCTCCGAAGATGCGCTCGTTGACCAACTTCTGCAGCTTCGGGTTCAGACCGAGACCGCCGTTGCCTTCGGGAAAGTTGACCCAGGCCAAGCCTCGGTCGAACTGTTCGCCGAGGAACGTCTGCACCGCCGTGTTGGCGGGCGGGAAACTCTCGAGCAGTTCGTTCGTGAGGTCGACCACCCGCTGTTCGTCGGTGGTCAGTGCACTGGTTTCGGCGACGATGCTCATGAACGAACGGTAGTTGCCGTCGACAACCGGGTTCGAAATGGAGCGTCTGGAATTCGTCGGGTACCGTCGACGTCATGTCGGACACTGTCCCCCACGGAACGATCCCTGTCATCGATCTCGAACCGTTCGCAACCGGCGCCGATGCCCAATCGCCGGCTGCCCTCGCGACCGCTGCGCGTCTCGATGGCGCACTGCGCGACGTCGGTTTCCTGACCGTCGTCGGTCACGGCGTCAGCACCGAAGTACGCCAAGCATTCTTCGACATGATCCGCTGCTTCTTCGGCCAGCCTGAAGAGAAGAAGCAAGAGATTGCTATTGCCAACAGCCCGTACCACCGGGGCTACGGCGGATTTGCTGCAGAAACACTCGAAGGCGCCATCGGAGCGCAGGACGAAGACACCGTCGGCACGTTCCTCGCGGGCGACATGAAGGAAACGCTCGACTTCGCGGTCGACCACGCGCTCGATCACCCGGAAGTGGTCGCCGGCACTCCCCTCCACGGACCCAACCAGTATCCCGATATTCCGGGCTTCCGAGAGGTGTGGGAAACGTACCGCGCTGCGGTCACCGAAGCAGCGGTTCGCATGCAGCGGGCGCTGGCCGTTGCGCTCGGGCTTGATGCCGAGTTCTTCATCAGCCAGCCCGGCGAAACGATGTACCACCTCCGGATGATCCACTATCCGCCGATGGACCGGCTCACGCCCGAACCAGGCCAGATGGGCTGTGGCGCACACACCGACTACGGCACGCTGACCGTGCTGGCTGACGACGGCATTGGCGGGCTGCAAGTACGCCAGCGCAACGGCGAGTGGACCGACGTCACTGTTCCCGACGGACACCTTGTCGTCAACCTCGGTGATTTGATGGCGATCTGGACCAACGGCCGCTGGGTGTCCAACCCGCACCGGGTTGTCAACCCGCCGAACCAGGATCGATACTCGTCGCCGTTGTTCGTGACGCCGCCGTTCCACCTTCGGATCGAAGCCCTCGAGAGCTGCCTTGTCGACGGGGAACAGCCGACACACGAACCGCTGATTTCTGGCGAGTACCTCGTCGGGCGATTTGATGGAACGCACAGCTACCGCAACGAAATGCTCGAACAGCACAATGCCGGAGCACAGCCGTCGCAGTGAACCTGATCGCCTTGGAAACGACCGGTGATCCACGGGTCGACAAGCGCTGTCTTGGCCGCTGAAATCAGTCGCCGTGAGCTTCGTCAACTCGCGCCAGCAGCTGATCGCGAATGCTGACCCCAGGTTCGCGGGCCTTGTCGCCAGAGGCGCGCCATCCGAGCCGGCTTGAGTACAGCAACGGCGGGTCTTTCAATCGGCCGGGTGACACTTCGACAACACGAGCAAACAGCAGCTCGTGGTCTTCCATCGTGACCTGCTGGAACGTTTCGCACCGCAACCATGCGAT
>JBNMOS010000026.1:0-32982 GCA_051275435.1 Ilumatobacter sp.
CTGCGACGCCCGCCGCCGCACCGGCAACTAAGAGCGTTCGGTAGTCGGCGCCGCGGAAGGCTGCAGGGAGCTTTCGCTGAATGAATGCACCCATTGCGGAGCCGCCATACATCGACGGGCCTTCCAGCCCCATTGCGCCACCCATACCGAGCGTCGTGAATGCTGCGGCGATGCGGCCGACAAAGGCCCTCGGACGAAGTGGATACTCGGGGTCGTGGAAGGCGCGGAGGTATTCGTCGGACGTAGCAGGCGTTGCGCCATTGCCGATCGTCCGCAAGATGACAGCTGACCCGACGAGGCCGAGGCCCGGTGCAATCGCTGCGAACCACAGCGGACCGTGCAACACCCGGTCGAAAGCAAACTCGAGGACGAAGAACTCAAAGAACCGAACACCCAGCCCGGTGATTGCCCCGGTGATCGCTGCGAGTAACACGACTTCTCGGGAGCGGCGAACAAGGTCACGAAATTCGCCTGAGGCTATGTCGAAGGTGGCGGGGCGAAGACTCTTCATCACTCTCTGGCGCCACACGGTGGCCAAGTCTACGCCACGCCACCTCCTCTTCGGGTCCGGGTCATGGTTGGAATAGCTCTCCGACGCCGCTGCTATTCATGGGACCAATCAGCCCGATGAGACGGTCGGGACTGATGGTGGTTCGTGCAAACGACGAGCGCGTTCTGCGAGCAGAGGCACCATGACGACGACGGTGTTCGGTCGCTCCCGTAGACGTGTGGTCAACGCGAGCGTGCTCTGGTTGTGCAGCAGGTTGTCGAAGACGTGCGCCTCGACGTAATCCGGCATCACCACCGTGACCATTGTGTCCGGATGACGCCTTTCGATCTGGTCGATGTAACGGAACACCGGCCCATTCAAGTCGCGGTACGGGGATGGCTGGATGACCAGGGGCACGCCGAGGTTCTCCGCATCCCACGCATCCCGAACCGCCGAACCGCCGCTGCCATCCATCGACACGTGCATCGCGTACATGTGGTCGGGTCGCAGTAGACGTGCGTACTGCAACGACTCGACCGTGCCTCGGTGAACGCGACCGACCAGCAACACAACGATGTTTACGGCCGGTGGAGGGCCTGCCGGTGATGCCAGGTCGACCTCGGCCCGGCGATAGTGCTCGGCGATCACTTTGAAGAGAACGACCAGGATCGGGATAAGGACGGCCGGAATCCAGGCGCCGATGGTGAATTTCGAGATGAGTACCACGAGCAGTACGACAAAGGTTGCGACCGCTCCGAGTCCGTTAATGAAGGAGTTTCGCTGCCAGTGCGGTTCGCGCAGCCGGAAGTGATGGCGGACCATACCTGTCTGAGAGATGGTGAAGCCGGTGAACACACCAACGGCATAGAGGGGAATGAGGGCGCTCGTGTCGCCCGAGAACACGATGAGCAGCACGGCCGACATTGCGGCCAGGAACACAACGCCGTTCGAGAACACAAGCCGGTCGCCGCGGGTCGCGAACTGACGGGGCAGGAAGCCATCACTGGCGAGCAACGACGACAGTCGCGGGAAGTCTGCAAAGGCGGTATTTGCGGCCAATACGAGAATCGCGAAGGTTGAGAATTGGAGCGCCGTGTAGATCGGGCCGGCACCAAAAACCGCCTTACCGAGAATCGAGAGCAGCGTCTCATCGGCGGTCAGCGTCGGGTGGAGGCGCTGGGTCAAGACTGCCGTGCCCAGGAATCCGACTCCGAGGATCACCCCCATAAAGACGAGCGTGCTCGCTGCGTTCTTCGACTCCGGTCGCTTGAACGCAGGCACCCCGTTCGAGATCGCCTCGACACCTGTCAAGGCCACGGCTCCCGACGAGAACGCTCGGAGCAGCAGGAACGGTGTCAGCACTCCAAGGGTCGTGCCATTCGAGGTCAACTGGTCGAGAGCAGCTTTGTTCTCTGGCAGCCGATCGAGGCCGCCGGAGTAGGACCGCGCAAGGCCGACCGCGATCAGAAGGCCAAGCATGAAGACGTAGATGAATGTCGGTGCCGCGAACAACCGGCCGGACTCTCGGATACCACGCAAGTTGGCGAAAGCGATCAACCCAATGAAACCGACACACAACTCGACGCGGTACGCAAACAATCCCGGGTACGCGGAGGTGATCGCCGCAACCCCTGCAGACACCGAGACGGCCGCAGTGAGGATGTAGTCGACGAGCAGCGACGCCCCTGCAACCAGCGAGGGATGGGTACCGAGGTTCTCGCGAGCCACGACGTACGACCCGCCGCCGCTCGGATAGGCGTGGATCGTCTGGCGGTACGAGGCGATGACGATGATGAGCAGAGCGCACACCACCAGAGCGATGGGCACGAGCTCGCTGATGGCCGCGAGGGCGACGACCGGGATGAGGACTCGCAGGATTTCCTCGCTCGCGTATGCGGTCGAGGAAATGGCGTCTGAGGCAAACACTGCGAGGCCGGTCGGCCGGCCGAGCCGCTCGTGCTTTTCAGCAAATGTGGCGAGCGGGCGCCCGAGGAGCCGCCGCTTGGCGGTCGAGTAATGGCGCGTCACGGCATGTCAGCGCTTGGGGATTTCCGACGCAACGAGCGCATCGATGCCGTCGGCGAGCGACCCAATGTCACTGAGTACCTGGCTCTGAGTGGCAGCCGGGGTGCACCCACCGCGCCGGTCTGCTGACTCCACCGGCTACTCCACGACAGCGCATCGGTCCGTTTGTCCACATCCATACGGCCATGATGAGGCTCGGCGGCATCGCTCAACATGACACGTTCACGTCATCATCGGATGGAATCGGTACATCACGCCTCGTTTGCGACGTGGATTTGGATCGCAGTTTGTGGTGGAGCCGCGTCAAAGTGTGTTGCACTTTGCTGCTTGGTGAGCTTGAGGCCACCGGCCACGACCGTTCCGTACACCGTGAGAAAGAAGACGACGACACCGACGACGAAAACCACCGCGGTCATGGCCGAACCCGCTCAGGTACTGCGGCCACTTCTGGCACTGCTGTCGGCGCGAGCATTAGCGTTCCGAGGGAATGAATCGAGGGGACCCAGAGACCGACGAAAATGCCAGCGCTCTCCTCACTCAAGACGAAGTACAGGTACACCGAGAAGAGGAACGACATGAACCCCGCGATGAGAAAGGGGAGTTTCAGCCGAAGGGACGGTTGCAGGTTGTTCAGGGGGGAGTTCACCGGTGGCCTTGTCATTGCGTTGGATATTCAGGAGGTACTGGCTCTACGGAGCGCGCACGAGCGCTGCCGATCCCACGTCGTTACGAGGTGGGACCGAGCTGACTTGGGCGCTTCGAAGGAATCAACGGGTGGCCGTGCGTCCCTTGCGGAAGTAGACGGCGATCATCAGTGCGGTTATGGCGATGACGAGCCCTTCTGCGACGAGCGACTGGATCGCAATCGTCTCGCCCCAGTTGCCAATGTCGTCCGTTGATCCGGGCAGGCCGACGGTGCGGGTGAGGACGAAGCCGATGAACGTTGCCAACGCTGTGGCTCCGCCGAGGTACCAGCCAGCCTTGTTGCGGGCGACGATCATCGCGATTGCTGCGAAGCAACCGGCGGCGATGAACGCGTAGCCAACTCCGAGGTACGGCACTTCGGCGAACTTGCTGGACATTTCCTTGAGGTGGATGTACGCAGTCGCGGCCAGACCGACGATGACTCCGATCTCGGCGACGACGACGCCGGGGTTGCGCTCGTAGCGTCCCAGGCGACTCAGCAGTGCGGCCTGTGTCGCCGACACGGCCTTGTCGGCGGGGCTCAGTTGGGGGGTGATGGTGGTGTTCATGGTGGGGTCTCCTTGGTTGGTTCCGCTCGATCAAGCGCATTTACGCTTGCTTTAGTACTTAATCATTTTCGAACTGATGATTCGCTGAAGGTCGCTGAAGGTTTCTTCAGCTTCATGCTGCGAGGATGACGAGATGCGAGTGCTGGTGGTCGAAGACGAAGTGCGTCAGGCGGCCGCTGTAAGACGAGGCTTGGAAGCAGAAGGGTTTGCGGTCGACGTTGCAACGAACGGTGTCGACGGCCTGTGGATGGCGACCGAGCAGACCTACGACGTGATCGTGCTCGATGTGATGCTGCCGGGATTGAACGGCTACCGGGTGTGCGCCGAGCTACGCGTACGCAGCATCGCAACGCCGATCCTGATGCTCACCGCAAAAGACGGCGAGTTCGACGAAGCTGAAGCACTCGACACCGGTGCCGACGATTTCTTGTCGAAGCCGTTTTCCTATGTCGTTCTCGTTGCCCGGCTACGCGCCTTGATCCGTCGCGGAGGAACCGACCGCGCACCGGTGCTCGTGGTCGGAGATCTCACCGTCGACGTTGCGGGACGGTCGTGCACGATGGCGGGGATTCCGGTCGCACTGACACCGCGCGAGTTCGCAATCATTGAGTACTTGCTCGCACACCAAGGCGAGGTCGTTGCCAAGAGCGACATTGTGAGCCACGTGTGGGATTCCGCGTTCGACGGGGACGACAACGTCGTCGAGGTACACATCTCGTCGCTGCGCCGCAAACTCGGTGCTGACGCGATCGAGACGATTCGCGGTGGCGGATATCGGATCCGTTCTCATGTCTGACAAACGCAAAGGCTCGCTCCGGTTGCGAATTACGGCAGGAGCGACCGCCATCGTGCTGTTTGCACTCTTGGTGACCGGGCTCGCCGTGTCCGGATTGCTGCGCCGATCGATTGATGCTGGAACCGAAGACCTGTTGACGACGCGGATCTCGGCTGTGGCCGAGGTCGCAGCCACCCGTCGCCTCGACGCCGTCCTCGAGTCGACCGGCCGGGAAGTTGGACAGGTCCAGGTAATCAATGCCGACGGGAACATCGTGTCGCGCACATCGGGTTTGGCCGATACGACGCGCTTCGACGTCATCGAACCGCCACCCGTTGGGCAGTGGACAGTAGCGACCGTCGACGGTGACCTGATTGACAACGAACCGAGTGAGGAATACCGACTGGTCGCGCTCACGATCACGACTCCGACCGGACCCGTCACGATCTACGCCATCACGGCGCTCGACACAGCAGCGCGAGCGCAGAATTACCTCCAGGTGCGTTTGCTCATTGCCCTGTCGGGCGTCGGCGTACTGACAGGTGCGGTGGTGTACTGGGTTGTCGGCCGATCACTTCGGCCGGTCGAAGAAATGCGCCAGCAAGTCGAACGCATCTCGGCGGCTGATCGGCGCGCACGCGTCAGCCCTACGGACCGCGACGATGAGCTGTCGCGGTTGGGAGGCACACTCAACAGTTTGCTCGGGCGACTTGAGGCGGCATCGGACCAGCAGCAACTGTTCGCGGCGAACGCCTCGCACGAACTCCGTAGCCCGCTCTCTGCGATTCGCACCGACCTGGAGGTCGGCCTCGCTTACCCCGAACGGACCGATTGGCAACGAACGGCCAACGATGCACTCATCGAGATCGAACGTCTCGAGCAACTGACCCGCAGTTTGCGCGCCTTCACAACGCTCGGACGAGTTGGAGACGGCACGGCCTCATGCGATCTTGTCGCCATTGTCCGAAGCGAGATTCAGCGTCGAGCAAATGACATGGTGATGCTGATGTGCGATCAGGATGACGCGTGCATCCCGATCGACGAAGACAGTGCTGTGCAAGTCGTCAGGAATCTGCTCGACAACGCCGAGCGGCACGCCACGTCCTCCGTGACAGTCAGCATCGACCGCTCCGGCGGGACGATCGAGCTTCAGGTTGACAACGACGGATCCCCGATTGCCACAGAGGATCGCGAACGCGTCTTCCAACCCTTCCTGCGCCTCGACGAGGCTCGTTCACTCGAAGCCGGCGGCTCCGGCCTTGGCCTTGCCATCGTCCGAACTATCGTGACCTCCGCTGGTGGCGAAATCCACGTCGACGATCACCACGGTGCAACCCGCTTCGTCACCACATTCCCGATCATCGATTGACAGCAGTACGCCGGTCACAGTTCAGGGAGGACGATGGGAACCTCGACGATGTTGAGTTGGCTACCGTCACGCGGCGAGTCCTCCCACATGATGACGGAACCGGGCCCCGACTGGTAGTCCGACGGGAAATCAGAGAGGTCGACGATCACCTCGAAGCTGCCCCAAGTTCCGTTCCCACCTGTGGCGGTCGTGAAACCTTCGGTGACGACGAGTCCATCGCCGCCGCCGCTCGTGATCGCGTAACGCACGGTCGCCTCGAACGTGTTTGACTCGCCTCGAATCACCAGCGGGTTCGCGACGCCAGCGCCTGGGTACGGCTGCTCGATCAGGATGCTCGGCCGTACAGACTCGAAGTAGTCGCGGGTGAAACCGTCACCGACCTCGAATCCGTGGGACAGGATCGGGTCCTGAGCCACACCGTCGATATGGAACTTCACAAGGTCGATGCCATCGAACTGGGTCACAGCGAAGACGACCTGGGCCAACCGCATGGTCTCGTCCAGCGAGCCGCTCGGGCTCTCGAACTCGGATGAAAGGTCAACGATCGCTGTCGTGCCATCAATGGCAATTCCCAGCACGCTCGTGCCGGGCGGAATGCTGGTACCCATGCCAATCGTCTGCTCGACAGAGTTCAGACCGCCGAACATTGCCTCGAGACCGTTGCGGACCGGGGCGTCCGCCGACACCTCACGTGCACCAGCGCCGATCCGTTCTGGGGACCCCACTGCCGGGTTCAGCACAGTCCACCCCCAATAGACATTGACGAGCGTCATCTCGACTGGCGCTGCGGTCGTCGCGGTGGGTGCATCGGTTGTCGTGGTCGACCCCGTAGTCGAAGTCGTAGTAGTAGTCGTCGTCGTCGTGGCCGAATCCGTGGTGATGGGGTCGACGGTCGTCGTGACCTCACCTGGAACTGTCGTGGTGGCGTCACTGGTCACCGAGGTCGACTCCGACGTCGTATCGTCGTCTCCGCCACACGCTACGCCGAAGGAGCCCAGTCCTAAGACGGTCGCAGCAATCAGAGCCGCCCACCTACGGGTAGATCTCACCAACATGATGCACCTCCTGGAACATGAGTCGCTCCGGCTGGAATTGCCTGATCAGAACTGGCCGGAATGCCAGTACCGCGGATCAAGCGTCTATTTGGTTGTTCTCGTACAAGAACGATGATCGACCGATG
Organism: Ilumatobacter sp.; assembly: GCA_051275435.1. Lineage (GTDB taxonomy): Bacteria > Actinomycetota > Acidimicrobiia > Acidimicrobiales > Ilumatobacteraceae > Ilumatobacter_A. Next base: position 7,093 of record JBNMOS010000026.1, read on the forward strand.
CCGGGCTGGCGCACAGGGCCGAATGTCACCTGTGATTGGACCGTTGTATGAGCTGATCGGTCGCACCATCGATGGTGACATCGGTGCCGAAGATTTTGTGAACGGTTGTGGACCGATGACCCTGGGCAACGTTGTGAGGCTGCGGCATCGTCGAGATATGAACGACCGCGAGCCAACTTCGCTCCAACCCGAACACAGCCCCGCCGCCGTTGCCGCTCGACTCGCAGCACCAACGACATCGAATATGTCCGATTGGGTGCTCGGTGCGATCGACGGAGCGGTCACGACCTTCGCTATTGCCGCCGGGGCAATTGGGGCAAGCTTGTCCGGCGGCACCGTCGTGGTGCTCGGGATCGCCAATCTTGTGGCCGACGGCATCAGCATGGCTGCGAGCCGATACGCAGGAGCTCAATCTGATGTCGATCGCCGAGAGCAGGCCGAACGCAACGAGTACCGCCACATTGCGCTCGTCCCGGAGGGCGAACGTGAGGAAGTCCGCCAGCTACTCGCCGCCAAGGGGTTCTCTGGCACTGACCTCGATCGTGCTGTCGACGTCATCACGGCTGACGAAGCACGGTGGGTTGACTTCATGCTCGTCGAAGAACTCGGCTTCGCCCCCACGGCCGACAATCCGCACAAGGCTGCTGCCGCCACGCTGGCAGGTTTTCTCCTGTGTGGGCTCCTGCCGATTGCGCCCTTTGTGCTCGATGCACTGCTCTTCGATGTCTCATTCCCAGAGTTGTGGAGCGTGACACTCACCGCAGGGGCGTTTAGCGCCGTTGGCTGGCTCCGAGGGCACGTTGTCGGGTTGCCTCGTCTGCGCTCAGCACTGCACACCCTCGCGGTGGGAGGCGTTACCGCCGCCGCAGCATTCGGTATCGGAGCACTCCTGCGCGGCCTCGTCTGAGGGCACTGCGTTGACACACCGGCATCGGGCCGATCGATAAATGTCAGCGGTTGGATTTCTTCGATCGATGACGGGATCGGAGCAGGGGACGCGAAAGGCTCTCCGCTTGGACGGCGTCAACGGCCGCTGAACATTTTCCGCAACGGACCATACGGGCCGGCGGTTCGACTGCGACCTCCAGAGCAATGGTCATGATTCGGGTGAGTTGCCGTTCGCTGATGGCAGCGTGATCAAGGCACACACCGGCGCCACAGTCATGGCACAGACCCACCGCCGGTGTTGCCCGATCCTGCAGTGCGCACTCCAAACAATTCATGATGGCCTCCTCATCGTGGCGTTTGCCGGCGTCGTCTGTTCGGCTTCGTCGACTTGCAGTTCTGACGTACGGCCTGGGTCGGGAAACCATCCCTTGGTCCGGTTCGCGAAGGACACCAACGACAACATCACCGGTACCTCAATCAACACACCGACCACTGTGGCGAGCGCCGCTCCTGAACCCAGCCCGAACAGGCTGATCGCGACAGCGACCGCAAGTTCGAAGAAGTTTGACGTGCCGATCATGGCGGCCGGCGCGGCCACATCGAACGGAAGCTTGATCAGCCGGGCCGTCCCGTAGCCGATGGCGAAGATCCCGTAACTCTGGATCGCAAGCGGCACAGCGATCATCAAAACCCTCGCCGGCTGATCGACGATCGTTTCGGCTTGGAACCCGAACAACAGCACCACGGTCAACAACAACCCGATCACTGACGTGGTCTTCAGTCGGTTCGCAAGGGTCTCAACACCATCGGGACGCCCACTTCGCAGCAACCACCACCGGGTGAGTAGCCCGCTGCCGAGGGGCACCACAACAAAAATCACCACGGATGCAACGAGTGTTCCCCACGGGACCGCCAGATCTGTGACCCCCAGGAGCAGGCCCGCAATCGGTGCAAACGCGAACACCAGGATCAGGTCGTTGATCGACACTTGGGCCAGGGTGTAATTCGGATCGCCACTGGTGAGTTGGCTCCAGACGAACACCATTGCGGTACACGGCGCCACGCCCAACAGGATCATCCCGGCGATGTACTCCTCGGCTTCAGCAGCCGGCACCCAGTCGGCGAACACGAATCGGAAGAAGAAGAAGGCCAGCGCAGCCATCGTGAACGGCTTCACCAGCCAGTTGATCGTCAAGGTCAGCGCCAATCCCTTGGGGCGACGACCGACATCGCCGAGGCAGCCCGGCTCGACCTTGAGCATCATTGGATAGATCATCAACCAGATCAACACCGCCACCACCAAGTTGACCTGCGCGACCTCGAATCCGGCGACTTCTTCGAAAACGCCCGGCACGGCCAGCCCCAGCCCGACACCAGCCAGGATCGCTCCCGCAACCCAGACGGTCAGAAAACGTTCGAACCGGCCCACGACGCAGACGCCTCCCTCAACGACGCTCCCAAGTAATCATCCACAACATCCACGATGCGCCAAGCGCACCAATAACAGCAGGGCAGAAGGTCCCCGCCTGTATCGCGCTGTTGGCCCGATCGCCATCGACACCCGTCGGCATTGCCTCGTCGGGACCTCCGGCCCTGTTTCCAACGGTCGGTGTAGACCCATGCTGAACTATGGATAGCGGCCGCTCCGGCGTCGCCCGAGAAGGGAAGCCATATGGTCCAGGAGTTCAACGAGAGACCAGACGTCATCGATCTCGCCCGCCCCGGTATCCCCTCGGCTGAGATCATCGGCACCAAGGGGCAGCACCTGGCGAACGCCCGCGCACGCGGCTTCACGACGCCCGACGGATTCGTGCTGACAACGACGCTGTATCACCGCACCGTTCGATCCGGTCGAATCGAACGGCAGCTTGACGAGATCTGGGACACAGCACGCTACGCGCAGTCCGAACGCCTTCACGTGCTCGCACGGAAGGCGCGGCACCTGATCTCAGCGCTCCGAATCGACCCGGAGGTTGCAGACGACGTGATCCGGCGCACCGAAGCCTTCGGCCCACACCAAACGGTTGCGGTCCGATCGTCGCTCCCCCGGGACGCTGTGTCTGGCCCCGAATGCTCCGGAATCCATGCCAGCTACACCACCGTCATCGGGCCCGATCAGATCCTGGCCCGCATCCGAAGCTGTTGGGCATCGCTGTTCGGTGAACGTGCCCTCATGCTGCGATCCCGCGGGCTCGGTGATGCCCGGCCGTCCATGGCGGTCATCGTGCAACCCATGGTCGACGCCCTCGCGTCAGGCATCGTCGTACCGCTCGGGCCCCCAGCTGACGTCCTGATCGAAGCAACATTCGGGCTGGGCGGCCCCATTGTCATGGGGGCGGTCGAACCAGATAGCTACGTCTTCGACACGCACACGAACACCATCCGCTCGAAGACGATCGGCAGAAAACAAATCGTGCTGCGCGCCGACGACCCCTTCGGCCATTCCTTCGCGCCCGCTGACCAGGAGTTTCTTCCGGTGTTGGACGACACCGAGGCACGCTCGCTTGCGACATTGTGCAATGACGTGACTCGCGAGTTCGGACGCCCTCACGAGATCGAGTGGGCCATTGGCGCTGCCGGTCCAGTGGTGCTCCAAATTCGCCCGGTCGAGACGAGCGAGGCGGGTCGCCGCCTCCACGTCAATCCTGTCGATGACCTCGTAACGGGGCTCGGGGTCGGCCTTGGCGCCGCATCTGGCCCTGTCCGTGTCGTTCGCTGCGACGACGACGTTGCAGCCGTCAAACTTGGCGACGTTGTCGTCGCACCGAACACCGAGCCGCGGTGGCGTGCTCATCTCCTGCGAGCAGCAGCGATTGTCACCGACGCTGGCGACGAGTACAGCCATCCGGCCCGTCTGGCCCGGGAGTACGGCATCCCGACTGTCGTCGCGACGAGGTCCGCAACCTCCGACCTGGTCGAGGGGGACCTGGTCACCGTCGACGCCCAGCAGGGCAACGTGCACTCAGCGTCAACCGCTTGAGGTTCGCTTGAGGTTCGCCTCAGCTGCGAGGCGTCGGGCTCAACTCCGTGCGAGTTGCTCGGCGAAGTACGTGATCGTCTTTCCAAGACCCTCGCGGAGCTGAATCGTGGGCTCCCAGCCGAGGTGCTGCTTGGCCAACGTGATGTCGGGTTGACGCTGCTTCGGGTCGTCGCTGGGCAACGATTCATGGACGAGACCGCCGGGCGAATCCGTCAGTTCCACGATGATCTCGGCCAACTCGAGCATGGAGAACTCGTTGGGGTTACCAATGTTGATGGGGCCGGTTTGATCGCTGTCGAGCAGTGCGAGAAAGCCACGGATCTCGTCGGCGACGTAGCAGAAGCTCCGCGTCTGGTTGCCGTCGCCGTAAATGGTCAGCGACTGACCGCGCAGCGCCTGAACAATGAAGTTCGACACGACACGCCCGTCGTCGGCCTGCATGCGCGGGCCATAGGTGTTGAAGATGCGGACGATTTTCACGTCGACGTCTTTCGAACGGTGATACGCCATGGTCAACGCCTCGGAAAACCGCTTCGCTTCGTCATACATCGACCGCTGACCAATCGAGTTGACGTGGCCCCAGTAGGTCTCCGGCTGCGGGTGGACCAGCGGATCGCCGTACACCTCGCTCGTCGACGCCATGAAGAACTTGGCATCGTTGCGATGTGCGAGTTCGAGGAGATTGCGCGTCCCGATGCTGCCAACGTCGAGGGTCTCGATCGGCAGTGCGTAATAGTCCTTGGGTGACGCAGGGCTCGCAAGGTTCATCACGGCGTCGACAGGTCCGTCGACGTGACACGACGCGACAACATCGCCCTCCACGAGAGTGAATGCCGGGTTGCCGACGAGGTGCGCAACGTTGGCGGGTCGGCCCGTCACATAATTGTCGAGGCAGACAACCTCATCGCCGCGGGCAATCAGTGCGTCGGTCAGGTGCGAACCCAGGAATCCGGCGCCACCGGCGACAACGACGCGCATTAGCGGCGGCCGACGCCGTCGTAGCCGAGACCAACATTCTTGACAGCAGCAGGGTTGAACAGGTTGCGCATGTCGACCATTGTGGTCCCTGCACCTGCTCGCTGCGCGACGTTCTCGAGATCAACCTCCGCGAATTCTGGCCACTCGGTGAACACACAGATCACGTCGGCCCCGTCAGCGACGTCGATCAGTTCCGAAGTCAGCTCGATGCCGGCTAACGCAAGCTCCTGGTGGGGCGACAGATCGCCGCACGTGGTCGGATCGAATGCCCGAATGTTGGCTCCGGCGCGGCGGAGTTCGGCGATGATTGCCATTGCTGGCGATTCGCGAAGATCGTCGGTTCCGGCCTTAAAAGTCAGGCCCATCGCCCCGACTGTGATTCCGGTCAAGTTTGAATGGTGGCGGCCAACGGCCTTTGCGACCTTGTCGATCATGCGGGCACGCTGTTCGTCATTCACCTCGACCACGCCCTTCATCATCGAGAAGTTGTAGCCGTGATCTTCGGCGATTTTGACCAACGCACGTGAGTCCTTGGGAAAGCAGGATCCCCCCCAGCCGGGGCCCGGGTTGAGGAACTGACGACCGATGCGCTTATCGGAACCAATCCCCTCGACCACGGCGGCGACGTCTGCGCCGACGGCTTCACACATAGCCGCGACAGCGTTGACGAAGGAGATTTTCATGGCCAAGAACCCGTTGGCGGCGTACTTGATCGTTTCGGCAGACGCTGGGTCGGTGATGATGATCGGGGTGTCGATGCTGTCGTAAAGCCCTGCGACTTTCTCGGCTGCCGCTCGGTTTGCTGATCCGATGACCACACGGTCGGGTAGCAAAAAGTCGCCGACGGCGGTGCCTTCACGCAGGAACTCTGGGTTCGACACAACGAAGACGTCGTCACGCTGGAGCACCGCTTCAACCGCGAGCGTCGATCCCACGGGGACCGTCGACTTGTTTACAACGACAGCGCCAGGCTTGAGGATCGGCGCAATCTGAGCGGCCGCGATTTCGATGTAGGACAGGTCGGCACTGCCGTCCTCGCTCTGCGGCGTCGGGACGCACAGAAACACGATGTCGGCGTCCACCGCTGCAGCGGCTGCACCCAGAACGAACTCCAGTCGTCCTGCTGACCGGGCATCCCGAACGATCTGCTCGAGGCCGTCTTCGACGATCGGGATCTGTCCGTCGTTCAGCAGGTCGACCTTGCGTTGGTCGATGTCGCCACACACAACGTGGTGTCCCATGTGGGCAAAACACGCCCCAGTGGTCAATCCGACGTAACCAGTACCGACGACGCCGAGGCGGATTGCTGTAGCTGACATGGGTGTGAAACCTTCGGTAATAGTGTCGGACACATCGTTCGCTTCCTGCAGCACGAATCACGATGATGATGCGAGCCCCGCTTTACAGAAGTTAGGCCCACAAAAGGTATCGGCGGTTCTTCACTGAATCTTGATTCATTCGGACCGTCGGAAATACTGACAGCGACAGTTGTCGACCTCAGTTACGCGGAACCTCGTTCCACGGACCGGCCTTGTCGACGCGGGGCTCACCCGGCAGGCCAAGAACCTGCTCGCCCAAGATATTTCGCATGATCTCGGAGGTGCCGCCCTCGATCGAGTTCGCCCGGACGCGCAGGAAGGCGTAGCGCAGGCCGTTTTCGCCGCCGCTTGCAACAGACTCTTCCGGGCGACGGAACGTGTAGTCGTAGTCGACCAACGCGTCGGCGCCGAGCAAATTCATGCAAAAGTCGTACAGACCCTTGTTGAGCTCGGAGTATGCGAGCTTCGCAATCGACATCTCTGGACCGGGGTTGCCCGACTTGGCGTTTTGGCTCGCACGCATGTTGGTGAGTCGCCCGACCTCGGCCTGAACCCAGAAGTGCATGAGCCGATCCTTTGTAGCTGCATCCTTGCGTGACTCGTCCATGGCCTCCCAAACCTGAACGGCGTCGTTGGCTGCCCCGCCGCGCCTTGGTGCGCCTCCTCCGCCGCCACCGATCGCGCTGCGCTCGTTCATCAGCGTGGTCAAGCTTGCCCGCCAGCCTTCGCCGACGGCACCCACGCGGTTCGCGTCCGGCACACGCACGTCGGTCATGTAGACCTCGTTGAACTCGGCCTCGCCGGTGATCTGACGGAGCGGACGGACTTCGACGCCTGCAGAGCGCATGTCGAGTGCGAAGTACGTCATGCCCTTGTGCTTCGGGGCCTCAGGGTCGGTCCGGGTGACGAGCATTCCGAAGTCGGCGATGTGGGCAAGCGTGTTCCACACCTTTTGCCCATTGACGATCCACTCGTCACCGTCGCGCTCGGCCTTACACGCCAGGCCTGCGAAGTCGGAACCGGCCCCGGGCTCAGAGAACAGCTGGCACCACCGCTCTTCACCCGTGAACATCGGGCGGAGAAATCGTTGCTTCACCGAGTCATCGGCGTGTGTGGCGATCGTGGGGCCGGCAAGGGCCATGAAGAAGGTGCTCGGATGTGTCGGCTTGGCACCGGCTGCCTTGAGACGCCGTTCGACGACACGGTTCAGCTCGGGGCGCAGGCCCAATCCGCCGTCGCCCTTGGCGAAATGGACCCAGGCGAGGCCAGCATCGAAGCGTGCTCCGCGGAACGCCACGTCGTCCATCTGCTGGGGATCGTGTGCGGCGAGCAGCGTGTCGAGCGCGTCGTTGACCAGTTGCGTCTCGGGATCGGTCGAGATCGAACTCGGGGCGGTGTCAGTGACAGTCATCTTCGGATTGTCGCAGACCAGCATTCGCGCAACGAAGTCCGAGCGCTCGACGTTCGTCACGCTCACGACTCCAGCGGGCTGAGCATCCCCGCTTCCCTGTGCTGTTGCTGGGTACGTTCAGGGGTTGTGTTGCACCTCACCGATTACCCGGAACTCGCCGACGACAGCGCCTCAACGCTGAGTGACGCCTGCGGCCTTGAACCAAAGTTCATCTGCGAGCGAGTGTTCGAAGCCACCGACGGGAATGAAACGTTGACCGAACTGGTCGACTGGCTCATTGGGCGGCCACTCTCAGTTCTGATCATCGTCTTGGTCGCGTGGATCGTTACTCGAGTTGCCCAGCGCTACGTTCGTCGACTCGTCACACGCATCGTGGCACCCGATCGCACCGCGACAGCGCGACGGCTGGCCAAATTCGGCATCGACGACCCGACGTCGATCATGGGCGCCGAAGCCGACCCCCGGCGTGATGCTCGGGCAACGTCGATCTCCGATGTAGTGGGAAGCACGATCACGGTGTTGATCTGGGTCGTTGCCATCATCTTGGTCGTCGGCGAGTTCGGGTTCGACCTCGGACCGTTCATCGCCGGCGCCGGAATTGCGGGTGTGGCGCTTGGCTTCGGCGCGCAGAGCCTGGTCAAGGATTGCATCTCCGGGTTGTTCATGCTGGTCGAAGATCAGTACGGCATTGGCGACATCGTCGACCTCGGCGAGGCGATCGGCGAGGTCGAACAGGTGACGTTGAGGACGACCGTCGTGCGCGGCCTTGACGGAACGGTCTGGCATGTGCCGAACGGCGAGGTGCAACGAGTGGGTAACAAGTCGCAACTCTGGTCGGTTGCGCTGGTCGACATCGATGTGGCGTACGACAGTGACATCACTGCGGCAAAAAATCTCATGCTTTCGACGGCCACCGAGGTCTGTGCCTCCGAGCAATGGTCCCCGGATGTCCTCGACGAGCCCATCGTCCTCGGCGTCGAGAGCCTCGGCGCCGACGGCATCACACTCCGCATGATCGTCAAGACCTCGCCTGGCTCACAATGGGCACTGCAGCGCGAGCTGCGTGAGGCGCTGAAGGCCAGCTACGACAGCGCTGGGATCGAGATCCCGTTCCCGCAACGCACTGTCTGGGTCCGGGGCGACACCACCGAACTCGGCCAGTCTGCGCCGACCGCACACTGATAAGTCGTGACGAGTTGTCCAGTCTGAGAGCGAACACAGCACCTGCGGGTGCAACACTGTCGCAATGTTGATCGGCGTGGTGGGCCTGGGTTGGGACGCGTTCGCTGCGGCACCGACCACATCGGGGCTAGTGATCAGCGCTCTGCTGCTGCTGATTGGCGCTGGAACACTCGGTTACGCCGAGCATCGCCTCGCACCGAAGCGCCCGCAAGCTGCCGGAACATCTGGTCCACTGCGCCACGAGTCCCCCGCCGTTGTCAACCTGTTGACGAATGACGCAACGCTGACCGCATCGGGCTTCCGGGCCACGGTGATCGACCTCGCTGCGCGAGGCTGGCTCCGACTCCTCCCGCCACTCGACGACGACGACGACCTCGGGCGCGTTCGCCCCGCTGCAACTGCGTACGAAGGAGATGCGTTGCTCCCGCACGAACGCCTGGTACTTCAACATGTGATGGCCCGGTTCACCACCGATCGAGCAATCCCGGCACGGTTCCTGGCGGTCGACATCAAGGGTTCCTGGTGGCGCCGATTTCGCTCCTTGGTCACCGACGACGCACAGCGCGCGGGCCTCGTCGCTCGACGCTGGCCCGTCTGGCTGCTGGCCATCCCCGGCGCAGTCGCGTTGCTCAGCGCCCTCGTGTGGTGGGGTGCCCGCAACGGCAATGCCGAGGTAGCTGTCATCGATTCAGTCGAACGGCGGCTGTGGGCGGCAGCGATCCTCGTCGGGATCGTTGCCCTCTGCTATCGGGTTGTTCACCATGCCATTGAGCGGCCGCTGACGCACACCGAAGCCGGCCTTGCCGCGACGCAACAATGGTTGGCTGTTCGGCAACGACTGATCGAGGGCGACTTCGGACAGATGGCTGCAAGCTCACTCGAAGTCGGCGACCGCCGGTTGGCCTACGCGTCTGCCACCTGCCTCGCGGAAGGTGCAGCCGTCGAATTTCCGCTCGCTCGCGAAGACCATCACCGCGCATGGAGCAGTGTCGGTGGCGAGCCACGACTCGTACGCGTCAAGTATCCAGTTCGCCTCGGCTACGGCCTCCACCCTGTGGTCGCGCTCGTCGGTGGCGTCATCGCAGCCTTCGTCGGTCTCAGCCTCCGCCGGTTCTTCAGCGACACCGCCCGCGGCGATTCTCTCGAATCCCTCTACGAGAGGTTCCCCGCGCAAGACTGGCTGATCGCAGATGTGGCGACTGGTCTCACAGTTCTTTCTATTCTCCCGATCGTGGTCGGGGTGATCGTGGCCATCTTCGGAGCCGCCGACGTGTTCAGCACGGTCGAACGCACCGGAGTCGTGCTTCGAGCTCGTCGCCCCGCCGAGGTGGCACCACTGCCACGATTCATTCGCAAGCGGATCGAACGCGACCGCTACTCGCTGTTCGTTGCGGTCGACGACGGAACGCAGAGCACCGTGCACGCGTGGCGCACCGGCGAACGGAACGCCATCCCGCAGGGGGCCAACGCCACCGTGCGCGCCACTCCAATCTTGGGTTATGTCCGCCGGGCGACGCCGGTCGGCCATATTCTCGGCGACTAAGTCAGACCGTCTGCGACGCTCCGACAGCATCCGTGTTGCGCTTGATCGCAGCAACGATCTCAGCGTGTCGCGGCACCGGAAGATCGTGGCCCATGTCGGGGAACATCAGGAGCCGGGACTTCGGCACCGCCCGAGCCGTTGCTATGCCACCACTCGGGAGCACAAGCTTGTCCATCAGCCCGTGGACAATCAGTGTCGGGACTGCAACTTGGCGTAGGCCAGCGGTCCGGTCAGGGCTCGCCATGATGGCGGCCGTCTGGCGCGCTGTGCCCTTCGGGCGGAACGATCGCTCGACGCTGATCTGGCTGCGGAGAACGTGGACGGCAGCGTCGTAATGCGGGCCGCTGAACAGCTTGAACATCTCGGTTGACCGGTCGGCGGCCGTCGCTTTGGTCGGTGGCTTCATCCGGGCGATTTTTGGCATGATCTTCGGTGCGATCCGGCCCGACCTGCGATCGCCAGGGTTCGACATGATCGAGGTCAGCGAGCGGACTCGTTGAGGGTGCTCGATGGTCAGCGTTTGAGCGATCATGCCGCCCATCGACATACCGACCACATGCGCTGATGCGATGCCCAGCGCATCGAGGAGGCCTGCGGCATCGTTGGCCATGTCGCTGAGCAGGTAGCCGGCCTTTGGCGGCCGCTTGGCAAGCATTCCCATCACGGCTTTCACCTGGGTCGGCGGTTCCCAGTCAAATTCGGTCGACAAGCCAATATCGCGGTTGTCGAACGTGATGACTTGAAAACCCTGCGCTGCGAGCTGTTCGGGGAATCCCTCTGGCCAATCAGTGAGTTGGCCGCCGAGCCCCATAACGAGCAGCAATGGATCACCCTCGCCCGTCAATTCGTATTCGATGGTGATGCCGTTTGCTTGGACCGATGCCATCGCAGCAGGTTAGGGGCCGCCCGTTCCAACGACCAACGCACTACAGCGCGTTGAAGAACCCGGCCTTGAGATAGGCGCCCTCGGGGTACGTCACAGGATGATCGATGTCGTGGCCGGTCCGCACCATCTGACGGAGCTCACGACCGGCCGCGTCGGCGGCATCAAGCAGCGTGGCGAAGAAAAGGTCAGACGTGATACGGCTGGAGCACGATGCCTGGACGAAGACGCCGCCAGGGCGCACGAGCCGGAGCCCGATGTGCGTCAAGCGGGTGTAAGCGCGGACGGCAACGTCGATACTCGACTGCTTCTGTGCGAACGACGGCGGGTCGATCACGACGACGTCGTAAGTCTTTCCGGCTCGGGCGAGAGCGATCATGACGTCGAACGCGTCGCCGACCTCGGTCGTGTGTTCACAGGCCTGCACTTCGGCACGATCGGCGTTCAGGGCCATGTTCCGTTCGGCCGCTGCCAAAGTCGGAGCAGAGATATCGACGCTGTGGACCGACCGAGCCCCGCCGGCTGCTGCATGCACGCTGAAGCCGCCCGTTGACGCGAATACGTCGAGCACATCGCGGCCAGCAACCAAACGGCCGAGGCGCATCCGGTTGTGGCGTTGATCGAGGAAATGGCCCGTCTTTTGGCCTTTACGCACGTCGGCTTCGAACCTGAGGCCGCCTTCCGTGAAGAGCACCGGGCCGTCGATGATCTCACCGGCGATGACGTCACCGTCGTCAAATCCGTATGTTTCGCCACCAGCGACGTTGCGACCGAGCCTGAGCACGATCGACGACGGCCGCATCGTGGTCTCGAGTGCGTCAATGACCGTCCGGAGGTGCGGAAACCACACGTTCGAGTACAACTTGACGACCAAGGTCGTGTCGTAGGCGTCGACAATCAACCCTGGGAGGCCGTCGTTCTCGCCGTTGACGACGCGATATGCCGGCTGGCCACCGAACTCGGCATCGAGCAGCGGTTGCCGGATGGCCCGTGCTGCGTTGATCTTCGATTCCCAGAACGCTTGGTCGATGGTCGCTGTCTTGCCCGTATGAACCATGCGCAGGGCAATGGGCCCAGCCGGGTCGTACAGGCCGATGCCGACGAACTTGCGGTCGTTGTTGAAGACAATTGCCAGGTCGCCGGTTTCGCCTTCGTGGCTTGCCGAAACGATCGAATCATCGAACACCCATGGGTGGCCTGCGCGAACGTGGCGCAACGCGTCAGCGGTCAGCCGGACGGCAATTCGGCGGTCACTGAGGGTAGGAAGTTGTTCGAACACCCCTCAAGCGTACGGGTGGAACGCGCGACGTGCCGCTTAGCCGTTTGGCAAGACGACGACGCCGACGTTCGGCGCAACGTTGCCATCGTGGACGTCAGCCCATGCCTGGGCCATGGCGTCGACGCCCGTCCGGTGGTCGATAGTCAGCCACGATCGGCTGCCCTCGGCGAATTTGGTCATCGCCTCGGTACATCGCTGGGCGTAGTCGTCACGACCCCATTCTTCTTGGCGACGGCCGACTTCGGTCGGGGCAAAGAACATCTGCGGCGTCGGGCCAGCGAGCGCCGCTGCGTCCTCGGCAGTCGGATTCGGAGCGTCGTGGTGGCTGCGGCCAACAGTCATCGAGTAGGCGAGTTGGTCGCCCAACTGCTTGTGCACGGCGCCCAGCACGGTCGGGTTGCCCGCCATGTCGATCGACACCGACGGGACACTCGCATCGAGCTCGTCGATCTGGTCGTAAGAGAGCACGGTGTCATAGAAGCCAAGGCCTTTCACGAAGTCGACGTTGCCGGCCGACGTGAGGCCAATGACCTGAGCGATGCCGCGTTCCTTGGCACGTTGTGCGAAACCAATCGCAGTTTTCGACGACGCAGAGAGCACGGTGACCTGTCCGGCGCCAAAGTACGGGGCTTCGCCCGAGGCCACGCCACCACCGGAGTCGGCGAAGAACTCTTCAGCGAGGAAGCCGGTCAGGAACAGCCCGCGCAGCAACGTGTGGCGATCTTCTCCGTCCGGCGCATCGTCGTACATCGGGTCGTTCTTCGTGTCGACGTAGGCGCGGTAGACCGGAGCGTGCGGCTGACGGTGCGGACCGTCGTCGCGGAAGCCGTCACGAGTCGCTGTTGCGGTGATGACGGTTTCCGTCGCCATTGGGAACCAGCCGTAGTAACGCGACCCGACGGCGATGTCGGAATTGGCTGATTCGGTGACCGTGGCCCATGCCATTGCCGGCACGCGGCCGAACGGCAGCTCGGTCGGGAAGAACTCCCAGTAGGCAAGCATGTCACCGAACACCGCGTACGTGATGTTGTTGGCCGTCAGCGCGAAGCGATCGACCGACACGCGGACTTGCCCCTCGCCAAGCGGCTGCGACGGCGTGTCGACGAGGCGTGAGTTGGCTATGGCTTTGCGCTCGATCTCGAGGACAGAAACAGTGTCGTTCTCCATCGTCCCAGCATGACACCAATCTCCCAATCCCTTCGGGTCAAAATGACAAGACACCGTCGACACGGTCGTGCAGTTGGTCGTGGGTTGCACCAACCGGCTACAACCAGGGGCATGACCGAAGCTTCGAACTACCGCAACGCCGACCACCCCGCACTCGACGTGACCAGCCTCTTCGGGCTGTCCGGCAAGGTCGCCATCGTCACGGGTGGATCTCGCGGCATCGGGTACATGATCGCTGCGGGCCTGGTGGCCAACGGTGTAAAGGTGTACATCACTGCCCGCAAGGCCGCTGCGTGCGATGCCGCGGCAGCCGAGCTGAGCGAGCACGGCGAGTGCATCTCGATCCCCGGCGACATGTCGACGACCGAGGGCATCGACGCCTTCGTGGCCGCCGTCACCGCGCAAGAAGATCAGATCGACATCCTCGTCAACAACGCCGGTGCCGCGTGGGGTGCCCCGCTCGGCGAGTTCCCCGCCATTGGATTCGACAAGGTGATGGACATCAACGTCAAGGCACCGTTCATGCTGACCCAGGCGCTCCTCCCCCAGCTCAAGGCCAGTGGAACGGCCGAAGACCCCGCACGCGTGGTCATGATCGGCTCCATCGACGGCATCCGCGTACCGCACGGCGACAACTACTCATACTCGGCATCGAAGGCCGCCATCCACATGATGACGCGCCACATGGCTGCACATCTCGTGGGCGAGCACATCCTGCTGAACTCGATCGCACCAGGCCCGTTCCCGTCAAAGATGATGGCGTACATGCTCGAAGACGAAGAGCGCTCCGAGTTCGTCCACAGCTCGAACCCACGCAAGCGGATCGGTACCGCACAAGACATCGCCGGTGCAGTGATCTTCCTGTCGAGCCGCGCCGGCGCCTACACGACTGGCACCGTCATTCCTGTCGATGGCGGCATCTCGACCCTGTGATCCGCGCCGAGTTCCTGATCACCGCTCAGCAGCGGAATCATGGAAGTTCGTACCTTGCTGCGTGAGGAGATGGCTTGATGGGTCTGCGGCTGCGTGACTCGTATGACTTGGGGAACGAGGTCGCGTGCGACCCGCTCGTCCATGTGATCGACGACTTCGTCACAGAGGCCGAACGTCATCACATCATCCGGCTCGCAGCCGGCCGGCTTGATACGGCATTCGTCAGTGCTGTCGGCGATGCAACGACGAGCGATGGGCGAACGGGCCGCGTCGCGTGGGTCAAGCACGACGAGACCGCCATGGTCCACGGCGTTGTCGGGCGAGTCAGCGACCTTGTTGGTATCCCAATCGCGCACGCCGAGTCGTTGCAGGTCGTTCACTACGACGAGACCCAGCAGTACAAGCCGCACTTCGACGCGTACGACATGAACACTGACAAGGGTTGCCAGCGAACCGAGCAGGGCGGTCAGCGGATCGTGACCGCCCTGGTGTATCTCAATGCCGTCGAAGAGGGTGGCAGCACGATTTTTCCGAAGCTGAACCTGGAGATCGAGGCCAAGCCCGGCCGCATGGTGATCTTCCACAACCTCGCCGACCACTCGCTCGCCGACTTCACGCGCCATCCGAAATCGCTACACAGCGGCTCACCGGTCGGTGCCGGTCAGAAATGGGCGTGCAACCTGTGGTTCCGCGCCAGGCCCTATCGACGCTCGTCAGCAGGGCCAGGTCATTCAGCCGAAGGCGTTGACGCCGGTCAGTTCGACTGAGAGATCCCAGAGACGCTCAGCGTTGTCGGCGTCGACCGCGTAGGGCTTCACGCCCACGAACCTCGCGTACGGGCTGTCGGGGTCTTCCACCGGGGCGATGTCGCAGTTGTCGCAATAGACCCCACCAAGCCCATCGAGTTGCGGCGAGACCGCGGCCCAGGTCGACGTCGAAGCGCCCTGCTCGGGTGTCTTGAAGAGCTCGTTGAGGTTGCCGTCAGCATCCATCCAACCCATCGCAATCATCTCTTCTTGGGGAAGGTGACGCTGCAACTCGGTCATGATCCCGCCGGGGTGCACGGCGAACGTCCGGACACCATCGGCCTGGCCGAGCGCATCGAGGTGCACGGCGAACAGGGCGTTGGCAGTCTTGGCCTGGCCGTACGCCTGCCACTTGTCGTATCCGGTGTTGAACTGCGGGTCGTCGTAGCGGATGTCGGACAGCTTGTGTCCAGTCGATGAAAGCACGACGACCCGGGCACCGCCATCGGCGAGCACCGGCCACATCTTGTTCGTCATAACGAAGTGTCCAAGATGGTTGGTGGCAAACTGTGCTTCCCAGCCGTCACCGATCCGCGTCTCGGGGCACGCCATGATCGCTGCGTTGTTGATCAAGATGTCGACGGGCCGACCAGCTGTAGCCATCCGCTCACCGAACCCGCCTGCGCTTGCGAGGTCACCGAGGTCCATCTCGTCGACGGTCACCGTTCCCTTGGTTTTGCCGAGGCCGGCAAGCACTTCACGCGCGTGGTCGGGGCGTCTGGCCGGAACGATCACGTCAGCACCAGCTTCGGCAAGCCCCTTGGTGGTTTCGAGACCGAGGCCGGAATAGCCACCGGTGACCACGGCGAGCTTGCCTGAGAGCTCGGCGCCGGCAATGACCTCGCTCGGCGTCGAGCGCATTCCGAAACCGGAGTTGAGCGGGTTCTGTAGATCTGCTGACATCGCTGGACCGTACCGCAGATCTGCGGGCATCACCAGGGCACGCCGCACTGCCTCGACCTGTCAAGATCGGTGGATGACAACTCGAACATCGCACCCCGCGAGCTTTCATCAAGACGGCTCCGAAACGGTGGCTGCACCGAACGGTGGGCTCGCGCATCGTGCGAGCGTCGCACACGGCGATCGGTTCGAGCGCAAGCTCTGGAAGGTACGCGACGGCGTCTGGTGCATGGTCGGAAATGGACTGTCGAATCAGACATTCATCGAGGGCCCGGACGGTCTCATCGCGATCGACACCGGCGAATGTGTTGAAGAGATGCAGTACGCGCTGAACGCTGTCGCAGCGGAAACTGATGCCCAGGTCGTCGCGGTCGTCTATACCCACTTCCACTACGTCGGCGGAACAGCCGCTGTTCCCGGAGCTGGCGACAGCGTGCCGATCTGGAGCCATGCCGGGGTCGTCGGCAACCGCGAGCGGAACGGCTCCGAAGTCGGCCCGGTGGCGCGCTCTGGCCTCATCCACCAATTCGGTATCACGCTGCCCGACAGCGGGCCGGATGCACTCGTCAACGTCGGCCTCGGCACGGCATTCCGCAACGCCGAGCATCGCCCGTTCACTGAAGGGTTCATCGAACCGACCAACACCTTCGTCGAGCCGACCAACGCCACGATCGCTGGGCTACGCGTTGAGTTCACACCGGCGCCCTCTGACGCTGACGATTCCGTCAACATCTGGTTCCCTGACCTCGAAGTCTGCGTGAACAACATCGTGTGGCCGGTGCTGTTCAACGTGTTCGCGATCCGCGGCGAGGAGTACCGAGATCCACGCGTGCTGTTGCGCGGGCTCGACCATGTCGCCTCGCTCGGCGCTGAGCATCTCCTCGGGGCCCACGGCCCGCCACTGTCGGGCCGCGACCAAGTCGCCGAGCAAGTCGAACGCAGCAGCGATGCAGTCCGGTTCATGTGGGATCAGACTGTGCGCGGGATCAACAAGGGTCTTGTCTCGGGCGAACTCACCGAGTTCGTTCAACTGCCTGCCGAGTACACAGCGTCGTACCTCCAAACCCAGTTCTACGGTGTCGTCGAACACCACGTCCGTCAGATCCACGCCGGTCTGCGCGGCTTCTTCGACGGTGATGAGGCCAACCTCTTCCCAGTACCTCCACGGGATCGTGCTGAGAAACTCATTGCAGGGTTTGGAGGCGCCGACGTTGTCCGAACCCAGATCGAGGCAGCTACCGCAGCAGACGATCTGCGCTGGGCGATCGACATGGCCACATGGTTGGTACGCGTTGCCGACGAGTCCGAGTCAGGCGCAGCCGACCGCCAGCGACTGGCCGACCTACTCCGCACGATTGCGCAGCGGACGACGGCCGCGAACATCAGGAACTGGTGCCTCACGCGTGCCCGCCACCTCGACGGGACAATGAACACCGATCGCTTTCACGCTCACCGGTTCGATCGCGAGGCGGTCCTTCACGGCGACCCGGGCGATGCGCTTTCCACGCTCCGGGTGATGCTCGATCCGCTGCGATGTACCGGCCAAACGATGCACGTTGCCGTCGAACTGCCCGACGCGTGCGCCGGCCTCCACGTGCGGCGCGGTGTCGCGGTACTCACCGATGGCTCAGGCGCCGACGCCACGGTCACCATGGATCGCGACACCTGGGCAGAAATCGTGACGGGCAAGATCTCGATCGCCGACGCGTTCGCGTCGGGTGCCGCGTCATCGGCAACGGCAGGCGACATCACAACGTTCCTCAGTTGGTTCGAACACCCGGCGTTCGAGAACGCCTGAGGTTCGAGTTTCTTCAGGATCGCCTGACCACGACCTCGGCGCCACGCTCTTCCGGTTCGTCGTCGAGCAACACGTCGGGGAAGCCAGGTGCAACGACGGAGATGCCGGTCGCGTCTTCGAGACGGCGGATGACGTTGTCGGACCACTCACGCTCGCCGTAGCGCTCGGCAGCGTCGCGGAAGATGTCGATCATCAGCGGGTTCATCTCCAACGGCACGCCGACCTCATCGGCGATGCTCTGGAATAGCCCGATGTCTTTCAACACGAGGTCCATCGTGAAACTGATGTCGCGCGACCCGTTCAGGATCATCTGGCTTTCTGTCTCGTGGACAAACGAGTTGCCGCTCGAGATCTTGAACGCTTCGAACGTGGTTGCCAGGTCGATGCCTGCGGCCGCCATCGTCGTCAGTGCTTCGGTGACAGCAATCAGATTGGCGGTTGCGAGGTAGTTCGTGGCCACCTTGAGGATCGAGGCCGACCCAAGGTCACCGGTGTGCAGCACCCGCCGGCCGAGGATGGTGAGCAGTGGAAGCACGCGTTCGAAGGTTGCCCGGTCGGTGCCGGCGAAGATCGAAATGTTGCCGGTTGCGGCGCGATGACAACCGCCCGACACCGGACAGTCGACCGCGGCGCCGCCAGCTGCGCTGATCAGCGCACCGAGCCGCGTGATTTCCGAAGAGTCCGTGGTCGACATCTCCATCCAAACCATGCCGGGCCGCCACGCTGCAAGTAGCCCGTCGTCGGCTTCCAGCACCGCAGCCGATGCAGCGGGCGAAGGAAGGCAGGTGATGACCACGTCGCAGGTCGCTGCCAACTCCGCAGGCGTTGAGGCTTCCCGTGCACCACGACTGACGAAGTCAGCAACGAGGTCGTCGTCAAGGTCGCGTACCGTGAGGTTGACGCCATTCCGGAGTAGCGAGCCAGCGAGCTTGCCGCCAACGTTTCCGAGGCCGACGAAACCGACGGCTAGTGATGTGAGATCGAGGGTGTCGTTGTTCATGCGACGAGCACGATAGGGCCTGCCGCGATCACCTCGGTGTCCCACGCATCGCGTGCGAACACCGTTCGCACGTCATCGATGAACGAGTCCAACGGATGAATCGGAAAGTCAGGATCGAATGAGTTCTGATCCCAACGCGAGCAGAAGTCGAGACACAGGTCGAACCACGGGTGATCACGGAACTCGTCGCGTCCATTTCGGTCGCCATCGAGATGATGGGCGTAGTAGTAGCTCTGGAAGACGCCGTGTTGTTCGATCACCCAGGCGACCTCTTCGCGTACGTAGGGCCGCAGCACACTCGCGGCATACGCCGAGTGGTTGTACGGGGCGAGCTCGTCGCCAATGTCGTGAAGCAGCGCAGCGACAACCCAGTCGATATCAGCGCCGTCAAGGCGAGCACGGGTAGCCGACTGCAGCGAATGTTCGAGCCGGGTGATCTGGTACCCGCCGAGCGATTCGTCGAGCCGTTCCAGTACGCCGATCAGACGATCGGCTAAGCCACCTGCATGCGCCCGTTCAAATCCGTCGAGCAACGCGTAGTCGGCCGCCGTGCCGTGCTGCATCTCAGTAAATGAGACGACGTCCTCGTCGGTCGTTGCAGGTTCGTTCATTCGTCTTACTTCCGTTCGTTGAGTCGGCGCCAGGCCAGTGTCCACGCGGTGAGCGGGCCGTCGTGGTCGATATAGCACCCTTGCAGATGACGATCGCCACGAGTCGGATCGAACGCCGTCCGGCCGTGCAGGACCCGATGGTTGTCGACAACGACAACATCGCCAGATCGCATCCGGTAGTTCAGTTGGCGCGTCGGGTCGTTCAGCGCTGCGGCGAGCCAGCGGCGCCCCCGGTAATAGATGTCGAGGAGGTCAGCATCGACATACGGGGCGAAGTCGAGCCGGGGTGAGAACCGCATCTGTCGAAACGTCCCGTCGGCAGCTCGTTCGATCAGCGGCCCGTCGGCGCGCTTCATGTCCGATCCGATGTCGTAGCGAAACTCGATCGGCAGGGTCGTGAGCACTGCGTGGGCTTCAGGATCAGCTTCGGCCAGGGCGTCTGCTGCTGCCAGACCATCGACCATCGTTGAGGCCCCGCCGGGGGCATCGTTGAGGATCGTGTGGAGGAATTGCAGGCCCGGCACTGGTGCGCGATATGGCTGATCGGTGTGGGCCGACAATGCCACCGGGGTGTACGCGAGGTCGACCGGTCGCGCTTCGGTGCGTACGTCGAAGAGCTCGCCGAAGTTAGTTGCGGAGATTCTTCCGAAGGGGCGTGTGATTTCCCGGAGTGCACCCACCTCTGCAGGAGTGTTGGTGAGGACGAAGCAGCCGAGTTCAAAGAACGTGCTGAGTGCTGCAATGAGCGCTTCATCCGAGGTCGATGGGTCACACAGTTCCCGATAGTCGACCAGTGGCACTTCCGTGTCGCAGGAGGTCCATGGGCGTGGAGCCGGACGAGGAATGTCGGCCTGGGCCGGGCCTTCTACACCAACAAGCTGCAAGATCGACGACAACTCGAACTCGACCCGCTCGCCGCTACTGAAGTCAACAAGTACGACATGTCCGCGCTGCTCGACACCGACCACGTCCAAGTCGGCCGGCACATCAAGTGGCTCCCACAGTCGTTGTCTGTTGTTCGCATCGACATGAGCGCTCAGGCGTTCGAGCAGCTGCATTGGGTGGATCAGATGACCACCCACCTGCAACCGTCCGCGCTCGGCGGAACACATGATGGCTTGTTTGGTCGCTGCGTTCACAACCCCTAGTTTCCACGTCAACCGCCGATCACGACAGACACTCGTTCGGCAGAGTGCCATACTCTGTTGTTATGACTTCAACGATTTTGCACCTCGGAACGGCAGCGTGAGGCAGCTCGTTCGCCAGGTCGACCGTTTGCAGCGACTTGCCGTGTTCGAAGCAGCCGCGCGTCTCGGTTCCCTGTCTGCTGCAGGTCGCGAGTTGGGCATCGCTCAGCCAGCAGTGACCCGCCAGATTAAACAGCTGGAGACTGCGCTCGATACCGCGCTCTTCGATCGCCAGTCGAACCGAGTCGCCCTGACAGCTGCCGGGCGGGCCCTCGCCGACAGCCTTGACGTCAGCTTCGCCGCCATTGAGCACACCCTCTCAGAGGTGACTGACACCGACGACATCTTCATTCTGGCCATGCCGCCCGGTTTCGCTCAGCAACTCGTACTGCCGGCACTCGATTCGCTGCAGCAGGCGCTTGGCGATCGCGACCTTCGCCTCTGGCTGTACGACCGCGAAACAGAACTCGCGAACGGCTCGTTTCACGCCGCTGTTCGCGTCTCCGCCGAGCCCTGGCCGGGCCACGAGGAGGTCACACTCTTCGGCGAGGCGGTGTTCCCGGTTGCGACGCCAAGCTTGGCTACTGCGCATGGCCTGAACTCCGAGAGCGCAGCCGCTGACGTTCTCGCGGCGCCACTGCTGCATATGGATGCGGCCGACCGGCCGTGGATGTCGTGGGCGGACTGGCTCGACAGGTTCGATCTCCAACTCACGCCGAGCCGACGGCGCGTCGAGTTCAACAGCTACCCAAGCGTCTTGCAGCAGGTGTTGCTCGGTCGAGGCGTGGCTCTCGGATGGGCCGGACTCCTCGATGAACTCCTCGACGGCGAGGCGCTGGTTGTGGTCGGCCCCACGATCAAAACAAACCGCCAATACACCGTGACCTGGCCAAGCCGCCGGCCGAGTAGTGCCGTTGCAGCAACGGTGGGTTGGCTCACTCAGACCAGCGCCGCCGGGAATCAGTGATCGAGTCGCACGCTCAGCCGCTCCATGGCCGTGCGAATGCCGGCACAGTGATCATCCGGGGTCGCTGCCAGGCCAACCAGCGCCGACTCTGCCAACAGGCTCATGATCTCCGGATGATTGTTCGCGTCGAGCAGCTGCTTGCGAACGCGAGCAACCTCGTCGGCTGACGCGTCAGCACGCATCACAACCGGCTGCGTCGGCCAGGGCCCGAGTCGTTCGACGATCCGCAGCTCCGCCACTTCAGGCCACTGGCGAGCACGGCGCGTCCTGACAATCGAGTCGATCACCGCCGCGTCAATCTCACCCGCCAACAACTGGTCGATCGAGTGGTGATGGCCACCGGTCATGACGAGTTCGGCGAAGGAATCAGGATCGTGGCCGCGACGATCGAGTTCGATGCGCAGGGCGTGATAGCCACTCAGGCTCGCCGGATCATTGCACCCGATGCGAAGGCCAGCGAGGTCGTCGAGTGAGGCAGCATTTGTGCCGGGTTGCACCAGGAGGTCAGAGAAATACACGGGTTGGCCGTTTGCATCGGGGTCGTCAGGGACCCAGGCGACGCCGACCTGCTGAACCGATGGCGTGCGATCGGTGGTGAGTTCGATGAACGATGTCGAACACAGCCATCCAAGATCGGCAGTGCCTGCGGCGAACGGATCGAGTGCAGGGTCAGGGCCCGATCGGCCGACTTCGAAACCGAGATCGACGCCGATCAGTTCGGCGAATGCCTCGAACAGCGCCGCCGGGTAGCCAGGTGCCAAGTAAGAAATCAGCCGCACCCGCTGCAGGCTAGGGCCGAAGAACCGAGCCTGGTGCCGCCCGCACCAGCCGTGTCTGAATCCAACCGATGCCAATCCATTCGCGGGTCGTACGGTTCGCCAAGTGGAAACCGAAACGGCGCCGAAACGCCACAGCCGTGTTGACCGGCAAGCGGTAACCGATGCGATTCCCTTGCTGATTCCCGCGATTCCGTTCGGCTTCGTGCTCGGCTTGGCGATGACTAAATCGGCAATGCCGCTCTGGGCTGCAGCGCTGACATCTCCCCTGATATTCGCCGGCGCCGCCCAGCTCACGATGGTCACCATTGCGGGCACGGCTTCGCTCTGGGCGATCATTTCAGCGGTCCTCGTCATCAACAGCCGCCACGTCATGTACAGCGCTGCGCTCGCGCCGACATTCCGTGCTCAGCCGAAGTGGTTCCGCTGGGTCGGGCCCTTCATGCTGATCGACCAGATCTTCGCACTCGCAGTGCTTCGGTCCGATCGAGATCCTGACTCGTTTCGTCGCTACTACCTCACGACGATGCTGCTGTTCGCGATGACCTGGAACGTTGCGGTTCCGCTCGGCATGGTGATCGGCCCGACCATTCCCGAAGCATGGCGCCTCGACTTCGCGCCCGTGATCATGTTTGCCGGGTTGGCGCTCTTCGCGATCAAGCGTGTGCCTGCCGGTATCGCTGCGCTGGTCGGCGGGTTCGTTTCGCTGCTGGCAGCCGGGCTGTCCGACCGCCTCGGCATTCTCGTCGGAGCGATCTGCGGCGTGGTTGCAGGTGCGATTGCGGAGCAACAGATCACTGGTTCTGCACCCGCCCTCGAAACTTCCGAGGAAGCAAATCCGTGAACAACAGGGCTGCCCTCTTTGTCCTCGCGGCCGCCACGCTTGGTACGTACGCGTTCCGAGCAGGTCTGATCCTGCTGTTGGCCGATCGCTCGCTTCCAACGGCGGTCGAACGCGCGCTCCAGAATGTCGGCCCGGCGGTTCTCGCTGCGTTGACGGTCAACCTGGCCGTAACCGGCGACGGCGGCGCCTCCGTCGATGTCGATGCGATCGAACTCGCGTCACTCGGAATTGCGGCCGTTGTCGGCTTACGGACCAAAAACCTTGTCTTCATGCTGATTGCCGGAATGGCCGCTCTGTTGATCCTGACCGAGATTTTCTAGTCACGAATCCACTCGCAGGTGTTGCCGAGTTCGTCTCGCCACCGGACCGGCGACATCTCGCAGACCGCTTCTCAGAAGGGGCCGACGCTGATCTCAGTTCGACTGAACCGACCACGCGTCCTGCGGATCAGGCGCTTCATACAGGTGGTTCAGTTGTCGTCTATTTCTTCGGCTTCTTCTGCGCCATCTTCGTTTTTGGCATCTTCCTCTGCGTCGTCTTCGTTCTCGACGTCAGTTCGTAGTTCACCGGCTTCGATCCAGACCTTGATTCTGCACTCGGCGTCACCGTTGTCGAATCCGACCTCGACTTCGTCCGATCCGGACTTCTTGATGTCAGTCAAGAAGCCTTGATTTGGTTGTGTGCTGGCGAGCACGACTGAATCGTTACTCTGCGCCACGGTGATGGAACCGCAGTCGCTCTGAATTGTGCGCTGGACTTGTGGCGCTGGCGTCGACTGGGTCGTCGGCGGTGCGGTCGTCGTGGCGGGCGCAGGCTGTTCGGTCGTCGTGGCAGGCACAGGCTGTTCGGTCGTCGTGGCAGGCACGGAATTTGTGCCCGGGGGCGCTGGGTTATCGGTGGGCTCCTGTTGTGTTGGCCCGGCGGATGCGACAGTTGGTGTTGGGGGCGACGAGGCCGCCGCGGCAACCGTCGTCGTTGTCGAGTCAGCACTTTCCATCGTCGTCGTCGGAAACGAACTGATCGCGGTGACGACGTTGGTCTGTTCCTCGCGTGACCGATCATCTGCTGTTTGATCCGTGTCGGGAGTTGTTGTCGAAATCTGCGAGGTCGGCTCCGGCAGAGGCTCGCCGTCGATCAAGATGTCGAGTTCAGATGATTTTTGACTGAGCGAGTTGGTGACTGCCGCAAAGCCAACGCCACCAACCCCGAGGAGTGACAGCGTGGCCGTACCGATAGCAACGCCTCGCCGAATGCGAGCGTGACGCATCGCTGGCTTGAGTTGGCCGAGCACGTTTTGGGCATCGGAGGACGCCGCCGGCGCAGAGTGTCGCAGGCGGGCTCGGAGGACGTCATCGAAATCGTCGTTCATTGGAGCGCATCTCTCGACACCAGGTGCTGCCGCATCCGTTCGCGAGCATCAGCGAGTTGGGACTTGATGGTGCCGTCGCTCACTCCCAAAATGTGGGCTGTTTCGGACACGCTGCGGTCTTCCACGTAAAAGAGCGTCGCGGCTGCGCGTTGGCGGCGCGGCAGACATGCGAGCAACTCGGTTGCGGCGGCATTGTCGACGACATCGTCTGCGGTCGATGGGACCGCATCTGCAAAGTCGAGTGATTCACGGCGGCGACGGCGCCGGTCCGAGCGCCAGCCATCTCGACTTGCGTTGATCGCTACTCGTCGCACCCAGGCCGCAGGAATGTCGTATGAGCCAACTTTGGACCATCTGGCTGATGCTCTGATGAACGCTTCCTGTGTTGCGTCGACTGCACGTTCGCGATCGCCAGTAATCGTGATGAGCGTGGCGAGCACGCTGTCGTAGTTCTTCACGAAAAACGCTTCGAAGTCGTTGCTCGACTTCTTCACCATTGCTCCCCTGCCCCACATGACGGGCCAGGTGCCCATCGGCGGATGAAGGAGGAGCTGGGCCACGTCATAAACACGTCACAGAGAGGCCATCTGGTTGGGATCATATATGCAAATCATCAAGTCGCAGAAGCGTTCTCTTCGGCCGTCAGGTTAGTTGCAATCGCAGATGCCAAACAGCCCCCTCCTGGGCGAGTAGGAGGGGGCTGTTCAGTTCAGAGACGCCGTCGGGTTAGCAAGAAGCCGAACAGTGTCAGTCGTCGGAACTGTTCGTGCTTGCAGGCGAGGCCGCGCTCGATGGCGAGGCCGTGCTTGCCGGCGAGGCCGAGTCTTCGGTGTCGTCATCTGACGAGTCGGAGTCAGCCGGCTCGTCTACCGACTGCGACTGCGAATCGGTCGCTGCTGCGACTGGCGCCGCACTCGCCACAGACACTGCGCTGGCCGGCGAGGCCGCACTCGCCACAGATACTGCGCTGGCCGGCGAGGCCGCACTCGCCACAGATACTGCGCTGGCCGGCGAGGCCGCACTCGCCACAGATACTGCGCTGGCCGGCGAGGCCGCACTCGCCACAGAT